>JAZDGK010000054.1:0-8658 GCA_043806955.1 Pseudomonadota bacterium | reverse complement strand
TGGTGGCGGTATGGTGGATGGTATCGGTGATCCGGAGAAAAACGGGGCCGGTATCGGGCTCAACGGGGCCCATGCTGTCGAGATCAGCGGCAACACGTGCTATGACAATGACGATGCCGGTATCGGCATCCGTGGCGGCGGCTGCGAGCTGATCGAGGCCAACGAGGCATACCAGAATGGGAGAGCCGGTATCGGGCTTTGCCAGGGTACGGCAGTGACCGAGATCACAAACAATCATCTCCACCATAACGGGATGGCCGGTATCGGTCATGACGGCACCGAAGGCCGAGTCTCGGTAGACATTGAATCCGGCAATACCATCCATAATAACGGGATGGCCGGCATCGGCAACATGTCTTCGGACATCGGCGTGATTGCAGCCAACGAGTCATACGAGAACGCCGAGGCAGGAATCGGCATGCAGATGGGTGCGGCGGTAGATGAGATAACAGATAATTATCTCCATCACAATCTTGCCGCCGGTATCGGGCACGACGGCTCACAAGGCCGCGTGTCGGTAGGTGTTGAATCAGGCAATATACTGGCCAATAATGGGGCGGCCGGTATCGGAAATATCTCCTCAGATATAGGCCTCATTGAGGAGAACGAGTCATATCAGAACGGCGCAGCCGGTATCGGCCTTACTGCCGGTGCGACGGTCGGTGAAATCATCGACAATGATCTTCACAACAACGGCGCGGCAGGCATAGGCCATTCAGGTGGTGTTGTGGTAACGCTTGAATCCGGAAACATGATCTCGGAAAACAGTGCAGCCGGTCTTGCCATAGAAGGCGGTTCACGGGTAACCGAGATTCGCGGCTGCTTTGTCGATTATAACCGTATGCCCGGCATTACCGTGGTCGGAGGTTCTGTCGCCGGTATGATCGACGACTGTACTCTTGATCATAACGGCACGAGTTGCACGACCGGGATGTCGGTTCTGGGCGGTTCGTCAGCGGCCGTCAGGAATTCGACCATAAGCTACAGCGGCAGGACCAATATCAGTGTTCTTGACGCAGGCACATCGGCATCGCTTGAGAACTGCACTCTTGATCATGCCAGCCAGTGCGGATCCGGCCCGAATATTACGGTGCAGGGCGCAGATGCGATCCTGACCGGGTGTAACCTGGCCTATACCGTGGGTTCACCGAATATCGAGACCAGCGGCAGCGGCACCGTGCTTACCATGTATGGATGCAACGTCACAAAGAGCGCGAAGCCGGGGATAGTCGCCAGCGGCGGGGCCGTACTCAACATCCAGAACAGTGTCTTTGACAACAACGGCACGGACGGCACAGTAGGCATGAATATCAGTGGATGCGACATAACCTTCAAGGGTACGACCATCTGTAACAGCCCTCACTGGGGCATAATGATGGGCGGCTGCGTGGGCAGCATCAAGGAATGCAACATCTACAGCAATGCCTCCTGGGGCGGCGGTCAGTTGACGATCGGAAGCAGTAATCTCGACATCGTTCGCAACGTGCTTCATGACCCTGCCGGGTTGCACAACGAGATCGCGCTTTTGAGCGGGTCGGACTGCCGGGTCTATCACAATACCATCGTGGGACGTTCGGACGGCGGCGGCGGCCCCATAAATCAGGGTCCGGGCGATGGTGTCTATGTGGATGGCTGGAGCCGGGCGGATATACGAAACAATATATTCTATCGCCTGCCCAGAGGGATTTCACCGGGCTTGGCAACAGTGGCCACGGTGGATAATGCCGCGGCTGAGGCCACGGAGAACTGGTATTCGGCCGCTGAGTTGACGGGATTTGCCGGCACCGATTATCTCGTGGGTCCGATGGGCGATGGTTCCGAGACCTGCACTTGGAATTTCACCATCAGTGCGGCAGGAAACTATAACGTGTACGCATGGTGGCCGGCAGCTTATGCCACCAATGCCCCTTATACCATCTACTATCATGAAGGCTCCGAAACCGTTCGGGTCAATCAGACAACGGGCGGAAGTCTATGGAACGTGCTCGGCACTTATCATTTCGAGCCCGGGACCTACTCCGTGGTCTTGAGTAATGATGCAGATGCCGACGTGGTTGCGGATTCCATACAGGTAGCACGGACGGCCGACGTTACGGCATCCACGAACTGCTTCTATGTGATGTCCGGATTTGCATACAAGGGGATCATCGGCGACAACATCATCGACAGCAATCCCTATCTTGATGCCAACTACTACCTTGACGGCTATTCACCCTGCGTGGATGGCGCCGAACCGATTGCCGGCGTAAATGACGTCTATAGCGGTAACGGTCCGGATGTGGGGGCCAAGGAGGGAGAAGGCATTCGCGGTGAGCTGCTGTGGAAGACCCCTGCCACGCTCATCAGCACGAACAACAGCAACGGATGGAGATTGATCGACGGCGACCTCTCCACTGGAAACAACTGGGGAGGCGGCGTTTTTGTCTATGAGATTGCCGGCGAAGACGGAATGCCTGTCCCGGTTTACGGTATGCGGTTCTTTGCAGGGACTTATGCAAGCAACTGGAGGGTCTATGTAGCGGACAGTCCTGACGGCCCGTGGCAGGGTGTCACACGTGTATTTGCCATGGAAGGCGGTTTTGGCTGGCTGGTAGGGGACGAAGGAACCATTTGGGACGAGCACCCTGTGGACTTCTTCGCTTCCGGCAAGTACATCCTGTTAGCTAAACAGTACGGTCCGGTCGGCGCGAATTCCGTTTACGAATTCCAGATTCAGACGACTCCGGAATCGATCGCCGATTATCCGGACACCTTCGTAGTGGATAACGACGCGGCTTCGTTTGCCGGGACTTGGACTGCCGGGACCAGCACCTTGGGGTATTATGCCTCGAATTACCGTAGCTGTCCCGCAGGGACCGGTGCGGCCACCGCTACCTGGACCCCGGAGATCACCACACCCGGTGACTACGATGTCTATGCACGCTGGACCGCATACACAAACCGGGCGACCAATGCTCCGTACACCATCAATTATGACGGCGCTTCGGAGACCATACCCGTTAATCAGCAGGCGAACGGAGGGCGCTGGGTATATCTCGGCACGTATCCTTTTGCCGCAGGTACATCCGGGAACGTGATGCTGTCGGACAATGCCGACGGTTACGTAATCGCGGATGGAATCCTGTTTATTCTGAAATAGCAGGACAGGACGGATAGCGGGGGATGTGGCGGCACATCCCCCTGACCTGTTGACTGGTTTTGAACAGCGGTTTTCGGGGAGCGGGTATCCCGGGACCCTGTAACTTCGGAAGGAGAAAGACGAAATGAAAGCAAAAAACACATTAATAGCGGTCTTGATTATAGCAACATGGCTGTATCCTATCTCGGTGACCGCGGGGGAATGCAAGCAGACTTGCACCCAAAGCGGCAGCACCACCCAGAGCAGCAAAGTAATCTCGGACAAGTGGAGTTTTACTAAAGACGGCAAGTTCTGGGTACATAAGAACGTGGTTGAATCAATAGCGGGTTCTCAGAAGGGCGGGCAGGTGTATTTTGCCTGTGGAGAAGACTCGAATATTGCGACAGGTCCGGAGGGTAATGACTGGCTGACCAGGCCCCTCACCAAAGGGAAATGGGAGGACTACCGGATGAAGAAGGCGGGTGATTATTGGACGCTGACAATCCCGGAGGAATTGAAGAAGTACGACCACATCGAAGCCGGTATCGCCCGGGTTCACAAGGACCAGATAACCTGGGCGGAAATAGGGGCGCCCGGGATAAGGGAAAATGTAGACTACGTTGAATATGAAACCGATCGTGGAACGAGAAGCGCCATAGTCTTTGAGACGAGGGACAACATCTAGCAATCCCTCAAGCACAAAGAGGAAGTCGTTTTGTCGAGCTTTCTCGGGAAGGTGACTGCACCTTCCCGAGAAAGACATATCCGGCCCACACCTCCCCGCTTTTCTGTTCAGCCACAGACAAGTTCTTTCAGAAAGCTGAGCTGCCTTTGGGCTTCGATGCAATGACGTAATTATCGTGCATTTTCTCACCCGCCTGTTATCTTAAGAGGGTGTCTAAGAACTCTCAATTTTGTTTCAAGGTCAAGGAAGGCGAGGATTCTAACCCTTGAAGGCTGGGATGCTGGGAGGCGAGAAGGCTGAGAGGCAATCCCAGCGGGTCAGCTTTCTGGCTTCGGCTTCCCAGCCTCCTGGCTTCCTAGCTTCCTGGCCTTCTGAGGATTAGAATCCGAGCCTGACGCAGAGATTGGACAAAAAAGGAGAGTTTTTAGACACCCACTTAGTGAGAAAGGGACTGCACCGCATTAGGCGGGCAGGGAGTTTTTCGAGAGAAAGACTATGCCCTGTCCCGGTGTTTCAGTCCTTTATTTTTTAAAGGAGAGCGGTATCAAAAGATGAGCGGACCTGTAATTAATGAGAAACTGCGCAATATTGCGATCATTGCCCACGTGGACCACGGGAAGACTACACTTGTTGACGCCATGTTCAGGCAAAGCGGGCTGTTCCGGGCCGGACAGGAAGTAAACGAGCGGCTGATGGACACTATGGACCTCGAACGGGAAAGGGGCATCACCATTGCGGCGAAAAATTGCTCGGTGAATTGGAAAGGAGTGAAGATTAACATTGTGGATACCCCCGGCCACTCTGATTTCGGCGGGGAGGTAGAACGCGCTCTGGCCATGGTTGATGGGGCATTGCTCCTGGTGGACGCCTCCGAAGGCCCGCTTCCACAGACTCGTTTCGTACTGAAGAAGACACTGGAAGCGCACCTGAAGATAATCGTGGTGATCAACAAGATCGATCGCAAGGATGCACGTCCGGATGAGGTCCTGGATGAGATATATGACCTCTTCATAGATCTTGATGCGACCGAAGACCAGCTCGACTTCCCCCTGCTTTATGCCATAGGACGCGACGGCATCGTCCAGGAGACCCTGGATGAACAGGGGGAGAATCTCCACCCGCTGTTTGATGCCATACTGGCGCACGTACCGGCGCCTTCTTATCACCCGGAAAAGCCGTTTCAGATGCTCGTTGCCGACCTGGGGTATTCGGATTACCTGGGCCGCCTGGCCATAGGACGGATTGCGAACGGCAGAGTCAGATCCAACGACAATCTTGTTTGCGTAAACAAGCAGGGAGAAGAGATTCCGCTTAAGATCTCGCGGCTTCAAGTCTACGAGGGAATGGGGCTCAAGGAAGTGGAGCTTGTTGAACCAGGGAATATCGCCGTCCTTTCGGGTATAGAAGCGGTTAAGATAGGCGATACCGTCTGCACCCGGGAGTGCCCCATCCCGCTGAAACGGATAAGCGTCGACGAACCTACGGTCTTCATGAGATTCACCATCAACACCTCGCCTTTTGTCGGTAAAGAGGGGAAATACGTACAGTCGAGCAAGCTCCGTGAGAGGCTGATGAAGGAGACCTTGAAGAACGTGGCCATACAGGTGGAGGAGACGGATGAACGCGAAGTTTTCACCGTAAAGGGCCGCGGCGAGTTCCAGATGGCCATACTGATTGAAACCGTGCGCAGGGAAGGGTTTGAGCTCTCGGCGGGACGTCCCGAAGTGATTTACAAATACACTGCGGGCGAAAGACTTGAGCCGATAGAACATCTGTTCGTCGACTGTGATGAATGTTTTTTGGGCGTGGTTTCGGAGAAACTCTCTTCACGCAAGGGCAGGATGGTCAATCTTGTCAATAAGGGCACCGGCAGGGTGAGAATAGAATTCAGCGTGCCATCACGGGCTCTCATCGGCTACCGGGACGAGTTCTTAACCGATACGAAAGGCACCGGCATCGTAAATTCGTATTTTTCAGGCTATGAACAGCATCGAGGCGATTTTCCCGCCCGCTTTACAGGCTCCATAGTCTCGGACCGTCAGGGCCATGCCGTGGCCTATGCCCTTTTTAATCTGGAACCGAGGGGACAGCTCTTCGTCGTACCCGGAGATCCGGTTTACGAGGGCATGATAATCGGTGAACATAACAGAGAGAACGATATAGACGTCAATCCTGCCAAGGAGAAGAAACTTTCCAACATGCGGGCGTCAGGCAAGGACGAAAGCGTAATTCTCACTCCTCCCCGGGTCATGACGCTTGAGCGTGCTCTCCACTTCATAGGGGAAGACGAGATGGTCGAAGTAACACCAAAATCGATCCGACTCCGAAAAAACATCCTTTCGGCACAGCAGCGGCACATGAAGAGGGCAGCGAAAGTAAAAGAACAAAAGCAGGCGTGAGGATATTGGTTGTTTTGGATTTTTGCTGATCCGGCAGAGAGCTGGTTGCCGGCAGCCTGACTCCGGAAACGGCAGTTTCCGGATGCGTATAAGAGTCGCACCGGTCTATGCGAACCATAATGCATATTGATATGGATGCCTTTTTCGCTGCGGTTGAAGAGGTCGACAACCCGGAACTGCGGGGGAAACCGGTCATAGTCGGTGGATCAAACAGGGGGGTGGTTTCTACGGCTTCCTATGAGGCCCGGAAATATGGCGTGCACTCGGCCATGCCTGTTTTCGAAGCCAGAAGAAGATGCCCTCACGGAATCTTTCTCCCAGTGCGCATGGAAAGATATCGCGAAGCGTCTTGCCGGATTATGGATATATTGAAAAGGATATCGCCCCTGGTAGAGCAAGTCTCCATAGATGAGGCTTTCATAGATCTGGAAGGGACGGAACGACTGCACGGGGACTGCATCACTGTTGGAGAGAAGATAAAACAGGACGTGTGGGCAGAGACCTCGCTCACCTGTTCCATCGGTGTCGCCCCCAACAAGTTTCTGGCCAAAATAGGCTCTGACATGAAGAAACCGGATGGGTTTATGATCATACGCGGCGAGGAAGTGGAAGCTTTTCTGAAGGATCTGCCGGTTGGGAAACTGCCCGGAGTCGGTCCGAAATCAAAAGAGGTGCTTGAGAGACTGGGTATCGTAAAAGCATCCGACATAATGCGATTCCCGGAGGAATTGCTGGAGAACAGGCTCGGCCGGTATGGTCTGAGATTGCGCGAACTGGCCCAGGGCATCGATGATTCGCCTGTATGTCCTCATAGTCCTGTTAAGTCTATTGGCAGCGAATGCACCCTGCTTGAGGATACCCGGGACCTGTCACTCCTTAGAAAGTGGCTTATGTCTCAGGCGGAGGAAGTAGGGGAGCGCCTGCGCAGCCATGATCTACGGGCCAGGACCGTGACTCTAAAGCTCAAATATAATGATTTCAAAATGATAACCAGAAGCCGCACTCTGGCGGAGACCGCCTGCGCAACTCAGGTTCTTTTTGATGCCGTGGCGGACCTCCTCGATCGTTGCGCTCTGAATCGCCCCGTTCGATTGATCGGTTTGAGTGTTTCCCGATTGGACAATACCGTACAGTACAATCTGCTCAGCGAGGCAAAACACGAAGAAAAACTGGAGCGAACAGATAAGGCCATCGATCAGATCAGAACCAGACTGGGGAGGAACATCATAAAAAGAGGCACGACGGTCGACTTCGACTATTAATCCGGTTTTCGTCCGAAGACTATCGTTTCCGGACTCAAGTTTACTGCCCCATCCGCTTTAATTCGCCAGTTTGTACTGAATAGCATTATCAATGCGATCCATTAAATCGAGCTTCTTCATCTTCTGGATGAGAGTGGTTCGTTTGATGCCAAGCAGATCGGCGGCCTTTTGCTTGACCCAGCCGCTTTTCCCCAAGGCTTGAACAATCAGGCTTCGCTCCAGTTCGGCAACGACGTCGTAAAGGGAAATACCTTCCTCGGGAATTTCCACACAGGTAGCGTTCTCTTCGCATTCGTAGCTGCACAGTCTTTTGGGCAGGTCACTGGAGGTAATCTGGTCGCCGCCGGCGAGTATGATGAGCCTTTCTATCATATGCTCGAGCTCCCGGACATTGCCGGGCCAGTGATAGGTAGTAAACCGCTGCAGCACCTCTTTGGATATTGTCTTAATATTCCTTTTTTTGGACTTGCTGAATTTCTCGAGGAAATGATGCGCCAGGAAGGGGATGTCACTCGTTCGTTCCCGGAGCGGCGGGATACGAATAGGAACTACATTGAGTCTGTAATAAAGGTCTTCCCGAAATCGTCCGGCCTGCATAGCCTGTTTAAGATTCCTGTTGGTAGCGGCAATGATACGAATATCTGTTTTGATCGTCCGAACACCGCCGATCCTCTCAAATTGACGTTCCTGAAGGACTCTCAGTACCTTGACTTGCAGACCCGGGCTCATGTCCCCAATTTCGTCCAGAAAAATAGTGCCTCCGTTGGCTAATTCAAACCTTCCGATACGGGTGCGGACGGCATCCGTGAATGCTCCCTTTTCGTGTCCGAAGAGCTCGCTCTCAAGCAGGTCTTCAGGGATGGCGGCACAGTTCACGGGGACAAATTGTTTATCTTTGCGATCGCTCTGATGATGTACGGCGCGGGCCACCAGTTCCTTGCCTGTTCCGCTCTCGCCCGTAATAAGGACTGTAGAATCCGTCTGCGCGACCTTTTCAATCAGGCGAAAGACTTCCTGTATTTTTTCACTATGTCCGATAATCGTCTCCGAAACGTATCGTTTATCGAGTTGTTTCTTGAGATTGGTATTCTCTCTCTTTAGATCCCGATATTCCAGAGCGCGTTCGATACAGATCAATATCTCTCCGGACGTGACAGGCTTGGTCAAGTAGTCGAATGCTCCGAGCCTCATCGC
>JAZDGK010000053.1:0-9118 GCA_043806955.1 Pseudomonadota bacterium | reverse complement strand
GCCCGGACTCTCATGTCCGTGCACGGATATGGACTCAAAGCACTCGTTGTTATACATGATGGCGTAGGAATAATGGTTGTTCCCAAGGTTATTCCCCTCGTTGTTATGAACCACATTATTGATCAGAACCGGATGAGCATCATACTCGATATTGGTATAACGGAAATCGAGGTGGCTGTGATCCGGCTCGTCGGGGTCCTCGCCCCATACCTGGGCATGACTGCCCAGCCCGCTGCTTCCGTTGCAGCGCACGATATTATTGATCATCGTTCCGGATCCGCCTCTGGTCTGAACCACATGAGAATGGCCGGGCGTCTGATGATTCACGAGCGGCATTCTCTGTATCGTAAAGCCGTCCACCAGGGTGCCGATCGTTGAGCCCTTCGGGAAATCCACCATCGGGGCGCTGACAATGCCGTGCTCCCGGTCTTCATCCGGATGGTACAAACCGTCAATGATAGTACGGGCGGCACGCCGCAGCACCATCTTCGACGTCTTCCCGTAGTCTTCAGCCCTGCTGTCCCTGTGCAGCGCCAGGGCCGTTTTTACGGCGCCGTTCAAATCGGTTACCGTCTCCGGAGGCAGCGAAAAATTGTCATATGAAATGAGCTCGCTTCCTCCGCTGCTGGAATCGCTTACCAGTTTGATTCCTCTCTTGGGTATTTTTACCTGTTCGTAGTACGTACCCTCCATTACCAATACGGTGTCTCGCCGGTCGGCAAAATTGAGGGCCGCCTGTATCGAGGCGAACTCACCGTTTGCGGGGGTCTTCGAGACCACCAGCGTTCGGCACGGGAGACTTGCCCAGTTGTTCAGGACTTGGGCAATAACCTTTTTCCGGCGGTCATTATTGCCCGCCAGGCAATAGAACTGCCCGAACCGTCCATTATCGGCATTTACTAACACGATGTTATCCGACTGATAATTCTCACCGTCCTCCGCAAAAACCTCCTCCGGACGCCAGTAGGACATGTGATTCCAGTCGGAAGAGGCCGCATCGAGAAACAGACTGTCGTACTTCAGGGCGTACTGTGCCTCATAAGGCACAAAAGCACTGATACTGTAATCCCCGCTGTTGTACTGCCCGTCAAAAGTCGGGATCTCGGGATGGACGTAATCCTTCACCGCAGTGGTCGGCAACTGCAGCCCGCCGCCCCGGCAAAGGCCGGAAGCAGATACGTCCAACACCTTGCCGGCTCCTTCTGCGCCCGCGCCCGCAGTGAGCTTATTGCCGCCTGTATTCACATACATGCCGAAAGGTTCGGATGCCGTCCAGATAATCATATTGCCGGCATCCATCCACCTCTCCGCCAGCGAATCATCGGTTTCTCCGCCGAAAATCCCGGACGGACACATGTCCACGATGACCAGGACATCGGATTTGCCGTTGTTCATACGGGCATTCATCCAGGACGTGAGCGAATTCACCGTCGTTGAACTGTACCCGTAGAATTTGGTCTTGCTGCTGCCGCCCGGCACTGATACATAACTGTAAATGTAGTCCCCGCACGCCTTCTGCTCGGCAACGGTCAAGTTCCCGGCAGTTGCGGGGGCATAGATCGCCAGATCCCTGAGCGAATAATCGGCCCAGGCAGTACCAACGGAAAACAACCCCATAACGATCCAGAATGTGATAAAACAGAGTTTCAACGTGAGCCTTCTCTTGTTCTCCATCAGTGATCATTCCTCCATCGACTTTACAGGGCGGGAACATCTGCCTCACAATAGAGGCGCTGAAAGTCACCTTCTCTGATCCCGCCCGATAAAGCCTTCTTAGTAGAGCCTCCTGCAAAACTCTTATGACCCGCGTTCTCGTCATTCCGGCAAAAGCCGGAATCCAGTAATTTCAAGCGGATCAAGATACTCCCGGACACCGGTTTTCACCGGTGTGACGACTTTCGCAGGAGCCTCGGTATTTAGAACCTATCCAGTCTCCTTCACCCTTTACATCCCTCATGCGGGAGCCTGTCGGACTTAGGGGATCGTCGCGAGGAGGTGGAGGAACGAGACCAAATATTCACGAATTTGAGGCGCATAATAACCGTTCACTGTTGACCGTTCACCGTTCACCGTCAAAGCGCTCTCCAGCTATCACGAACCGATGTGGCCCATTTACGGCGAATACGTTCACCTCATACCGAACAAAATCTATGCACGTTCTTTCGGTGAACGGGTACCGGCCGTTCCTCCCACTTCCGCAGTAGATCATCTCTAAGTCCGACAGACTCATAGGAGCCTGTCCGAGAACTGATGATCTACTGCGGAAAGCGGGATGACGGCCCAAATATCCCCGGATTTTCGGGCTATAGGTTCACTATTATCCCTCAAATCCGTGAGTATTTGGTCTCGTCCTCCGCTTTCCTCGCTACGATCCCAGTTCTCGGACAGCCTCCTAGCGCATCCGGTGGGTTTCATTTCATTCAACCCAACCTCCATGCTGTAATTACTCAGGTTGTCAGGTTCACGGTTCCACGGTTCACGGTTAGTTGCTTTGATCTCTTCATATTTTGCGTTCTGGGTTCCGGGTTATGATCTTAACCATGAACCCAGAACTATGAACTATTTTTAGGTCATTAAGGTTCATCGCTCTCTGACCGTGAACCGTGAACCTTGGAACCTTGAACCTGAGTTCGTAGGTTGGGTTGATCCGGGCGAAACCCGACAATAGCCTTTCCGCTCTCGACTCTATCGCTCCGCCCACCTCATCTTCGCGCTTATCCCCCCGCCGGCCCCTTTCGTCAACAGAGGCATTTGTTCTCGGTCTTTTCCAATCTTCTCGAAAATGGGCAAAGTTTTGCCCTCTGGAAGTAAAACCTTGCCGTTGCCGGGGTATTTCTGTTCCTTGAACAGGATCGGCTTGTCGTATAAGTCCGGGATTTAGTGGGAACAAAATCCGCTGTTTCGCCTGGTATATCTATTGCAACAGCCAATGGGGAGAATCCGGGCGAGATGAGGCTTTCTGCAAAAGATCGGAAGAGACTTCAAAAAAACTTGCCAGGTTAGCGATTTCTCTATAAATATGAGACTGAATCTCTTAGTACAGCTCCACACAAATGTGTACCCAAAAACAATACCCGGATAGGCGGGGTTTTCTAACCCCGCCTGTGGACGCCTCGGTCGCTGGGCGGCCCTGGAAAGGACCGCCTATCCGACTGCAAAAGATCGGAAAAGACTTCAAAAAAACTTGCCAGGTTAGTGATTTCTCTATAAATATGAGACTAAATTCCTTGGTTTTTAAACGGCTTTGATCAGATGAAAGTGCTCCGAATTATCGCCCTGCTGTTTTGTTTCTCGGTTCTGAATGCCCATCGGCTCGGCGCTGATTCGTGTTCCGGGCCTTATACCTGTTCCGCTCACGGCAATTCAGCCTATGGAGTTAAGCGGGTTGCAACGGGATTTCCTTCCGAATACGCGACCGGCAACTGCGCTCACTGCCATGAGCAGCATGCCAGCATCGACGGTATCGAACCGTATCCCATGAGCGGGGTCCCCTCGTCCTTCGCTCTCTTTTCCCCGAATTTTAATCTTAATAAGAGGACGGGTCCCTATGATCAGAGCGACAATTATTGTTTTTATTGCCACTGCAGTTCGGGCTCCGTTCAGAACGGCGGCAGCATAGTCAATTTTAGCTATTCGCGTACCTTCGGAGGCTACACCGGAGCCGCACCGAACAGCATATTGGCTGCCTTCAATGGAGGCTCTTACCACAATCTCTATGATATCCGGTCCTTTGCAAAGGCCAGGTTTCCCTCCTTCTTTAAGGAGACATCAAACCCCTGCGCAGGGTGCCACAATCCCCATCTCGTGCAAAGGAACATGATCCCTGCCTGCCCTCCGCCGACAGCCCTTTCTTTGCCCGGAGAGCATGACAAGCTTTACGGGAATACCAAAACCATGAAAGACTACGCCGATTCCCGTGGAGCCACTTATCGCCCTCCCTATATGTACCAGGCATCCGCAGTCTTTGAGCCCGCAAACTCTCCAATGGAGATTGGGCCGACAAGAACGCCGGATTACAACACCTTCTGCATGGACTGTCACAACACCACGAATGTAATCTACAGCACTACGCTGGGCAGGAACCTCAGATACATCGATTGGGGCCCGAACGGCGACACACACGGCACCCGTCCGCGAAATCGCAATCTGGACGGGTCGGACGCGCGCATCTCGTGCGATGATCAGGGTCTATGTGGTCCATTCGGCTCAATTCTGCCTCCGTATAACAGTTCGCCTTCAGATGAAGTCGGCAATCCCAACTACGTTCTTTCCTGTCTCGATTGCCACGAACCCCACGGCGCCGTCCTGGAAGCTTATCTCCTAAGGAAAGAAGTCAATAACCATGTGATTCTTACTGCTTCCGGCCCGGCTAGTTGCGGGCCGGGTCCCGGAGATTTCTGCCAACGAGATTTCTGTATGAGTTGCCACACGCATTTTCACTGCGGCGGGCCGCTGGGTTGCTTCGGCTGTCACAACCACGGCTCCATAGCCACAACACGGGGCGGCTGGTGCGGCCGGTGGGATGAGTACGAAATCAGGCCCATGGCAATGTTTTGATCCGTCAAGACAAACTATGATTTATGTAACCGTTCACCGGTTCAAAGTTCCAGGTTCACGGTTGTTTCCCCTTGCGTTTTCATATTCTTGGAGATAGTCGATGAATTCGCGAACAGCAGCACGTCTTTTTTCCGTCCTGCTCGAAGACATCTTTGAATTCTCAGGGCGATATGTACTCCCATATCTCAATATCTTCCGCTCAATTTCTATTGCTCTCTTAACCTTGAACGGTGAACCTAGAACCGTGAACCAATTCGGTGAACGGTCAACGGTGAACGGATACTAATTTATGTCCACTGAAGCGAACCGGCAACCAAGGATACTGGATCTCCTTTCCGGCAAGGTCGCACTGATCGGATTGGGCTTTGCGGCCTTTTTCTGGGTCCTGGAATCGGTCATTCATACCGCAATCTTTCATGAAGGTGATTTCCTTGAACAAATAATCCGGCCGCATTCGCATGAAATATGGATGCGTCTGATTGTGGGAGCTCTCTTTATCGCGCTGGGCGTCTGTGGTCAAATCATGGTCAATGTCCGAAGGCGTGCGGAAGAGGCAATCAGACAGGCGTACACGGAGCTCGATCAGGTATTCAACACCGCCGCTGACGGCATGCGCATAGTTGACCGGGACTTCACCGTTCTCAAGGTCAACGAGACATTTGCGGCCTTGTCGGGTATAAAGGAAGGCCCGGTAGTTGGGAAAAAATGCTTTGAAACACTTTCGGGTCCTTTGTGCCATACTCCCAATTGTCCGCTCACCCGAATTCTCGCGGGTGAAGCTCGCGTTGAATGCGACGTGGAAAAGGTGCGATCCGACGGCACTGTTGTCCCCTGCATTCTTACCGCAACGCCCTTCCGGGATCCGAACGGCCGCTTGATCGGGGTCGTGGAGGATTTTCGGGATATCACCCAGCGCATGCTGGCACGGCAGGCCGCGGGCCAGGCACACGCGGAACTGAATCAGATATTCGAAACGGCCGCAGACGGAATGCGCTTGATCGATAGAGACTTTAACATCCTCCGGGTGAATGAGACTTTTGCAGCTCTTGCAGGAATGGACAGAAATGAAGCAATAGGCAAAAAGTGCTACGAGGTCTTTCCCGGTCATTTATGCCGGAGCTCGAATTGCCCTCTGACAAGAATTCTGAACGGTGAAGAACGCATGGAATTCGACGCGGAAAAAACACGGCGCGACGGTACCGTCGTCCCCTGTATCATCACAGCCACGCCGTTTCTGGATCAGAATGGCCGTATGATCGGAATTGTTGAAGATTTCAAAGATATTACCGAACGGAAGCATACCGAAGAGATCCTGAAATCGAAAACCAATGAGCTCACGCGATCCAATGCGGAACTGGAACAATTCGCCTATATAGCCTCACATGATCTCCAGGAGCCCTTGCGCGTCATGTCGAGCTATCTGCAGTTGCTTGAGCGCCGGTACAAAGAAAGCCTGGACGCAAAAGCGCAGGAATTCATAACCCGTGCCGTGGACGCGTCTGCCCGGATGAAGCTTCTCATCGATGATCTGCTCGCATACTCGAGGCTGTCTACAAGGGCGAAGCCTTTTGAGTTGACCGACTTTAATGAGGCACTCCGCAAGTCATTGGCCGATCTGGAGATTTCGATTCGAGATAACGGCGTCATAGTGACCTCCGACCGGTTGCCTGCAGGGATGGCCGACGGATCTCAGATCCTGCAGTTATTCCAGAACCTTCTTTCCAATGCAATCAAGTTCCGCAACCCGAGTCAACCGCGTATTCACATCGGAGCCAAACGCGCGGACGGCGAATGGCTGTTTTTCGTGCGTGATAATGGGATTGGTATTGATATGGAATATGCCGACAGGATTTTCGAAGTCTTTCAGCGTCTCCACACACGTTCGGAATATCCCGGCACCGGCATCGGCCTGGCAATCTGTAAGAAGGTTGTGGAGCGTCATGGCGGCAGGATATGGGTGGAGTCCGAACCCGGGCAAGGTTCTGCTTTCTTCTTCACCATTCCGGGCCGGATGCTATTGCAGTAGATCATCCCTAAGCACAGTTCCACATAAGAAGGTATCCATTATGCTGAACTTTCCCCGTTGGATAGGCGGCCCTTTCCAGGGCCGCCCGGCGACCGAGGCGTCCATTGTGGGCGGGGTTAGAAAACCTTGTGATAAAATCTGGTAGAGCCAAGGAGATATGGAATGAATATTGAAGAAGTCGGCAGGCCCATTCAGGTTCTTATGGTGGAGGACAGTCCCGACGATGTCCTTCTGACCCGGGAAGCCTTTGCGGATGCAAAGGTCAGGATCAATTTGGATGTGGTCACGGACGGTGTCAAGGCCCTGGCCTATCTTCGCCGGGAGCAGCCCTATGTTTCAGCGCCGTTACCGGACCTCATTCTCCTCGACCTGAATTTGCCGAGGAAGCGCGGAACCGAGGTGTTGGAGGAGATAAAAATGGATCGCAACCTCCGGCAAATCCCGGTAGTCATTCTGACAAGTTCAGCAAACGAGGAAGACATAGCGGAGACTTACAGTCATCACGCCAACTGTTATATAACGAAGCCGGTTGATTTCGATCAATTCTCACGAGTTGTAAGGACCATAAAGGATTTCTGGTTTACCATAGTAAAGCTCCCCGGAAGGTGAGGCAAAATGGAGAATGAGCGAATCAGAGTTTTGCTGGTCGAGGATAATCCGGATGATGCCAACCTGCTCAATGAAATGCTTTCCGAAACGAACGGCTTTGAGACAAGCCTCACTTCTGTCGAACGATTGAGCGACGCCCTCCGGCATATCGCAGATCAAAAGCCCGACCTCATTCTGCTCGACCTTTCATTGCCCGACAGTCACGGGATCGAGACCTTTGCCAGGATAAAGTCGGAAACACCGGAGACTCCTGTTATCGTGCTCACCGGCCTTGATGATGAAACCGTGGCAATCCAGGCTGCAAGGGAGGGGGCGCAGGATTACCTGGTCAAGGGCCAGGTTACCGGCGGACTGTTGAATCGATCCATATGCTACGCTATCGAACGGCATCGTATTCTTGGAGAGTTGAAAAGGGCGAATGAGAAGGCCCTGGAGCATCAGAAATCTCTGCTGGCCGAGGAGAGGCTCAAGGTCCTGCTTCAAATGGCCGGTTCTATGGCTCACGAGCTCAATCAACCGTTGATGGGCCTCCTGGGAAATATTGAATTGCTCAAGATGTATGAAAGCGACCCGGGCAGATCCGCAAAATACCTGGAGAGAATTGAGGAGGCGGGACAGCGGATAGCGAACATCGTCAAAAAGATCCAGAACATCCGGCAGTATGATACCAAACCTTATCTTGGGGCCACATCAATCATAGATCTGGACCAGAGCGCCAACATCTTATACCTTGAGGATTCGACCGAAGGCTTTGAGGAAATCAAAGCCATTCTGAAGAATCACGGGCAGACAACGCTTTCTCACGCGGTCTCTATCGAGAATGCAATGAGGATTCTCGATAGAAATCGAATCGATCTCATTATCTTGCATCACATACTTCCGGACGGAAACTCCTTTGATTTTCTGACTATGATGTACGAAAGGG
Source organism: Pseudomonadota bacterium (assembly GCA_043806955.1). Lineage (GTDB taxonomy): Bacteria > Desulfobacterota > QYQD01 > QYQD01 > JAZDGK01 > JAZDGK01. The sequence continues at coordinate 1,001 of JAZDGK010000053.1, read as the reverse complement.
CCCTTGATATTCCGGTTGTGGTGATTGCCGACAAAGGGGATGAAATTGTCGCCTCCCAGATCATTCAGGCCGGTGCGTACGATTATCTTCCAAAACAGACGTTGAGTGAAAAATCTCTCTCTCGAAGCATCCGGAACATAATGGAAAAAGTGCGCCTCAAGAAAGAAGTAAAACTGGCAACGGTGAGAATGGCCGAAATATCCACAAGAGATGAACTGACGGGACTCTACAACCGGGCCTACTTTATGGAGGCGCTGGAACGGAATATGGCCAGGGCCAAAAGATACGGTTCCGATCTTGTGATATGCATGCTCGAACCGGATCATTTCAAAAGGATAAATGAGGGCCGTGGCCGAATTGCCGGAGACGCCGTATTATCTACCATCGGCAGAATTCTGAAAGAAGGCTCGCGGGAGTGTGATATAGCGTGCCGCTACAGTGGGAGGAGGTTCGCTGTGCTCCTTCCCCAGACCAGCACGGAAAAAGCTCAAGAGTTTTGCAGCAGAATCAGCCGGTTAGCGGCAGACGACCCGGAATTATTCAAACAATACCAAATCAAGACCCACATCATCTACGCCTCCATAACGTTCGACGGCGCCTTGCACCCGACCCCCCATGATTTCCTCCAGGCCGCCGACCAGGCATTGGGACCCCGGCGGACTTAGGGCCTTAGAAGTTTCCATCATACCATTTTAGGATCAATAACCAATGTCCAATGCTCAATAACCAATTTCCAATTAGGAGCAAATTCAGACATCTTGATCCCTGCTCGCATGATTCATATTGATTTGTATTGTATTTACGAGTAGTTATCGTTTTATTCATACACCAAAGCCAGGAAAAGTCTGGTGACACCTTTTTTCTGGAAGGTGTCAAATAAGAATTCAGGATGAGGGGAAAATACATTGTTTGTCAAGTAGTTACGAGATGTACGCAAAATATTTCCTGACACCTTAGCATCGAATGAGACCGCTATGTGCATTGAAGGTGTCACTCTAACT
>JAZDGK010000052.1:0-24269 GCA_043806955.1 Pseudomonadota bacterium | reverse complement strand
GCTTTCCAAAGCTAGGCGCTGCTTTTGGGGCTTCTTGCTCACTCAATATATCTTTGAATCTCTCCGCTATCAAACCCAACCGATTACCTGATAGCATAAAACCTTATGCATATTTGTATTACCTCGATCAGGAACTCCGATAACAACAGGAACGATCAGGCTGCAAAAAATATTCTGAAATACCGGGAGGGAAAGTTCTTACCGGTGAGTGGCTATCATCGTTATACTTTGAAACACCGAACTCTAAAATGCGCCCAGGCTGTCGGTGTAGGCGATGGTTACGTTATCCGGATTTCCAACGTGCATTCCTCCAGGTGGGCAGATTACCCTACCTGGCCGAGACAAGCCTTGAATACTTCCACCAAAAACCCATAAGCGACCCCGTATCCCCGGACAGGACTTCTCCGAATTGCCGGGCGACATTCAGCACTTTATACTCTCGTCCACTCATCCATAACAAACCGGCATACTGCGTCAATAGACGCAGCTCTATTGTCCAGAATAGCCTGATATGACAGGTCCAGGTAAGGCTTCTTAAACCTTCTAATCGCCTTCAGAGTACATCGTTCCCCGGACTCTCGAATTCACAGCAATCCTGACCGTCCCATCCGATTCCTTAACATCTGAAACGTCCGGGCAGGATAGTTCCCTGGTAGGCATTTCGATAAGATCATAGACAGTGCCAAGCTCGGGCACATTACCGTCCAGGGTCCCGAACCCTTGTTGATTACAACGCTATTTTGACGATTGTTTAAGGTGCTATTCTGGCCGGAGGAGCGGTTTTTTCTGAGGTGATTCTCAGAATGTGTTTCCGTATTGGTTTGATTTGTACCGGGATAAACTGACCGGCTGGGGAGTCCAGGGCTCAGGACATCGTATCCCGGTATGATGGTTTTTCAGGTCAGTTCACGTTTGCTTAATGGATGGATTCTCGAAGGCCAAGTGTAGCGGAACCGATTATCAGAGTTTTTCAGAAGACGCCTTTTTCTAAAAATAGAACCCCGTATGGCCATGAGTGAGACCGTGACGAATGAGTATCCGGTGAATGGTGCTGAGAGAAGGCAGGGGGCGGACGTCTTCGGCTTCCATTTCCTGGCGAATGGCCTTGGCGCCGCACGGGAGTCCACGGTTATAGAGGCTGAGCCTTATGAAGACGACGATGTCCTCGATTTCAGCCTTGCTGAAGAATGATATGCACATAAGATTTTCCGCTGATCCGGAGCACAGGGGTAAGACCGGGAGAGAAATAGCCCATCCCGGTCCGGTTTGTGTATCTGCTCATCCTTCAAGATTTCTGACCTTCAGCCGTTATATCCGTATTTGTCGAGCTCGGTGGAAGTTCATCGGTTGATCCCACGTATGGGTCGGCCTCTTCTGTGAGATGGATATCAATGAACTCACCTCCATAGCGGTCCCACAGGAGGTCATTGAGTCTTGAGGCAAGATCCCAGAGTTGCCAGGCGAGTCGGATTTCGTTCTGGTCATTCATGTTGCTTTTTCCTTTCTATCCTTCGAGGTTTTTGACTTTGAGCACCATATCAGCGGTGACGGTCCGTTTGTGATCGAACATGGCATAGGTAAGGGCCTGCTCGGTGATGGCGCCTATTTTTCTCGGAATGCCAAATGAGAGTTCATGGACGGCATGGATGGCACTTTCGTCAAGGATGGGCTCAGTGGCCCCGGCCAATCTGAGATGATGGGCGATGTAGGCGGCGGTTTCCGCGACACTGAGGCCGGGCACATGGTAGCGGATGGCGATACGCTGACTGAAGGGTTCCATGACGGCGAAGTCCATAGTTCGCCTCAGGTCACTTTGCCCGGCCAGGACGAGGATAAAGGGGTCGTAGGAATCCATCTTGAAGTTGGTGAGGAGTCTGAGTTCCTCCAGGGGGCCGGGTTGGAGGAGGTGGGCCTCATCGATGATGAGGAAGACGGTTTTGCCGAACTGCTCCTTAGACTCGATGAGCGCCTTTTGGATCTGCAGGTAGATGGCGCTCTTGGAAAGCCTGGCGGTGAGGCCGAGCAGGCGGTTAATGTGATAGAGCAGATCGGCCCGACTGAGGGTGGACAACGGGGTGTAGAAGACCTTGAAAAGGTTCTCGTTGAGGCTGTCGACGTAGCGGCGGAGGACCACGGTCTTGCCCACGCCGGGGTCTCCGGTTAAGAGCATGATGCCGCTTCTTCGTTTGATGTAATCGAGCCGTGCAGCGCACTCCTTCATGGGCTCGGTATCGAGGCAATCGGCGGGTTTGATGTTTTTGTCGAAAGGGAATCGTTTCAGTCCGAACCAGGCCAGGAGATCCATCATGGCACAACCCTCCCTTTGTGAAAGGAAAGGGTATTAGAAACCGTTTTGGGCCGGAAGATGCGGGCGTTTTCATTTTTATCGACCAGTTTTATTCTCCCCACCCGGACGTCGTTGTCATAGAGATAAAGCTCCTGGGGGTCGTCGACGGGATGGCGGATCTCGATCCGGTGTTTGATGTAGGCGGGAGGCGCCTCATAGATGTGGCCTTTGAAGCTGATGGTGGCGTCGTTATTGACGACCCGTTCGTGGCGCACGAGGAAGATCTCATCGAGTTCGCTCTTGGAAAGCCTGCGGATCGGGACCCGGGCAACAGAGATGTTATAGCGGTCAATGGGCCGCTCGCCGATGCCGCTGTGGAGTTTGTGGTGATAGTCCTCCTGGAGCCACAGCCGGAATGCCTCGTTGAGCTCATCGAGGGTGATGCCTTCTTGAATGCCGGAGAGAAAACGGTCGCGGACGGTCCTGAAGAATCTTTCCACCTTTCCGCGGGAAGGACTGTCATAGGGTTTGGAGTGGATGAGGGAGATGCCTGCCAGGGCGCAGCTTCGGGCAAGCAGATCCGAGGAGAAGCTCGCGCCGTTATCGACATAAAGGCGTTTGCAGATGCCGTAGGCGAGGAATGCGTCTTTTAAAACCACCGTGAGCGCGCTGATTGTCTCTGATGCACTGAAGGCATGCCCCACTGCCATGCGGGAGTGATCGTCGAGGATAGCGCAGAGAATGGCCTTGGCGGAGCGGCCGGCAGTCTGGACCTGGGGACCATGCATGAAGTCGCATACCCATAGTTCGTTGACGTTATCGAACTCGAAGGCCTTGCGCACATCGTTTTTCCTGATCGTAGAAAGCCACCCCTGCTGTTTGAGCACTCGAAGAAAGGTATTGTAATGGACAGCGGGCTCCCCCAGCAGTCCCTGTCGTTTGAGGTCTTCATAGAGCTGCTGTCCGGTCCAGTACGGGTACGCCTTGCATTTGATCTCGATGGCCTTGAGGCTTTCCCCGCCGAGCCGTTTGGGTCGGCCAAGGTCTGACCGGCCTTTGGGTTTGAGGCCCTCAAACCCTTTAGCACGATAGGTCTTTAACCATGCCTTCATGGTAGACACACTGATGAACCTGTTCCCGTAACGCGGGAAGTGATGCTCGATCTCGGCCTGTTTGCGGAAGTAATCGTTTTGCGCCCTCTTTGGTTCGGCGAGCACGGGGCTGATGATCTGAAATCGGGCCAGAGCAATGCCTTCGCGGATGTCTTTGTCCATGAGTTCGTCCTCCTCAATGTGTGGTTTTTGGGTAACCCCTACGGATTGCCGCGGTTGATGTTCCATAGATAACTCATTGAAAAAAGGCTCTCAAACAAAGCTCTGTACAAAATTTGACAAAAGGCATGCCTCCAGGTTGGGGGGACCAATGGTCCACGCAGTCTGAGCAGTTTCAAGGCGGAATGAAGGATGGATTTAAGGAGAAAAGGGGTTGTAGGCCGGCATTTAAGGAAAGACATGTGATGATGGTGGCAGCGGAGGGCGCCCCCGCTACTCAGGGGCCTAATGCTTTACCACCTCAGCCAGGTTGGATGGGCAGAAAAAATGACTTGCTGATCCACATTGCCTTATGGCGCCGGGGACGCGATACCTTGACGTTTGCGTTGCTGGGAAGGAGTGCCAAAGAGAAACTGCCTGCTGGCCTGATTGCAGCGGCGCACGACTTCGCAAATCTCTTTCCAGGGGGAATCTTTTTCCCATCCAAAAGCCTGAAAGTACCCTCTGACCTCTTCCCATCCGTTAGTGAGCGCAGAACTGGACATAAAGGTCAGATTATACCATCGGTTCAGGACCCGATGACTACGCCGGAGGCCGCTCAGCGCCATCTGCAGCCAGCAAAAGACAAGCCACGGGGTCACGCAACTGTTCTGGTCCACCTCAATCGCTGCCCCGCAGAAACCATGCTTGCCTGCTTCCCAGCATCCCAGACCTATGAGCAGCGTCCCGACTACAGCCGCCACCGTGTACTGCACATAAGGAATCAACTGAATCGGCAGCAGGGAAAACGTCCTCCATCGCTTCTGACATAGAAAACGGGCAATGGGAATCTTCTCCTTCCTCCATTCAGGAAACAGATCAATCCCGTAGCGATGGTAAGGAGTAATCATTCGATAGCACTCACGTTCCCCGCAAATGGGGCAGACAGATCCGATAACCAAAGAAAAATCGATCCTCCTGGCGACAAACGCTTTCCGGTATTCCCAGATGCTCTCAAATGTGCTACGGTAGGGCAGTTGTATGGTTTGGCCGCCTTGTTCCCAAGGGGGCGGGTCTTGGGCTCTGACAACCGTTTGGCCTGCCCCCTTGGTCGGGTGGTTATTTCACCAAGGTCAATTTCTGATCTCGATAATCTGCCCATCTTCATACCATCGGTCACAATACCGCGCAAATATTCTTCTCTACACCGCGACTATAACGGGGTAAATAACAATTGTCAGATAGAGTAGATTCGAATTCCATTCTCATCGTCGATGATGACGAGAAAATGGGTCTGATGTTGAAGAAGATTCTCGAAAAACACGGGTATTCTGCCGAAACTGCCCGGGATGGAGAGGAGGCCCTGGAGAAGGCTGCCGAAGGCAATCCGGATCTGATAATAACCGATATCCGCATGCCCGGGATGGACGGTATGGAGGTGCTCGAAAAGATCAAGGCCGGGAACGAGGATGTGCCCGTGATTCTGATGACAGCCTTCGGTTCGATTGATGCAGCGGTGGAGGCCATGAAAAATGGGGCGTATCACTATATTCCCAAGCCCTTTAAGATTGAGCAGCTCCTGCCGATCGTGACTGCGGCGCTCAGGGAACGTAAGCTCCAGTTGGCGCTGGCTAATCTCAAGCAGCAGGTCAACAAAGAGTTTAATTTCTCCAACATAATTGCAAAGAGCCAGGCCATGCAGGAAATGTTTTCTCTTATCCGCCGCGTGGCAAAGACCAAGGCCACGGTAATGATTTACGGCAAGAGTGGGACGGGAAAAGAACTGGTGGCGAGGGCGCTTCATTTCAACAGCCCCCGTAGAGACAAGCCTTTTGTGGCATTCAACTGTGCTGCCATTCCCGAAACACTCCTGGAAACTGAACTGTTCGGCCATGCCAAAGGGGCTTTTACGGACGCCAAATTCGCAAAAAAGGGACTGTTCCTGGAGGCTGACGGCGGGACCCTGTTTCTTGACGAAATCGGAGATATGCCGATCTCCATCCAGAGTAAACTCTTGAGGGCAATCCAGGAGAGAGAGATCAGACCCGTAGGTGAAGTAAAGGATATAAAAGTGAACGTAAGGCTGGTGGCAGCAACCCATCATGAAGGAGGGAAACTTGTTCGGGAAGGAAGGATACGTGAGGATCTCTATTTCCGCCTCAATGTCGTTTCGATAAGACTCCCTGATCTGAAAGATCGCAAAGAAGACATACCGCTGCTCGTCAAACATATCCTGAAGAAAAACGCAGAGGAGATGGGGAGAAAACCTCTGGCCATCTCCGATGAGGCAATGCGGATACTCATAGAGTATTCCTGGCCTGGAAACGTCCGGGAGCTCGAAAACGTGCTCGAGCGAGCGGCCATAATGAGTGAGAGCCCGGTTATCCATCCGGAAAACCTTCCAGACGAGTTGCGTGCGAGCGTCCTGGGCAACGAGGAACACAGATCAAAAGGAATGCCGCTTCTTTCCAGCCTCGAACAATTGGAGAAGAAGCATATCCAGGACATACTGGCCGTAACCGGAGGGAACCAGTCGGAAGCCGCCCGAATCCTCGGGATCGACCGGCGTACCCTCTATCGAAAAGTAAGGACGTTCAATATAAAGAGCTGAAGCACATCCGCAACCAAAAAGATTCACCACGAAGAATACGAAATATCCCCGAAGTTTTGTTGCATGGATTCACTATGCGCCTCAAATTCGTGAATATCTGGTCTCGTTCCTCCACTTCCTCGTGACGATCCCCTAAGTCCGACAAGCTCCTCGTCTTGGAGAAGCGGTGCAATGCACAACAAATCGATTACGATTACGAGGTTAAACCACCCAAACGCTATCTTGTACCATATCAAATCACCCTTGTCCTTGCCGCCCACGCAGTCAAGTTGTCCAAGTGTCAAATCTATGGGGAAAACAAGGAGGTAAGAATCCTTGTTCCGTGACATGACTTATGGGTAAAGGGTAGCCCCAGCAGCCTCCCGAAAAAATGTGACGCGATTCCCGTGCCCATTCCGTCCGGCCTGCCAAAATGTAATAAAGCGAATTTATTAGAACTTTCTGGGAATCTGGCGGTGATTTGCATGGGACATCTTGTCACATGACATGCCAAGATGTCTCATGCGCTAACCGTGCGCTATGTGCTGTCCGATCCGTTCCAGCGAATTCGTGTGGGGCAGGTTGCCCCATGAGGCTTTTGTATTGTCACCCGATTCCTGCCCGTCGCCCTTTAAAAAGCTCCAGGAAATAAGTCAGTTATCTTTCAGGGACAAATGTTTGGCACCAAACTTGTTTATGATACGCATTGTGTAACATTGGTGCTCTGATTTTCAGCTCTGTTTGACTACTCCGTTGCGAGCCGGAAGGCCCACATCTGCGTAGACACGCCCTCTCCAAGCTGGGTTCATCCTGCACCGCAATTCATATTATAAAGGAGAAAACAATGGACACCGGATCTATTCTCAAGAAACAAAAGACGGTAAAGAACCGCGCAATCATGCTCTGCTTCTACAAAACCGACCAATTGGCTTCCCAGGTCGACAATATCGAATTGTCCGACTACACGGCTAAGATGAAGAAAATGTACCGCTATCGGGACATCCCGCGCTCGATGGATCTGGAGGAAGAGAAACTCAGAAAGGCACAGTGGTGTGAGGCATTTAAGGCGAAAATCGCCCCGCAGGTCTGCCTGTTGAGACGAAAATACGATACAGCCGGATACTGCTGTAGCTGCGGCGGTTCGAAACAGCTTTCGGAAAACAGAGAATAAGTCCAGCCCGCATCTAAGGGCTCCCGGTGCAACCTGAAGTATGATCGGTATTCTGTCCCCCTGGGAGGCTGTCGACTTATGATGATCTATTGCGGAAAAAGGGGGGGGCATGACGATTCCTTGAGCCCGCCGGCTTCCAGGAATCGGTATTGTCTGCCTCCCCGGCCGTGATACAGGAGTGCCTGCGCTCAAGCAAGGATGCCCGTCCCCGACCAGGGATAAGCTTCGTCGTTCCATCATATTATTGCTGGACAACCCGACCATCCCAGAATAAAATACCTCCTTCCAGTGAAATCCGGTCAGAGCCGATAAGACAATCGTGTGCTTTGAAACCCGGGTGGAGTATTTGCCGGCCGGCGCGGCTGCTGGGAGCCTGTCGAACTTAGGGGTGATCTACTGCGGAAGTGGGGGGAACGGCCCAAATATCCCCGAATGTTCGTTGCATAGCAACACTATGCGCCTATAATTCGTGAATATCTGGTCTCGTTCCGCCACTTCCTCGTGACGATCCCCTAAGTCCGACAGGCTCCTATAGTGTCTTTGCCCTTCAGATTGAACGAAGTACTAACGGACCCTGAAAATGCTATAGACTTTCAGATAATGTTTTTGGGAAGGCAGCAGGGAGGAGATGGTACCTGTTCGGACATCCCCGACCGATAACGCACCCAACGGCTTTATCTGAAAGTCTATAATATACCGCGCATAGGTCAATTCCCAACATCGAATGTCCAATACTCAATGTTCAATGTCCAAGGTATTTGCTCCTGATTGGAAATTGGTTATTGAGCATTGAACATTGGAAATTGATCCTTAAATGGTATGATTGAAACTTTCAAGTTCCTAATGATCAGCGATGGCTTCTCTGCCGGGTGCAGGCCATTCATATCGTTTCCTGGAATAAAGGATGCGTTACGAAATAAGTGTTACAAGATTGCGCCGGATTTTGGGCTGTATTCAAGGCTGCTTAAGGGGCGAGCATACTGAAGTATGTGACCCATTAAGCAACGCAGAATACGGCCCAAAAGACTAGCAAGATGTAACAGTTATTTCGTAACGCATCCTTAGGGCGAGGCATTGAGGAAATGGAGAATTCTTCCAGAATATACGTCTCCGGTCACAAAGGTCTGGTCGGTTCAGCTCTTGTCCGGGGCCTTGCAGCGCAAGGATGCCCAAATCTTATTCTGCGGTCGAGCAGGGAGCTTGATCTCAGGCGGCAGGGGGACGTGGAGGGCTTTTTCAGGGAGGAAAAACCGGACTACGTATTCCTTGCTGCAGCCAAAGTAGGAGGCATTCTGGCGAACAGCACGTATCCCGCCGAGTTCATATATGACAATCTGACCATAGAGACCAACATCATCCATTCCGCTTTTTTGAGCGGCGCCAGAAAGCTGATCTTTCTGGGCAGCTCATGTATCTATCCCAAGCACTGTCCCCAGCCTATGAAGGAGGAGCATCTTCTTACGGGGGCGCTCGAACCGACCAATGAACCTTACGCCCTGGCAAAGATAGCCGGAATAAAGATGTGCCAATCTTACAACCATCAATACGGAACGAATTTTGTCAGCGTGATGCCGACCAATCTTTTTGGACCGGGGGATAACTTCGATCTTGAGACGTCTCACGTGCTGCCCGCGTTGTTGCGCAAGTTCCATCTTGCCCGTCTGGCGGTCCGGAAAGACCGGGCAAAGATCGAAGAAGATGAAAGCAGATTCGGCCGTATTCCTGCGGATATAAGGCAGTCTCTGGGAATCCCCGCCGGAGAGTGCACTCTCGGGGATTCCCCCGCGAAAATCATCATCTGGGGCACTGGAAGACCCCGCCGCGAATTCCTGCACGTCGACGATCTGGCAGACGCCTGTATCTTTATCATGAAAGAAATCGATGCCGTATCATCTCCGTCGGGCGATTCCGGTATCATAAACATCGGATGCGGCAAGGACTGCACGATTCAGGAATTGGCCGAACTCGTCAGAAGGGTGACAGGTTTTGAGGGCGAGCTCGTTTATGATTCGACGAAGCCGGACGGCACGCCCAGAAAGCTTCTTGATGTAACTCGCCTGGAGCGGCTCGGGTGGAAGCCACGAATCGGTCTGGAAGAAGGGATACGGCAGACATACGAGTGGTACTGCCGGCAGGCAACCTAGGAGGCTGTTTGCACACTGTCGCGCTGTGTCCTCGCAGTTGAGTTTTGATGAGTTCGTAAAAAGTCGAAAAGTACTGCTTTTTGTCATTCCGGTGGAAGCCGGAATCCAGTCTATTCAAGTAGTTACGGGGGAGCTGGACTCCGGTTTTCACCGGAGTGACGACTTTTTATGAGGCCGTCAGTTTTGAATATCGCTAAGTTCTGAAAGGGTGCTGATATGTCACAATTTGATGGCCTCAGGGACGAACTTAAGCGTCTACCAAAAAGATGGCTCGTGACCGGAGTTGCAGGCTTCATTGGATCGAACCTGCTGGAGAGGCTCCTGGTACTGGGGCAGGAGGTGATGGGGCTCGACAACTTCTCCACCGGCCACCGCCATAATCTGGAGGATGTGAGAAAGCAGGTCGGAAGTGATGCCTGGAGGGGGTTTACGTTTATTGAAGGAGAGATCGGAAACCTCGAAGATTGCCGGAAGGCATGCGCAGGCGTCGATTATGTACTGCATCAGGCGGCCCTCGGCAGCGTCCCGAGATCGATTGATGACCCCATCAGGACCAACCAGTCGAACATAGACGGTTTTGTCAATATGCTTGTCGCGGCGCGCGATGCCAAAGTGAAACGTTTTGTTTACGCTTCATCTTCGTCGATCTATGGGGACCATCCCGGCCTTCCGAAAAGGGAGGAATTGATCGGGAGGGCTTTGTCTCCTTATGCCGTGACAAAACATGTCAACGAACTGTACGCAGATGTTTTCTCGCTGGCGTACGGTATGGAATGCATGGGGTTGCGCTACTTCAACGTATTCGGCAGCCGCCAGGACCCCAACGGGGCCTATGCGGCCGTAGTCCCAAGATGGATAGGCGAGCTGCTGAACGGCGTGCCCGGAACGATCAACGGCGACGGAGAAACCAGCCGGGATTTCTGCTACATTGAGAATGTCGTGCAGGCGAACATGCTCGCAGCCACAACCCGGCGGCCGGAGGCATTGAATCAGGCATACAATATAGCAAATGGCGACAGAACGACGCTGAACGAATTGTATGCCTTACTCCATGAGCCGCTGGCAGAATACGATGCAAGTATAGCAGCGCTCAATCCGAACTACGGCCCCTTCCGTCCAGGGGACGTGAGGCATTCGCAAGCAGACATTTCCCGCGCCAAAGAGTATCTCGGTTACGCTCCGACGTACAATGTAAGGGATGGAATGAGGCAGACCGTAGCCTGGTACATAAAAAACAAATCTGCGGCAGAATGAAAGAGGTACTGACAGGGGGATTGGAATAGTGGAATAATTGGTTCCGGTAACTGTTCCAGGTTCACGGTTCCAGGTTCACGGTTCCGGGTTCACGGTTTTTCAACTGGAACTCGTCATGCCTCCGGTCTGCAGCGGCGGATCATGACGAGTTTCAGTGTGCTGCAACAAATTGAATCGTATAAAGAAAGATGGTCTCGTAAAAAGTCGGAAAAAGCTGCTTTTTGTCATTCCGGCCCCGTGTCAAGCACGGGGTAAACTCCAGCCGGAATCCAGTCTATTCAAGTAGTTCCAAAAAGCCTGGACTCCGGTTTTCACCGGAGTGACGACTTTTTACGAATCCGTCAAGAAAAGGTCAACAGAAAATGGCGGGTTCGAATAGTGTGATACTCGTGGTCGGTGGCGCCGGTTATATCGGGAGCCACATGGTAAAGGAGCTCCTTTCGTGCGGTCGCGAAGTGATAGTTCTGGATAACCTGTCCACCGGGCATCGAGAACTTGTTACCGGCGGAACCCTGGTCCAGGGCGACCTCGGTGACGAGGCCGTGCTTCACGGCATCTTTTCTCGATATCCGATAGATGCGGTAATGCATTTTGCCGCATATTCTCTCGTGGGGGAATCCGTTGCCGACCCCTTGAAATACTACGAAAACAATGTGGCGAAGACAGCCGGACTCCTCAAGGCCATGCTGGCTCATGGAACGAAAAGGTTCATTTTTTCTTCGAGCGCAGCGGTCTATGGCGAGCCGGATGAAGTCCCTGTTACGGAGGACTGCCCCACCCGGCCCACGAACCCATACGGTATGACTAAACTTACCGTTGAGCAAATGCTCACAGAGTGCGATCGCGCATACGGCCTGAGATTTGTTTCTTTAAGATATTTTAATGCAGCCGGAGCCGATCCATCGGGCTGCATAGGCGAAGACCACAATCCGGAGTCCCATCTTATTCCCTTGATTCTGAAGGCGGCAAAAGGGGAGGCGCCTCATATTTGTATATTCGGCACTGATTACGGCACGCCGGACGGGACGTGTTTGAGAGACTATATCCATGTGAACGATCTGGTCGAGGCCCATCTTCTGTCCATGCGCGATCTGGCGGAAGGGACGCCCAGCCGGGTCTATAATCTCGGGAACAGCAGGGGTTATTCGGTAAGAGAGGTGATAGAAACGGCCCGGCGTGTTACCGGGCGATCCATTCCGGTGATCGAGGGCCCCCGGCGGGCGGGCGATCCGGAAGTCTTGATCGCAAGCTCCGATAAGATAAAGAAGGAGCTGGGGTGGGCGCCCAGGTTCCAGGAATTGGAAACGATTATGGAAACCGCTTGGAGATGGCATAAGAAAATGCGGATTTCGGATTTCGGATTGCGGAATGAGAAAAGGGACGGGAAGACGGATGATTGATTTCGGATTTCGGATTTGGGAGTGGAAAGACCAGGCGGTTATACAGGCTTTTATCGGTTGGCCGGAGGACCGTCAACGTCTTTAGGGATTCGGAACATGCTATAGACTTTCAGATAATGTTTTTGGGAAGGCAGCAGGGAGGGGATAGTACCTGTTCGTACATCCCCGACCGATAACGCACCCAAAAACTTTATCTGGAAGTCTATAATATACCGTGTATAGGTCAATTCCCAGTATCGAATGTCCAATACTCAATGTTCAATGTCCAAGGAATTTACTCCTACTTGGAAATTGGTTATTGAGCATTGAACATTGGACATTGGACATTGATCCTTAAATGCGAATCAATGCCTTCCCGGGGGATGAGCTGTTGACGAAAGAGTGTCCGCCTGTGAGGTTTTTGAGAAGAATATCCGTGTTCATCCGCGTTTATCCGTGGCTGAAAGAAAATCCGCGAGTATCCGCGGCTATGGGTGGCAAATATGGCACAGGTACATGATTATTCTGAGAGCCTTCTGGTTCATTTCAGGCGCATTGAAAGTCTGAAAGAGGCTGCAGTCTCGTATCCCTCCGTGCTTCTTAACCCGAGGCAGCTCTGCGATCTTGAGCTGCTGTTGAACCGGGCTTTCTATCCTCTGACCGGGTATCTCAAACAAAGCGATTACGAGAGTGTCCTTGAAAAAATGCGCCTTGCGGACGGGGTACTCTGGCCGATGCCCGTCTGTCTGGACGTGAAAGATGATCCTACAAAACTGGTCGGCATCGGTGGCGGTCTGGCCCTGAGAGATGAAGAAGGCTTTATGCTGGCTGTCCTTAACGTCGAAAGCGTCTGGAAGCCGGACAAGGAGCGGGAGGCCGATTGCATATTCGGGACCCATGATCCCGAAAAGCATCCCGGGGTACGTTATCTCTATGAAAGCGTCGGCTCCTGGTATATAGGGGGGGCGCTTGAGGGACTGCATCTGCCCGTCCATTACGACTTCCGGGATATCCGGCTCGCCCCCGCCGAGGCCCACCGGCGTTTCTCTCAAAACGGATGGCGGAACGTAATCGGCTTTCAGACGGAAGAATACCTTCACTGCGCCCACAAAGAGATGACTCTACTGGCTGCCAGGGCATCGAGCGCAAATATTTTTATCCAGCCGGTCGTGGGGTTCACCCATCCTGGAGACCTGGACCACTACACACAGGTCCGGTGTTATAAGGAAATCACAAAGAAATATCCCAAAAACATGGTCCTGCTCGGGTTGATACCTCTGGCGATGCGCCGGGCTGGACCTCGCGAGGCGCTTTGGCACGCCATTATCCGCAAGAACTACGGTTGCACCCATTTTATGGTTGCAGACGACCATTCTGATCCCTTCATTCAGAACGGTACGGAAGAAAGGTTTTATTCACGGGGATCCGCCCAGGAACTTGTGAAGCGCTATCAGGCAGAGACAGGCATCAAGATGGCGCCTCTGAAGCGTATGGTGTACGTAGAGGACAGTGCCCAGTATGTCATCGAGGACAAGGTGGCGCCCGGCATGAATATAAAGCGCATCTCCTCCACCGAGCTCCGCCGCAGGCTGGAACATGATATCGAGGTCCCGGAATGGTTTTCTTATCCTGAAATCGTTGCCGAACTGAGACATGCCTATCCCCCACGGTCGAAACAGGGATTTACGATTTTTATGACCGGGCTTTCCGGCTCCGGAAAGTCGACTCTGGCCCAGGTCCTTCTCACAAAGTTTATGGAGATGCGGGACAGGCCGGTGACACTCCTCGACGGGGATATCGTGCGAAGGAATCTATCGAGTGAGTTGAATTTCTCACAAGAACACCGCAATCTGAATATAACGCGAATAGGGTTCGTAGCCGGCGAGATCACCAAGAACGGGGGAATCGCGATTTGCGCCCCGATTGCGCCTTATGAAGAGTCCCGCCGGCACAACCGGGAGCTGATAAGCCGGTGCGGCGGGTATATAGAAGTCTATATGTCTACACCGATCGAAGTCTGTGAACAAAGGGACCGTAAAGGCCTTTATGCCAAGGCGAGGGCCGGTCTTGTCAAAGGAGTGACTGGTGTTGACGATCCCTATTTGCCGCCCGCCAATCCCGAAATCACCATCGACACTACGGACGTGAGCCCGGAAGAAGCCGCGCAGGAAGTGTTGCTTTATCTTGCGGAAAAGGGATACATAAGATAAGAATTTCGGATCTGGGATTGCGGATTTCGGATTTGAAAGCAGAACAATACCGCCGCGATGCGGGGGAGAGAATTTCGGATTGCCTAATGCGGATTGGCCGCCGCCCCGTGCGAAAGACGTCTTTTCGGTGAACGGTCCACGGTGAACGGTTACAAGGGGAGTATCAGTATGGCATTGATCAGTAAGATAAAGAGTCGTGAAGCGTCCGTGGCCATAATCGGTCTTGGTTACGTAGGGTTGCCCCTGGTCCTGGAATTCGTCAGGGCCGGGTTCCCGGTGAAGGGATTTGACATCGATCCCTCGAAGATCCAGGCCTTGGCCGCGGGCAAAAGCTATATAAAGCATCTCCCGGCGGAGCGAATAGTCGAGGCAAATGCCTCAGGGCGACTGGATTGCACCACCGATTTCTCCAAACTTGGAGAGATGGACTGCATTCTGATCTGTGTCCCCACTCCGCTGAACGAGTACAGAGAGCCCGATCTGTCATACGTACTGGGCACAACAAGGTGCGTGCGGGACAATCTCCGCAAGGGGCAGCTCATCATTCTGGAGTCGACAACTTATCCGGGGACTACGGATGAAGAAATGAGAGCGATTCTCGAGGAGACGGGCCTTGAGGCAGGCAAGGATTTCCTCCTGGCCTTTTCTCCGGAAAGAGAGGATCCGAACAATAAGGATTTTTCCACTCGAACTATTCCCAAGGTGGTCGGCGGCTATACGAAAGAGTGCCTGCAAGCTGCCTGTGCCCTTTATGAGACGGTGATAACCCGGACCGTACCGGTCTCTTCGACCCGCGCGGCAGAAGCGACAAAGCTCATGGAGAATATTTTCCGGGCAGTAAATATTGCCATGGTCAATGAAATGAAAATTCTGTTCGACCGAATGGGAATAGACGTCTGGGAGGTAATATCCGCAGCGGCAACGAAGCCGTTCGGGTTTATGCCGTTTTATCCCGGGCCGGGTCTCGGAGGGCACTGCATACCGATCGATCCGTTCTATCTGACATGGAAAGCACGGCAGTACGGCATGACGACGCGTTTCATCGAGCTTGCAGGCGAGATCAATACCGGCATGCCCATGCACGTTGTGGGAAAGGTGATGGACGCCCTGAACGAGAGCGGTAAAAGCCTGAAGGGGTCGAAGATCCTCATCCTCGGACTGGCCTACAAGAAAGACATAGACGATGTCCGGGAGTCACCGTCACTGGAATTGATCGAGATTCTGAGAGAGAAGGGCGCAAAGGTCGACTACAATGACCCTAACGTCCCTCAGACTCACAAGATGAGGCGCTATGATCTTAAGATGACGTCGGTCCCTCTCACTGAGAAGAATTTAAAGAAATACGACTGCGTTCTGGTAGCTACCGATCATTCAGATTACGATCCGGATTTCATCCAGGCGCATGCCAGGCTCGTCGTGGATACGCGAAACCTGATGGGATCGTGCAAAGGGGCCAAAAACGTGGTAAAGGCATAAGCAATTGCGGATTGCGGATTTCAGAATGCGGATTTGAAAAAGACACGAAGCACGGAATTGGGGAGAATAATCTCTTCCTGTGTCCGGGTGGCAAGAATATTTAGGCGGGAGCAATCATGAAAAGGGCGCTGATTACGGGGATTACGGGGCAGGACGGGTCGTATCTGGCGGAGTTTTTGCTGGCCAGGGGATATGAAGTCCACGGCATTATCCGGCGTTCTTCCTCTTTCAATACCGGGAGAATTGATCATATTTATCAGGATCCTCACTATATAGATAAACGTCTTAATCTCTATTACGGCGATTTGTCCGACGGGACCGGGCTGAGGAGAGTGCTGGAAAAGGTCTGCCCGGATGAGGTCTACAATTTAGGCGCACAATCACACGTAAAGGTATCATTCGAGGAGCCTGAATACACGGTTGATGTCGTGGGCCTCGGTACGTTGAGACTGCTGGAGGCAGTGCGGGATTACCGGGACAGGACCGGGATTCAAGTGCGGTTCTATCAGGCCGGGTCTTCCGAGATGTTCGGACTGGTGCGGGAAATTCCGCAGACCGAAAAGACGCCCTTTTATCCGCGGAGCCCGTACGCGGCGGCAAAAGTCTATGCCTACTGGCAGACGTTGAACTACCGGGAGGCCTACGGTCTCTTCGCCTGCAACGGGATTCTCTTCAACCATGAATCGCCGAGGCGCGGCGAGACGTTCGTCACTCGAAAGATAACACGCTCGGCTGCTCGCATAACGCTTGGATTACAGGACAAACTTTATCTCGGCAACCTGAGCGCGAAGCGCGACTGGGGATACGCCGGCGATTACGTTGAGGCTATGTGGCTCATGCTGCAGCAGAACGAGCCGGACGATTATGTCATAGCGACCGGCAGGAATTATTCGGTGCAGGAGTTTCTGGAAAAAGTCTTCTCGAAACTGAACCTGGACCGGGAAAAGTACGTGGGGATCGACCAGCGGTATTTCAGACCGACAGAGGTTGAGACACTGCTCGGAGATCCGGCCAAATCCCGGGAGAAACTGGGGTGGGAAGCAAAGACGAACATAGACCAGCTTATCGACATGATGCTCGAACACGATCTGGAGCTGGCCAGACAGGAAAAGACATTGAAAGACGCGGGGCACGTTACAAAGCTCAAAGCCGGTTAGTTAGAAATCTGGTAACAATTTAGCGCTTTGAAAAAGCGCGCTAAATCTCATTGCAAAATGGAAAATGCAGAATGGAAAATGAAAAATTTCGGAGAAAATCATCAACATTTTGAAATTTGCATTTTGAATTCAAGTTTAGCCAGTTTTTCAAAAGGCTAAACTGTTACGAAACCTGGTTTATTTAGTTTGTTTGGTTTATTTGGTTTCTTCTCTATTTCGCTTATTCGTTGGATGCTCTCCTGTCCGGATCGAACTGAATCAACCAAAAAAACCAGACAAACAAAAGAGCCTCTTGCAAAATGTTCAATTTTGTCCAAGGTCAAGGAAGGCGAAGATTTTAACCGCAGGAATACTGGTAGTATTTTGAGGATTCAAATCTGAGCCTGACGCAGAGATTGGGCAAAAGGGGACATTTTGCAAGAGGCTCAAAACAAACCATAAAGACGGAGCACTCATGAATCTTTGCGTTATTGGAACAGGCTATGTCGGTCTCGTCAGTGCCGCCTGTCTTGCCGAGATGGGCAATGATGTCTGCTGCGTGGACATTAACGATCGCGTAGTCGAACAGCTTAATCAGGGATTCGTGCATATCTTCGAGCCCGGTCTCGAAGAGCTCGTGAAACGAAACGCATCGCAGAGCCGCCTGGTTTTCACCACCGACGTGGCTGAAGGCATAAGGAATGCCCTGTTCATCTTTATCACTGTGGGAACACCCCCCTGCGGCGACGGATCCTGCGATTTGTCGCACGTCTTTGATGCCGCCCGAAGCATAGGGCAGCACATGCAGGAGTACAAAATCATTGTCGACAAGTCTACTGTCCCGGTAGGTACAGCCGATCAGGTCGGGGAAATAATCCGGTCGGAGCTTGCCGGTCGCGGTCTTGACCTTGAGTTTGATGTCGTGTCGAACCCTGAGTTCTTGAAAGAGGGAGATGCCGTTCAAGACTTCCTGAAACCGGACCGCATTATCGTCGGTACGGACAACGTACGGGTGGCGGAGCTGCTTAAGGCGTTGTACAGCCCGTTCGCCCGGAGCCGGGAGAAACTGATCGTCATGGGGGTGAGAAGCGCCGAGATGACGAAGTATGCGGCTAATTGCATGCTTGCGACAAAAATCTCGTTTATAAATGAAATGGCAAATATATGCGAACGGGTCGGGGCCGACGTAAGCGAAGTGCGACTGGGGATGGGGTCTGATCACCGCATCGGACATCATTTTATCTATCCCGGCGTGGGCTATGGAGGTTCCTGCTTCCCCAAAGACGTAAAGGCGCTGATCCGGACCGCGTTGTCCCACGGCTATCGCCCGGAAGTTCTGGAGTCCATAGACACGCTTAACTGCCGGCAGAAAGGCGTTCTGGGTCATAGAATAGCCGCATATTTCGAACCTTACGGCGGTGTCTCCGGAAAGGTTCTGGCCTTGTGGGGGCTTGCTTTCAAACCCAATACAGACGATGTCCGCGAGGCGCCCTCACTGGAGTTGATAAAGGAAGTGACATCCAGAGGCATGATTGTTCAGGCGTATGACCCGGTTGCCGGCCCGAAAGTTCAGGAAGCATGCGGAGGCAACGGTTCGCTGAGGATCGTGGAGAAACAGTACGCCGCTTTGGAAGGCGCCGACGCCTTGGCCATTGTCACGGAGTGGAATCAATTCCGTAATCCCGATTTTGATCGCATCAAAGAAGCGCTAAAAATGCCGGTTATTTTCGACGGCCGTAATCTCTACATGCCCCAGTTGCTGCACCGGATGGGCTTCACTTATTTCAGCATCGGCCGCCCGGTCCCAGGATAGACAATACCAGAAGCCTGTCCCAAATCCGCCAAAATTTGTCCAAACCTGCGTATCGCGCTTTCGCACGCGGCGGATTGACCACAGACGATGGACGACAGACCACGAAGACACATCGTCTATGGTCCCCATGGTCAATCCACCGCCGGTATGCCCGATTTGACTGCATCTGACTCAACGACTTCGATATGCAAGACGATTGGGCGGTGGATTCCGGCTGTAAATCCTCTTTGCATGCCGGCCGAAGTTCTGTATTTTTTCGCAAGCCCATATTTTGCTTCGTCTCTTCTGCCTTTTATGATATTTTCACAACTTATGTCCGCCGCATCCTGGATCAAGTTTGTCCTTTACTCTTCCCTGGTCATCGGGCTTTATCGCTCGACCCTTCTCCATATAGTATTTGAATGGGCCGATGCGGAGTTTAACTATTGTTACTTCCTGCCGATCGCGATCCTGTACGTTCTTTGGAGAAAAAAGGCCGCTTTGGAAGGCATTCAATCAAAGCCCACCTGGATGGGACTGCTTTTATTGGCAGCAGGGCTGAGTCTATTCGGGCTGGGGACCTTGAGCGGCGGCTACGCATCGCTCTATGCTTCATTATGGCTGACGTGCGTCTCTCTGGCCTATATGCATCTTGGCTGGAAAAAGCTCAAAGAGGTTTCTTTCGCCATACTTCTTGCGCTATTTATCTTTCCTCTCCCGGGTTTGCTGAACAACGAAGTCTCTTCCGGCCTGGGACTCATTTCCTCCCGTTTCAGTATCACAGTCATGCGTCTTTTCGGGCTGGGCAATTATGGCGAAGAATATGCTTCCGAGCTTGGATTTGCCGGACTCCAAATCCCCGGCGCATATGAAGGTCTTTCCTTCGTTCCTTTCCTGCTCCTGGGCATGATCGTCGCCTGTTTCGCGGTATCTTCCTTTTGGAAAAGGCTTATCGTGGTTCTCTCCATCGTACCCGTATCGGTCGTCGCCACTGCTTTGCGAATACCTCTGACGAGCTTCATGTCTCAACGGCTTTCCGATTCGACCACAATGCTTTTTTACGGCTTCTCAAACTGGATTGCCCTTTTCTTTTCGTTGATTGTGCTTTTGGCGGAGATTTGGCTGTTGAAGCGAATCGAGGCTGGTATGCCCACAAGGAACAGGGCCTCGGTGAGGCACAAAATCGATCCAATTTCCGTGATACCTGATGCAGAGAATCGAAGAAAGTTCCTGCCGGCAAGAAAGGGCTTCAGGGAATCCTTAGGACAGCCGGTTTTCGTTATTGCCGTTATACTCCTCGGTGGAATGCTCTTGTTTTCAAGTATCCCAGGTCAGATTCGCCGGATTATGCCTTTCTAATTCCAATCCGGAAGACCGGGGCCTCCGGATGGAAACCGGCTACGGTTTACTCAACATTTCTACGGCTCTTGCCTTGTCAGGAAAGGGCCGCCCGCTGTCGACGGCGGTCTTCAACGCGCTTCTTGAACCGGTCTTATCCCCTTTGGCAGCCAGTGCCACTCCCAGATGATAATTTAGAGTGGGTTCCTTAGGCGCCTTGCCCGTCGCCTTTCTAAGCTCCTTTTCCGCTTCTGCTATCCTACCCTGTTTGTAATAGACCCATCCCAAGGTATCGAGCATGCCCGGTTGATCCGGAACGGTCTTCAGCGCCGCCTGCATCAACTGAACGGCCTTTGCCAGGGTTTCCTTACTCGGATAGGCATCGGCATAGAGATAGGCGAGGTTGTTGGCTGCGGCCGGGTTGTTTGGATTTTTTGCCAGTATTTGTTCGTAGATGCCTCGTGCTTTATCTTTTGACCCGGTCAGCTCATATACGCTTGCCAGGGTCATTTTTGTCTGGATGACTTCCGGTCCAACGGTCTCGGCCCTCTTTAAGACTTCAACGGCTTTGCCGGGCTGATTATCGCGCAGGTAGATGCCGGCGAGCTCATAATAGGGAGGGATCCATTTCGGCGCCTTCTTTATTGCGCTGTTGAAGGCCGCTATTGCAGCGCCTTCATCATTCTTCATAAGGTAAGTGCCTCCCAGTTTGAAATCGGCGCGAGGGTCTTTCGGGTATTCGCCTGCCAGTTGCCGGAATGTCTTTTCAGCCTCCTTGAAATCCTTCTTCACGAGATACAGATTGCCCAGGGCCTCAACAGCCGGTACATACTTGCTGTTAAGCGAGAGGGCCTTCTTGAAGGCTTCTTCTGCCAGGCCGTATTCCTTGCTCAACATATGAGCTTGACCCAACAAGAGATGAGATTCCGGATTCTTCGGGGCTTCCTTTACAAGGTTCCTGAAGGCGGCAACCGCATTCAGCCCGTCTCTTTTCGCCATGCATGCCCGCCCCCGCGTCAGGAGCGCGGTCACATCATTCGGGTTCTTTTCCAGGACCTCGCGGGTCAGTGAAAGCGCCTTGTCAAGCTTCCCCTGGGCCGCATAGATCCCGGCCATTTGGTTCTTGGCCCTCACAGCGTTCGGATTCTTTGGATCCTCATCCACTATGCCCTCCAATTCGCTGAGGGCCTTTTCGATTCGTCTGGTGCCAAGGTAGAGATTGCTTAAAGCAAACCGAACCTTGTAACCGTCCGGTTTCTTCTGAACGAACTTCTTAAGAATATCCTCAGCCTCCGCGAGGCGTTTTCTGCCAACCAGGAACTGGGCAAAGGGGAGGAGATACTCTTCCTTGTCAGGATCTAGCCGCACTACCGCTTTGAGTTCGGACTCCGCCCGGTCGAGATTCCCCTGAATGCCGTACAGACGGGCCAGGGCGAAACGATAGCCTGCGTCGGCGGGTTTCCTGGCGATTATATCCCTGTAGAGCTTTTCCGCTTCTGGAAAGCGCTTGTTTGCCACGTAAAAACCGGCAAGCGTATGGTACAGCGCCCCTGTATCGGGGAAGGCTTTGATGCCGGCGTTGAGCATTCTTTCCGCGTTTTCGGGCCTCTTCAGGGCCACCTCGAAACTGGCGCCGATGAGGTAAGCGTCCGCTGTCCTGGCATTGGCCGCAATTGCCTTGTTGACCAGATCCAGCCCCCCCTGGAAATCCTTTCTAACGGCCAGAACAGTAGCCTTCAGCAGGAGGGCATCAGTATTTTTGGCATCCCGGGCCAGTACGAGGTCGGCCTTTCCTCCCGCCTTATCCGGATCCCTTGCCAGGAGAAACAGTCGTCCAAGATCTATCTGCGCAGCCAGAAGATTCGGATTGAGGTCAACGGCTTTGGAAAAGCTGCCATATGCGCCTCTCAGGTTCCTCATGGCCAGCTCCACTTTTCCCAGCCAGTAATAGGCGTCCGCATACTTTGGATCTATCTGAATGGCATTTTTGAATTCAACTCTCGCCTTGGCGTATTCCTTTTTCTCAAAATATGATTTGCCTTCGTTGAAGAATTTTGCCTTTTTCTCTTCGGGACTGGAACAGGCCGAAAAGATCACAATCAGCATTAATAACCCGCACAAAACAACGAGTCGGTTCTTTTGCATACGCATACTTTCCCCTCTTGGCTTAAATTTCGGTTTTAGCTTGCTAATATACTTTCCAGGCTGGAAGTGTCAACAAGAATGATTCTATAGACTTTCAGATAATGTTTTTGGGAAGGCAGCAGGGAGGGGATAGTACCTGTTCGTACATCCCCGACCGATAACGCACCCAAAAGCTTTATCTGGAAGTCTATAACCACTCGGCAGTCGAAATCTTCCTCTCTTTTCGTCTGAACAAAAGTGAAACAAAAGCTCTGAACCCCATTCTTTATGTACTTCGTCTTTCTCGTGGTGAAATCTCGTGGTTGCGGCTTGCCGCGCCGGTGTCTTCTGTGATAATAAGACCCAGGAAGACCTGGTGCAAGTAGAAGTGGGACTGGGCTGATACGAATGCCCGTTGAATCAAGTCGGTATCGAGAAGACATCTGTGTGGCACAGCCGCCCTCGGCTGTGAAATCACGCCGGTTCACAGCCGAGGGCGGCTGTGCCACATAATCTTCGCTATGGGTTGGGTTTGGAATTGAGTCCCGCTTCTACTTGCACCCAGCAAGACCTGGGAGATTGACTGCATTCCGGACCGGATGTAATATGCACAAGAAACTTCGACCTTTGCCGTTAGATTCTATGTCTGCCACCCGCAAAGAAGTCGTGGTATTTCCGTAAGAATTATGTATCTCTGAGGGCTCTGTATTACTAACCGCGGCTTTGCTTAAATTTTATTAAGGTTTTTCATGCTGCAAGTTCCGAAAGTTGTGAGATTTGAATATGTTAAGCCGTTACCCGTAGGGTGGGCTTTGCCCACCACAAAGGCGACCGGGATGACTCTCAGTCCGCGATTGCCGTTTCGGTGGGCAGAGCCCACCCTACGCTTTTGAAACTCTACGTGCTCTGTGCGCTCTGTGGCAAAACATTGTTTTGGTTGCGGCTCTGCCGCACTGCGGCTGGGAGCTTGGTGGTTTGGTTTGAGGAATCCGGCTTTTGAGGCATTTACAATAGTGGCTGTCGCGTCGATTCTGGCTTTTGGATCCAACTATCTTCGACGCGATGGAATAGCCCTCATAGAAACGGATTGGACAGCCAAAATGGCCGCAAAGAAAGAGACGGCCGGGCTTCCGGTTCTTTCTCTGAAAGAGGCTCTGGCGGCTTTCAAAAGGCAGGGCACGGTTTTTATTGACGCCAGAAGCCCGGGCTTCTACCGGATGGAACACATTGCCGGCGCCATTAGTGTCCCCCAGTCCAAATTTGACGAGGTTTTTCCACGCATGAGACAACGCCTTCCGGCTGATGACCGGATCATAGTGTATTGCAGCGGCGCGGCTTGTGAGGACAGCACAAAGATAGCACAGAGGATGATTTTTGAGGGTTTTGATCAAGTCAGGATCTTTACAGGGGGAATGGACGAGTGGAAGAAGGCCGGGCTCCCGGTGGAGCAAGAGGGAGAACCAATGCGGAGTGCGGAGCGCGGAATGCGGAATGATAAAAAATGAGTGAATGGGTAACGATGCGCGGTGTTTCCCCTAGGAGCCTGTCGGACTTAGGGGATCGTCACGAGGAAGTGGAGGAACGAGACCAGATATTCACGAAGTTGAGGCGCATAGTGTTGCTATGCAACGAAAATTCGCGGCTATTTGGCCCGTACCCCCCACTTCCGCAGTAGATCACCCCTAAGTCCGACAGGCTCCTAGGCTTTTGATCTTGTTATGAATTGCATTATTCGCTTCACAAGACATCCGACTGTCGTATTGATCCTGAGGCTTTTCCTCGGGGGGGTGTTCGTATATGCCAGTTGGGACAAATTGTGCCATCCGGCGGGTTTTGCGGAAGCGGTATACCGGTACCGGATTCTTCCGGAAATTCTAGTGAACCCGGTGGCCATTCTAGTCCCCTGGCTGGAACTGCTTGCAGGCATCTTGCTCATATCAGGACTATTCCTGCGGGGAGCACTGCTTGTTTCGACGGGTCTGCTGGCCACGTTCCTGGCGGCGCTCGGGTTCAACCTGGTGCGCGGAATGGATGTGGATTGCGGATGTTTTTCCGTGAGTGCCGGAAAGCCGGCTACCTATTTGACTCTGGCGAGAGACGGCATGTTCTTTCTCTTCG
>JAZDGK010000051.1:0-29113 GCA_043806955.1 Pseudomonadota bacterium | reverse complement strand
CTGGCCGACGGGGGAATTTCAGCGTAATGGATCCCTTCTTATGCGGAGCTGTACTCAGCACTTCTTCCGTCATTCCGCACGCCGCATTCCGCATTTCCTATTCCGGCGCTCTTGATGTGTATTTCATAACCAGGACGAAATTTACATGCCGCCGGGGAACGTCCACTTTCACCACCTGGACCCGGACGAAATCGCCGATCTGAAATATTTTACGTTTCCGCCGGCCTACCAGGCGATGATGCTCCTCTTCGTAATAATAGTAGTCGTCGGCCATGTCGGCCAGACGTACCACTCCTTCTACGAAAATCTCCTTCAGCTCCACAAAGAAGCCGAAGGAGGTAACGGATGAGATAATGCCGTCATATTCCTCGCCAATCTTATCGCTCATAAACTGCACCCGCAATCGGTCCACTATCTCCCGCTCCGCTTCCATGGCCAACCGTTCTTGAACGCAAAGATGTCGTGCCATTTCTGAAAGCTGTGCCTTGGTATAAAGAGGCTTTTTCTTCCCGTGAAGTGCGTGAATCAGTATGCGATGCACAATCAGGTCGGCATAGCGTCGAATGGGCGAAGTAAAATGCGTGTAAACGCTTGACGCGAGACCGAAGTGTCCCAGGTTTTCGGGGGCATAAACGGCCTGCTTCATAGAACGTAAGAGCAGTGTGTTCACGATGTATTCGGAAGACTGCCCTTCGACCAGACCGAGTACGTTCTGAAACCAGCTCGGCTTCATT
This sequence comes from Pseudomonadota bacterium, assembly GCA_043806955.1. GTDB lineage: Bacteria > Desulfobacterota > QYQD01 > QYQD01 > JAZDGK01 > JAZDGK01. Next base: position 28,379 of record JAZDGK010000051.1, on the reverse strand, counting down.
TTTTCCGGGAAATCGATGGACAATCCGAGAGAATAGGCGAAATCAAGAAAATTGGTCACTTTCTCCTTCTCCGGCTCCTCATGGACGCGAAACAGGGCGGGAACGTCCAGTTCCTCGAAGTATGAGGCAACGGCCTCGTTCGCTGCTATCATGAATTCCTCTATAATCTGATGAGCAACATTTCTCTCGCGGCGCACAATATCTTCCAGGGTTCCCTGGACTCCCAAAATAATCTCGGGCTCGGGCAAATCAAAATCGATACTTCCCCGCTGCCTCCGTCTCTCAGCGAGTTGCTCGGCCAACTCCCCCATATTCTCGAGCGATCTGATAAACTGCCGGTATTTCAGTCGGAGGGGCCTGTTCTTTTCGGCCAGCATCCCCCTTACCTCGGTATAAGTCAGCCGGGCATGACTGTGGATTACACTCCTGAAAAAAGAGCGTTCCCTCAGAACGCCTTTGCGGTCAAATCGCATAAGGACCGTTACCGCCAGTCTGTCCGTTTCTGGTTTCAGGCTGCCCAGGTGATCGGACAAGGCCGGAGGAAACATCGGAAGCACATGATTTGGAAAATAAGCGCTGTTGCCTCGTTTGAAGGCGTCCTGGTCAAGAGGGCATCCCGGCTTCACATAGTGGCTGATGTCCGCAATGGAGACGTAGAGCTTATAGCCGAAACGGTCTTTCTGGATGGATACGGCATCGTCGAAATCCCGGGCCTGTTCCCCGTCAATGGTCATTGTGGGCAAACCGCGCAGGTCTTCTCTCTTTTTTATCTCCTGCGAATCGATTTCGGCAGGAAGCTGACCTGCCTGTTCCTCCGCCTCGGGACCGAAGTCCTGAGTGAGCCCGTGTTTATGAATAACGATCTGCGTTTGCACGAGCAGGCTTTCCGGGTCTCCAAGGACCTCCAGTATCTTCCCCTCAGGGTTTCGCCTGTCCGGTGGGAAATTGGTGATCTCGGCCAGAACAATATCACCTTCGCGCACATCTACCGGTCCCTCTGATGGAATGATCACTTCGAACGCAAGCCGGTCGTCCTCCGGAACAACGTAACTGATCTTCGGCCCTCTGCCAAAAGTACCGATTACATGGCGGGTCTTCCTTTCCAGAATTCTAACCACCCGGCCCTCGGGCCTGCGGCTTCTTAGACCGTGCTCCAGGCGGACTACAACCCGGTCCCCGTGCACTGCCCCTTTCATCTCCCGCCCCGGAATATAGACGTCATCCTTATCGGATTCTTCAGGTATCAAAAAGGCAAAACCGGCTGGATTGGCCTGTATACGACCAGTAACCAGATTCATGCTCTGCGGCAACCCGAGCCGTCCCCCCTTTATTGGAATAAGCTCGCCGCCTTGAACCATTTGGGCAATCAAGTCTTTCGCCGGCCGCCTGTATTGCGGAGAGACATCCAGGAGGTTTAACACGTCGCGCGCAAAAAGCGGCCTTCCAGCAGCTTGCATAACGTCTAAAATGTCTTTGGGCAGAACGTTCTCTCTTTTAGCCGTTTTCTTGGTCTTTTTGGTCATATCGATACCTTGTAGTATTCACCGCCCGCTCTCTCCGGGCTATTAACTTGCTTGGTCAAGAGGCAAGAAGATAGTACAGATCGAACCCTCACCTGTTTTGCTTTTTACATCCATCATGCCCCTGTGATCTTTGATTATTTTCAGTGAAATGGAAAGACCGAGTCCTGTTCCTTTTGGTTTGCTGGTGAAAAAAGGATTAAAGATCTCCTGCAAATCCTTTTCTGGAATGCCTTTTCCGGTATCCGAAACAGTGACTCTGATCATTGTGCTTTCAAGTTTGGTGCAGAAATCCAATTGCCCGCCGTTCGGCATGGCCTCAACTGCATTCTTCGCCAAATTGATAAGGACCTGTTTGATCTGCCTGGGATCAAACGAACTTGCGGGTATACGCTCATCCTGGGATTTCGTCATCCCTATGCCAAGCCTTTCGATCTCAGGGGCCATCAGACTACATACTTCGTCTACTATCTGGTTTATACTCTGAATACTTATTTGAGGCCTGGACATTCGAGTAAAATCTGAGAGGTCTACCAGAAGGTCCTCCAGTCTTTTTATCTCCCCAATGACTATTTCCAGCTTCTTGCGACTTGATTCGTCGACTCCGGGGGATTGGGCAACCTGTTTCGAAAACCCCCCGATCAGCATCAGCGGATTCTTGATTTCGTGTGATATGTATGATACGCCCTTGCCGATGGTGACCAGTCGCTCCGACAGGAGATTCTGTTCGTACATGCGTTTCAATTCGTCTCTAGACCTCTTCAGTTCCGCAACCATATGAAAAAAAGAGTCGGCCAGCCTGACTATCTCGTCGCCGATACTTTCCTTGTAAACTTTACATTTTTGGCACTCGTCAAGTTTTTCCGGGAATTTCCCCATGGGCTGGTCCTTGCAGAGGGTGCTGTCGATGAACCAGCAAGGTGTCTTTCTAACTCCATAAGCCGGACATTCCTTCTCTTCACATTTTTCCTTTTCCCAGCAGCGGATGCGCTTCCCCAAATCGAGCTTGACATCCAGATTACCGCGGCTGACCTCATCGGCCCACTTGGTGAGTAAGGAAATCGGGGCAGTCACGGATTTGGTGAGCCATTTGGTCAGGAAAAAGCCTATGAGGCTGATGGAAAGTGCAAAATAAACAAGATCGCGCTGCAAATGACTTGCAACCATCCTTTCGATACGGGTCCATTTGTAGCCGATGGTTACGACACCCAAGATGCTCGTTTCTGATCCATGGCATTTAAAGCAGGAATGCTCATTGGGGATGGGCAAGGCGTAACGAAGGATCTTCTCCCCATGCGGGTGCCCCACGCTTCGAATCTCGAGACCCTTTGCCAGCTTACCCGAACGAAGCGCACTAATAGTTATGGCCGATCTGGTAATCCTTCCTATATTACCCGCCGGTTTTCCACTATATCTGATAACGCCATCAGGATCGCAGAGGTGGACCACATCCACATCATTCAGGCTCTGGACGCGTTCAAGTATGAGCTGGACCTTTTCCATTTCCCCATCGAGCATGGGATGCTCTATGCTCTTCATGACGGTATCGCTTATTTCTGCGGCCTTCCTCTCCTCCTCACCAAGAAAATCACCCCGGTGGGCCATGACATCGATGTAGGTAAAGGTACCCATCCCCGAGAGCAGTATCAGCCCTACGCCGACCATGACCTTGGCCCGCAAACTGTGCAAGAAAAATAAGGACTTAATTCGCCTCAGATGCAAAACAGGACTTCCCCTTAACTTCCTTAAGACTACAAAGGGAGCAGTTTCTTCGGAACCCGAGCGCTCCTATTCCCGCCCGGGAGCCTGCCGGACTCAGGAGATCGTCACGAGGGAAACACGGAGGAGGCCAAGGACAAATATCCGCGAATTTAAGGGCGCATAGTGGCTCCATGCAATGAAACTTCGGGGATATTTGTGCGTCCTCATGTTTTCCGCAGTAGATCGTCACGAGTCCGGCAGGCTCCTAGTATCCCGGATGTCTATGTCCGCTGTGGCACTGGGTACACACATTTTTGGGAACCGTCAACGTTTTCTGGTGATGCCGTTTGCTTGGCGCTTTGATGTGGAGGCTTGCCGGACCGTGACAAGACTCGCATTGTTTGTTGGCCATGTGAGGGGTCTTTTCTACGCTGGTGAAGCCGCCCTTCTCTCCATATCCCGTAGTATGACAGCGAAGGCATTTGGGATCATGGTCCCGTTTGCGCATCTGGATGATGCGGAAATTCCTCGAGTATTTCCAGGTATACCAGCTTTCCACATGTTCCCGATGACATTGCTTACATTTTTCCATGCCGACATACGTAGCCTCTTCTGCCGAAGACAGGCCTGCTAGGGGGCTGCAAAGCAACAAAAGAAGGGCAATGGAGACAATACCTCGGATAACTTTTCCCATTTTCTCCCCCTATCTGATACGCTTCGGCTTGGGAGCTGGTGGGACTCAAGGAGATACTCACGACACCCGCCTTCTGCAACGAATCGTCATAAGTCCCACCGGCTCCTAGATTAACGTATGCCTTGCGTCCAGTCAAGTACCCATATTGGCCCAGCCCTCCGCCCATTCTCCACACGGGTAGCTGTCTTCCTGAAATCCGCGAACAATGAGTCCGTCTTCTCCCAAGGACTGATGGAATCCGTTTCTAAACGGATTCCATCAGTCTTGCCGTTAAAGCCATTCTTGTCATTTCTCTATCATTATAACGCGCATTGCAGTCTTTGATTGCCGATCTCAGGGAACCAATCTGCTTCTCTATGCTGTCAAGGTAGAAGTCCCTGTCTGTGTTCCAGCGCACCCTGAAGTGACCGCGCATGTACCGATAGACGGCGCTCAATTCGCCGGCAAAGCGCCTTACCGTAAACTCATAGAAGGCGGGAGTCTTTTCCAGAAGGTCAAGTTCGTCGGCGAAACCAGGGACCATTCCCTCACGAAACTCGTTGTAGAGAAAGCCGAGTTTCTTGAGGTACTGGCGATCGGCCATCTGGCCGAGCAAGTCCGCCGTTCCAAGCATCTTTCCGACAATCTCGTGTTCCGGCGATTCAAACCGTATTTGGGCGATCTTGGTCTCCAGTCCGGTGCACCTCAGCAGATCGGCACAAAAAATGAAATCCTCTCGAGAGTATCCTCGCTCCGTAAAATATTGGTTCATGAACTCGGCACTTCTTCTTATATGTACAAGAGTATACTGAGCGCCCGTACCTGATCGCTCATCAACTCTCTGAATATAGCCGGTATCGTGCATGAGAGCACTGATGAGCCCGAGATTCACCTCTCGTCCACCTAATCGGGTCCCATCAACAAAGGCCCCGTGCATCAGTCTGGCCATCGCCAGTAATGCATCGGTAGTGTGCTCAAGGTCGTGATACAAGGTATTGCACCCTTGGTATCCGGGGTATTCTCCACGGAAAAGCCTCAGGGCGTCCTCGAATGCGGTATCAAACACCACGAAGTCGAATTCCGGGAACATGAGCAGTATGATCGCCCTCACTTCCCGGTGGACATCCTCGGGTCTTTCAAAATCCACAAGCCCCGATAACTCAGGTATTATCTCATGCAGCATGATAGACCCCCCCCACTTTCCGCAGTAGATCATCCTGAGTCCGACAGACTCCTAGCCCTGCCCTTCACCCATAAGTCGTGCGCAGCAAATCACAGCGACGCAGGCCTGTTCTTTACCCGTAGGTCCGTCCGCAACGGGATTTGCTTGATCCTGAATCGCAAATCGACTTCCCCTCTCCACCATCCTGGGGGAGAGGGCAGGGTGAGGGGGGCTGACCGGGCTGGCTTCCCCCTCACCTCGATCCTCTCCCCTAGGATGGTGGAGAGGAGGTAATATTGCTTAATTCAACAGCATACGGTTACATACTGGCGTCAGCAACGCCGTGACGGACTTATGGGTAGAGGGCAGTCCTAGACGCACAAAGCCGGCTCTAAAAAAAAATGTATGTAATGATGACGAACGTGGTACAAAGAACCGGGATGGAGTATTTCACCATGTACCCGAAGAAGCTCGGCATCGCAACGCCTGCTTCTTCAGCGATTGATCTCACCATGAAGTTCGGCGCATTTCCGATATACGTGTTGGCGCCCATGAAGACCGAACCGCAGGAAATGGCCTTGAGGTAGATTGCGTTCTCAGCAATCAATTTGGGAACCGCTTCACCCTCGGGCATACCGGGATAGTAGCTGCCGAGCGCAGTGCTGAAGAATGTGAGATAAGTCGGGGCATTATCCAGGAAGCTCGAAAGCAATCCTGATGCCCAAAAATAGTGGGCTGGTTCTTTGACCGCTTCCATCAGGAAGGCCAATTCCCCCTTGGTCCCTGCCTTTAATATAAGCAGGCATGGAACCATGCTGATGAAAATACCGGCAAAGAGGTAAGCTACTTCCAGAATCGGCGACCAGGTGAACTGGTTATCTTCCCTCACCTTCCTCGATGTGGTGACCACAGACAACACCCCCATGACAACCAATATGCCATCCCTTGCCAGGTCGGACAATGACCGATGTACACCGAACAGTGTAATTGCCCCCCAGTCCGCCACCCCGCTCATCAGAACAGCTCCAACTATGCCGGCCAGATAAATGAAATTATGAGACCCCTCCAGCTTCAATGGCTCCTTCGCTCCGTTTGCGGGGGGGGTAACCCCTTCCTTCTTGTACATGTAACTGTCAAAAAAGAAATATATCACCAGCACCGTTGCAGCCACAGTAAGCATCTGCGGCAATATGTTGAATGTCCACGTGAACGGCACGCCATGAAGGAACCCCAGAAAGAGCGGCGGATCGCCAAGGGGCGTCAGGGCGCCGCCTATATTAGCCACAAGGAAAATAAAGAACACTACCATAAAGGCCCGGTTCCTACGATGGGCGTTCGCCCGAAGAAACGGCCGGATAAGTAACATGGCAGCGCCGGTAGTCCCCATCCATGATGCCAGGGCCGTCCCGATGACCAGCATCACCGTGTTAACCACCGGCGTTCCCACCAGTGTCCCCCTTAGCAGGATGCCCCCGGAAACGGTGAACAACGCCCACAACAGAATAATGAAAGGGACATAGTCCGCGACAACGACGTGCGTGAATTCGTATATTGCGCTACCGGGGTACGCAATCACCACTGGGATTACGGCCACAAAAGCCCAGAACGCGGCCACCTTTCCAAAATGATGATGCCAGAATCTGGGCAGGAACAAAGGCATCAAGGCAATCGACAGCAGCATCCCTGCAAACGGCACAGCGCTGTACAAAGGCAGCGCTTCCCCAAGGCTCATCCCGCCATGCCCCCAATTGTGCCCCGAAGCGAAACAACCGGACGCCGGAATGATTGAGCACCACCCAGGCAATAACATAACGACCACTCCCAGTGATTCATCGATCCGCCTGCCTCACTGCAATACTTCCTTTCTGAGGAGCCACGGCCACGAACCGGTCTGATCTCTTGCACATGGCGGCATCCCGATCATGGTTTACCCGCCGGCTGTCTTTCTTATTCGAATCCGGAGTCTCGGAAGAAATATCTGAGGATTATGAGGAGAGACACGGCTACTGACCGGGCACCCGAAATCACCGCCCGCCACCGGCAGACGTAATTTCTGCTACCCCCACAAGGGGGGCATAAATGGAAGTTCCCGTTGCCGGAGCTACCAGGCGCTCAGGGCGAGTGCGCGTAGATCGACAACTATAACACGACGGCGACGGCCGTCTTAGCAAAAGCCACGAAGGCGTCCGGCAACACGCCCATCAGGATTATGGCAATTATCAGGGCGTAACCGAGCACCTGCGACGGCCCATCCACCCGGACAGCCGCCAGGCCATCAGGATCACTCGCGTACGCAACCCGGACCATATTGAGATAGTAATAGATGGATATAGCGGTGTTCAATGCCGCTATAATGACCAGCCCCAGATATCCCTCCTTAAGCGCGGCGCTAAGGAGAAAAAATTTCCCTGTGAACCCCACAAACGGAGGTATTCCTGCAAGCGCAAACGACCCTACCGCAAGCGTAAACGCCAGGAGCGGAGAACGCTGATGAAGCCCCTTCAGGCCGTCAAGGGTCACATTCTCACCAGCCTGCGACAGCTTGCAGACTACCAGAAAGCATGCCAGACTCATCAGCACGTACCCACCTATGTGGTAGACGGCAGCGGCAAAACCGAGAGCATTCAAGCTCAAAACACCAACCAAAACGTACCCCGCATGAGCAATACTGGAGTACGCCAGAATCCGCTTGATATCCTTCTGCACCAGCGCCGCCAGATTTCCGTACGTCATGGACGCGGCCGCGATGATCATAAGGAAATTCACGAGCTGCATCGAGTCGCTCCCCGCTAAAGACACCAGCCGCAGCAGTAGAGCCACAGCAGCTATCTTTGGCATGGTCGCAACGAAGGCTGCGGTCTCGTTCGATGTACCTTCGTAGACGTCCGGAAGCCAAAAATGAAACGGAAAAAGTCCCAGCTTGAAGAAAAACCCCCCCATCATCAGGGCAACCCCTACGATGGCGATCGGTTGCCCCATCAGGTCCGGCATTTTCACCGCCAGCTCTGCCACGTAAGTGGTATGTGCCACGCCAAATACATAACTCATGCCGAAAAGCATGATCCCGGTGGCCGCAGCCCCAAAGAGAACGTACTTTATCGCGGCCTCCATCTGGGTCCGTTCACCGCTGTTTCGGAACGGAATCACTACATACAGTGAATATGACGACATCTCAAGCGCCACAAAAATCGTCAGCAGCTCTACGCTGCTCACCAGCAGCATCAATCCGCTCGTACTCAAGGCAAGAAACATGTAGTACTCAGGATAAAGCTTCTCCTCCAGCCCCCTCAGCCCGCGCCCCAGGTATGCCACCAGGAAGAATCCAATCGCGATTACCAGCTTAAACATCTGAGAGAATCCGTCTACACGGTAGGCCTTATAAAACAGCTCTCCCCGCTCGTTCAGGGCAAGCGCCGCGATGCAGATTCCGACTGCGCTCAGGAATAATATGGCCCTCTGGTCGCGCTTCGGCGAGGCCCCACCAAGAGACAGAACAAAGAAAAAAAACGCCGTCCCCAGAAAATACAATTCAGGAAGAATGACTGTAAGGTTCATTACACCAGTCCTTTATGTGAATATCATTACGCGGTGCCGTCAGCCCCGCATCCTCGTCCACCGCTGTACGTTCTCTTCCACTCTGCTAAACGGTAAAGATCAGTCGCCATAGTTCGTTCAGAGTCATAGAACCTACCGCCACAGTGTCCGCAGACTTAATCTGCTCCACCAAATGGGACACACTCGAATGCATCACCTTCAGAAATGGGGCCGGTCCAAATCCAATCCAGAACACAAAGACCGTGAGCGGGATGAACATAGCGACCTCACGGAAATTCAGGTCGGTCATTTTAGCCTTACCGCGCTCGCCCCAGACTATCTTCTGCAGAAGCCGAAGCATGTAGGCGGCCGCCATGATTGCCCCGGGAATGGCCAGGAACCCTACGGGTTTATTCTCGGTGAAGGCCCCGATCAATACAAGGATCTCGCCGACAAAGCTATTCGTACCCGGAAACGCCAATGATGACAGTGAGAAAATCCCGAAAAACAGCACGAATAACGGCATGATCTTACCAACGCCCGCGTTATCGGCTATCAGCCTGCTATGTGATCGCTCATAGACCACGCCTACGCAGAGGAAAAGCGCGCCGGTCGTTATCCCGTGGTTGATCATCTGGAGCAGAGCCCCTTCGATGCCGTGCGAATTGAATACAAACGTCCCAAGTGTTACAAATCCCATATGACCGACGCTCGAATACGCTATGAGCTTCTTCATGTCACTCTGACCCAATGCCACGTACCCGCCGTAAATAATGCTTGCGATCGATAGCCCGATCAGGAGCGGCATGAAGTGATGACTGGCCTCCGGAGTAATCGGGAGACAGAACCTGAGAAAACCGTAAGCTCCCATTTTCAGAAGAACGCTGGCCAGTATAACGGAGCCGGCAGTCGGGGCCTCAACATGGGCCGCCGGCAACCATGTGTGGAACGGAAACATTGGGACCTTGATTGCGAACGCCAGCGCAAATGCGAGAAACACCCAGAACTGAAATCCGAACGGGAATGAGTGCTGTGCAATAATCGGTATGCTGAACGTTCCGGTTTTGTAGTACAGGGCGATGATAGCCACTAACAGCATAACTGACCCTGCCAGCGTGTACAAAAAGAATTTGATCGATGCATAGGTCCGGTTCGGGCCGCCCCAGACAGCGATCAGCAGGTACATGGGAATAAGCATGGCCTCCCAGAAGATGTAGAAGAGCACAAAGTCCAGCGCCGAAAAGACTCCGACCATCGCTGCTTCCATTATCAGCATGGCAAACATGAACTCCTTCACCCGCTTCTGAATGTAAGTCCACGATCCCAGAACACAGAAAGGCATGATGAATGTGGACAGCAGGACCAGCAGCAAACTGATGCCGTCAACGCCAAGCGTGTAGCTGATGTCCATGCTCGGTATCCAGTGGTAATCCTCAACAAACTGGTACTTGTAGCTGGCCGCATCAAAGTTGAAGTACAAGGGCAATGACAGCGCCGCGTTCGCCAAGGTGATGCCGAGCGCCCAGACCCGGGCCGCCCCATCCCCGCGAACAAACATCATGGTGAAGGCTCCCACCAGCGGTAAAAAAATCAAGATGCTTAGTAACGGATACCCCAGTTGGTTGCCGCTTAACAGATTTTCCATATTACACACACCTGGTCAAATTTAGTACGGACTACTTCAGCAGGAGGTCAATCCCGAGTATAAAAAAGAGGGTCAAGGCCGAAAATCCAACGTAGTACTGGAGACGCCCACTCTGCAACCGCCGCGCCATATCACCTATTCGACGTACCGTGTTTGCTGTACCGTCAAGGATTCCGTCGATGATGTGCCAATCGAACCAGGACGCCGCCCGCGCCACTCCCATGAAGATCCACCGAAATCCGACGTTCTTATATGCATCACCCAACAGATCATTCATAGCATTCAGCGGAGTCCTGGCAACCCACATGAACCCTCTTGCGCCATACCGGTAGAAGTAGTCCACATCAAGATTCAGATGCGGCTCCGGCGTCAGCCGCTTCAGGAAGATGAAGAAGCCCAGGCCGCAAAGCACCAGCACCTGCGTCATCTCAAGCAGATGCCCCGTGGAATAGGGGGCCCAGTGGTTCGGGTACGGAAGCAGCTTATAGAGGAAGCCATAGTCTATGCCCATGTAGATACACAGGAACGCAGCAATGGCCATAGCGATGTGCATATTCAGGGGCGCCTCTTTGGCTTTTACTCCCGAATCTTTGCCGAACCATATGAAGTACGGCAGCTTCAGCCCAACGGAAAGGAACGTACCGACGCCGGCGAGCATCATCATGAACGTCAAAAATGCAGCGTGTTCATGGTGGGCCGCCGCTACGATCATCGACTTGCTCACAAAGCCACTGGTCAGTGGGAACCCGGAGATCGATATACCCCCGATTACCGTCCAGATCATCGTTAAGGGCATATACTTGTATAACCCTCCCAGCTCGCTCAGCTTGGACCTGCCCGTCATTTCCAAAACCGCTCCGGCTCCCATGAAAAGGAGCGCCTTATAAATGATGTGAGCATAAGCGTGCGCGCATGTCCCGTTTATGGCCATCTGGGTGCCGATACCCACACCACAGACCATGTATCCGACCTGGCTCACAATATGATATGCCAGAATCCGCCGCGCGTTATTCTCAATTACCGCGTACCCGACACCATACACAGTCATAATCGCGCCCAGTATCGCCAGTATCTCGTGCCCCGGAAATACACGCGCCAACGCATAAACGGCGGTCTTCGTAGTAAATGCACACATGAACACGGCCCCGGCAACAGTGGCCTCAGGATAAGCATCAGGCAGCCATGCATGTATGGGCGGTACGGCTGCGTTCAGACAGAACCCGATCATGATAAGATATGACGCCAAAGTTGCGCCCTCGGTGGAAATAGGCCCGACCACCAAATTGCCGACCTCGTTCAGCCGAAGCAGCATGCCCCCGAGGAGGAAGAGTCCTCCGGCAACGTGCACCAGGAGGTATCTGTAACCGGCATCAATTGATTGCTGTGTCTTCCGATACCAGACAAGAAAAACTGACGCAAACGCCATTAGCTCCCAGAAAACGAACAGGGTTAAGTAATCCCCTGCAAACGTAACCCCAAGTGACCCGCCCACATAGAAGAACCCGGCCATCTGATGTCCCCATTCTTTTACATGGAGACTGTATATGGCCCCAATTATAGCCATCAATGTGAATACGTGAGCAAAGATAAGACTGAGCTTGTCGACTTTCCCGCAAATAATGTCCTGCCCCAGGAACTGGTATGCCCCATAGGTCCCGGGTCCCGTCGTCAACACCAGCCAAAACGCCGCGACCGGCAGCGCCACCGTATACACCTGCCGCCACACTCCCCGTAAAAGAGGTATTGCCAGCGCCCCTATTACGATGACTAAGCCCGGATGTATCCACAGATCATTTATCATAGTAATCCTCGTCTTTCATAAGCCATACATGGCCGAGACCCTTGCACGCCCGAATGAGCAACAAGCACCCAAAAAATCCGAAAACGGACCAGAATCCGGGTATGTTGTCCGTCACGAATACGGAATGATGCCGGTCGAGTCGGATGTCGGCGATGAACGTCAAGATCATCACCCCGTAAATGAGGGACCGGAGAATCCACAGGTTGTCTCTAAGGTACTGGATCACTCGTACTAATACGTTCATTTCACCACCAGCTTTACAAAGTTCATAAAGAAATCAGGCCAGAAACCCATTACCACCGAAATAATCGCCGTAAGTGTAAGCGGTACCACCATGGTATAAGGCGCCTCTTTGATTCCAATGACTGGATTTGGATCCTTTGACTTTTCAAAAAAGGCCTTATAGATTATCGGGCTGAAATACGCTGCATTCAATATAGTACTCCCCAGCAAGACGAGAATCAGACCCAGATGCTGTGCCTGGAGGGTTCCGGTGAGGAGGTACCACTTTGTAACAAAGCCCGCCACAGGAGGCACACCGATCATACTGAGCGCTCCTATGGCGAACGCCCCCATGGTAAAGGGCATCTGGCGTCCGAGACCGCTCAGTTGCGGTATTTCCTTTTTGTGCGTAGCCACGTAGATAGCGCCGGCGCAAAAAAACAATGTGATCTTCGAGAAAGCGTGATTCGCTATATGTATGAGCCCACCGGTGATGCTCGCCGGCGTCAGCATGGCAACACCAATTATCACGTAGGAAAGCTGGCTCACGGTCGAATACGCCAGCCGGGCCTTCAGGTTCTCTTTAGTTAGTGCAATAACCGAGGCAGTCAGTATGGTGAAGGCGACAACGTAAGCCGTGGGAATTCCGAGGTTAAGATGATGAAGCAATCCCACACCGAAGACTGAAAGCATCACTCTTGATATGGAAAAAACGCCCGCCTTGACAACTGCCACCGCGTGGAGAAGGGCGCTGACCGGTGTCGGTGCACACATCGCTGAGGGGAGCCAGCTATGGAGAGGCATAATGGCAGCTTTTGCAAATCCCGCAATATAAAGGATGTATGTGATGGTCACCAAGGTCGGATCCGCAGTGGCCGGGAATATCCCGTTTTTGAAGTCACCCAGTGGGAAATCCAGTGTCCCGGCAAGAACATAGGTCATCACCATTGCCGGAAGTAGAAATCCTTTGGAGGTGAACATCAGATATGAAATGTACTTCTTGGCGCCTTCATACCCCTCTTCGTCCTGATGATGGGCAACCAGCGGATACGTGAAGATGCTGATGATTTCATAAAAGAGATAGAGTGAGAAAACGGTCCCGGAAAGCGCCGCTCCGACAGCTCCGGCGATTGCTACCGAAAAACAGCAGTAATACCGGGTCTGGGCGTGTTCCTTCAGCCCCCGCATATATCCAACGTTGTAGGATGTTGCAAGTATCCAGAGGAACGATGCAACGATGGCGAAAATCATGCCGAGTGCATCCACATTGAACTTGACCGTGATACCGGGCAAAAATCTCAAAAAGCGTAAACTGGATGATTTTCCCGGCAAGGATATCCGGAACCATCGAGAGATTTACCGCACAGGTCAGTATTCCCGCAATAAAGGACCAAGCCTCCCGCAAATTAGGCCTCTTCCCCGAGAACATAATCAAAATAGCTGCTATGCACGGGAGCAGCACGGCGACAAGCGGTTGTACAGATTGTATCGTTTGCATGTAGTTCTACCCCTCTACGACAAGCACGGGAACGGAAGGTCTTGTTCCCATTATCCTCTCAGATCGCCAACGCTGTCAGAATCGACGGACCGGTATTTTCGATAAACCGCAATTACCAGTGCAAAGCCAATCGCCGCCTCGGCAGCAGCAATTCCCATGATGAACAGAGCGAAAATCTGCCCGACCGTCGGGTCAGGAGCCACGAATCTGTTGAAGGCCATGAAATTAAGCCCGGCTCCATTAAGGATCAGCTCCGCCGACATAAGCATACCGATCAGGGTTCGCCGCTGCACCATTCCGAAAACCCCCAGGCCGAGAAGAAGAACAGCGATTATCAAATAGCTGTAAAGGTTACCACTGATGAATGGAAGACTCATCTTGCGTCCCTCCCCCCTTTAGCCACGACGATGGCGCCCATGATGGCCACCAGAAGTACGATAGAGATCAACTCAAAGACGAGGCTGTAATCAAGCAGTAAACGCTTGCCGATGGCCTCTATGGAACCGTCTCCGGCACGTTGGACAGCAGGGATCCAATTTGTGTTCCGCAAGACATTGACGAGTACTATGAACGGTGCAAGGCCGGCCAGTAGCCCAAGCAGTGCACCGGCCCCCTTGAAACTTCTTTCCCTCCCGCCGGGATCTGCCAGCATAATAGCGAAGACCATCATAATACAAACCGCACCGACATAGATAAGAATCTGCATGGCGAACATAAATGGACTGCCCAGTTGGAAATAGAGCCCGGCAACTCCTATGAGGCTCACTATCAGGCCGGTTACAGCGTGAATAAGACTTCGGGCAGATACCGCCAGTATGCCGCCCCCCAATACCATCAGGGCGCATCCCATAAAAAACGCTTCATTAATCAACCCAGCAATCATTTCTCTTCCCTCGGATCTATATTTTCAGCCCCACACCAGCAGTGAATCAAGCCCGCACCTCCCATCCACCGGGGGTGTCGCATTTCCGCCTGTCTTCATTTCTCGGATGCTACCGCCGAAACCTCCGGCGCAGCGATAATCTCGATCTTCTTCACCGGGGGTCCCGACTGTAGCACTTGCTCTTTCAGTCTTTGCAGCAGGTCGAAATGGAAATCTTCCCTTGAAAATCCTGCCAGATTATAATCGTCCGAATGCCTGATGGCATCCGCGGGGCAGTTGTCCACACAGGTCCCGCAAAGACTGCACTTTGTAAAATCCAGTCCGTACGAATCAAGCATCTTCTTCTTTGCCCCTGCCGGTTTGATGGAGGTCAAACTGATGCATTCGGACGGGCAATTCAACTGACACATACCGCAGCAGATGCACTTCGGTTCGCCGGCTTCGTCGGCAATCAACTCAATATGCCCTCTGAAAACAGGAGTTATATCAATGGTTTCCCTGGGATATTGAACGGTTACAACCGGCTTAAAAAGAGCCTTGATCGTCACGGCAAGCCCGGAAACGAGACTCGCCGTCCCTGTGTAAATTTCGCCAAGATAACCCATAGTTTTATTACACCGCCGTTTATGTCAGGTTAGAGGACGTGGACATAAATAATTATCCCATCTTGCTTGTCTTTTGATCCGGCTTCTGTGTTGCATCAAGGGTTACAGATCCCGATATGCGCCCCTTGATGCGCCTTGAATCCGAACCAAAATCCAGCGCAATATAGGGACACTTATTTATGTCCACGTCCCTAGAATAATTTTGTTACTACTGCGGTAACAACAAGATTCACCAGTGAGAACGGTAAAAGAATCTTCCAACTTAGATTCAACAACTGGTCGAACCGGAGGCGCGGGTAGGTCCACCGTATCCACATCACAACAAATATCAGGAAGTACACTTTAATAAGGAAGTAAAGGACCCCCGGGAAGATACCTTCCATGGCGCCCTTGATACCAAATGTCGGCCCGTTCCATCCGCCCAGGAAGAGGATTGTTGCCAAAGCCGCCCCAACGACCATATTCGCATATTCCGCGAGGAAAAACACGCCAAACCCCATGCCGGAATACTCCGTATGAAAGCCGGCAGTGAGTTCGCTCTCGCCTTCCACCAGGTCAAACGGCGCCCGGTTGGTTTCTGCGATACTGGAGATGAAAAAGATCAAAAAGGCTACAAGCCCCATCGGATAAAACACGAAGGGCAGGCTTTTCTGGGCATGGACGATACCGGTCAACTGCGTCGTATGGCTAAGAAGGACAATGGTAATAACCGAAATAAGCATTGGAATCTCATAAGCTACCTGCTGAGAAACCGATCTCATTGCTCCAATGAGCCCGTATTTGTTATTGGAACTCCACCCGGCAAGCACTATGGACAAAACGGCCAGGCTGGCGTAGGCAAATACGACAAGCAGGCTCACGTTGAGGTCCCGTGCTACCAGTCTGTCGCTGAACGGGATAACCGCAAATACGCCTATGGCCGGCGCAAGGGAAAGAATAGGGGCAAAGCGAAAGAGTACGATATCGACTCCTCTGGGATGAATGATCTCTTTGCCCATGAGCTTTATGCCGTCTACCAGGGTCTGAAGGAGTCCATGAGGACCAACCTCCATCGGCCCCAGACGGCACTGCATATGCCCTGCGACCTTCCTTTCCATGTACACAAGCATAAGCCCGTTGACAGCGACAAAAGCAATAACCAGCACCAATGAAAAGACCAGGCGTGGCAACTCTGCGATAATCAGGTATGTTGGGATCAGTTCCATAATATCTGCCCTATCTGTCTATTTCGGGAATGACTAAATCCAGGCTGCCTAAAGCGGATACGGCATCCGCAAGTAGATTATCCTTGGAGATCTCCTGGAAGCAACTAAGATTAGAGAAGCCGGGGACACGCAATTTGATACGGTATGCGTTATTGCTCCCGTCACTCACTATATACGTCCCGAATTCGCCCCGAGCGGTTTCTACCGCGAAATAGCAATCTCCCTTTGGCGGCTTCAGCTTTTTCGGCACTTTTGGGGCCATGACCGGGCCTTCCGGCAGCTTGTCCAGGGCCTGCTCAATGATCCGCATGCTCTGCTCCATCTCCAGCATTCGCACGATATAACGGGACTGGGCATCGCAGCCATGCTGTACCGGTACATCAAAGTCGAACTCGGGGTAAACAGAGTACGGCTCATTTTTTCGAATATCGTACTTTACGCCGGCGCCACGCATGACCGGCCCGGTGCACCCGTACCGGCGAGCTAATTCCGGAGTTATAATACCGATTCCCTTGACCCGGTTGATAAAGATCACGTTTTTGGTCACCAGGGTTTCGTACATGGGCAAGCGCGATCGGAGCCGCTTGATGAACGCCCTTGTGCCTGCTATGAAATCATCGGCGATATCGCGATTAACGCCGCCGAAGCGAAAATAACAATAAGTGAGTCTGGAACCGGTCACACTCTCCAAAAGGTCGAGAATATTTTCGCGATCGTCAAAGGAGTACAGGAACGGGGTGAATCCACCGAGGTCCATTACATAGGCCCCGAACCACAAAAGGTGACTGGAGATACGGTTAAGCTCGCAGGTAATGACCCTGATGTATTCGGCCCTTGGGGGCGGTACAATCCCTGTCAGCCTTTCCACGGCGCCCGCATAGCCGTGATTGAAGATCAAAGCGGAGAGGTAATCGACGCGGCCCATGTTTGGAAGGTACTGGGCATAAGTACGATTTTCCCCCATTTTCTCATGCATGCGGTGAATGTAGCCGAGCACGGGTTCTGCATCTTCTATATACTCGCCGTCCATCTTGAGGACGACTCGCAGTACTCCGTGAGTACTGGGGTGCTGCGGCCCCATATTCAGAAATAACGTATGCCCTTCCGGATCTTGTAGCTTTCTTTCTACTTTCATGCTTTTCGCCTTTTCCGCGTGTCCTATCCCTGGTCAGCCGGCTTCGTCTGAGTTGCCACGGGCGCCTTTGCTGCCGGCGCTGCCGCCTCCTTACCTTCTACACGCCTCACGTCTTTTGCCTGCTTCAGCTCGGCATCCGCTTTAACTAATGGATGGAATTCCGCGTCTTCAGGCAACAGGAGCGGAACCAGGTAAGGATGTCCGGTAAACTTTATCCCGAAGAAGTCGTGAGTTTCGCGTTCGTGCCAATTCGCCCCGGAATAGATTCCCGATATACTGGGAACCTCAGGCGCAGTCCTTGGAGTATAAGTGCGCCCTGTTACCCGGCAAGCCCCGTCGGTGTGCGCGTAATGATAAATAACCTCCATATCGGGATTAAGATCTATCGCCGTAACATCCTCGATATAAAAGCCTCTCGCTATCAGGACCTCGGCCAGGCTTGTCACCTGTTCCGGGTCTAAAATCACCTCAAGGTGATAGCCGGTCTTGCTATAGTCAGAATCATTGATCTGTAGAGGGGAGATGGCCCCTATTTGCGTCTTGGTTTCATCAACCAGCATGGCTCTTCCTCCGGGCTACCGGCCAAAATCTCTTGCCGGCAATCTTCTCCTGCAATTTGAAAATCCCCTCAAGCAAGGCTTCCGGCCTCGGCGGGCAGCCTGGAACATACACGTCCACCGGAATCAGCTTATCTGCTCCTTCGATAATGCCATACTGCCCTTTGAAGGAGAACGGTCCTCCGGAAATAGCGCAATTGCCCATGGCGATAACCCATTTGGGAGCAGGCATCTGATCGTACAGCGTAACCACCGCGGGCGCCATCTTCTTGGAAATGGTTCCGGCTACTATCATGACATCGGCCTGCCGGGGAGACGGGCGGAAGACTTCAGCCCCGAATCTGGAAATATCAAAACGGGCCATACCCGCAGCCATCATTTCAATGGCGCAGCAAGCGAGACCGAAGGTCATAGGCCACAGTGAGTTGGCGCGACAGAGATTGAGTATCTCATCCACTATAGCCAACCGAACTAGTCCCGGTTCGACTTCCGCAATTTTAGCCTCTGCTTCCGGGGACGTCGTTCCCGGCTTTATCAATTTTATCCTAGTACTTTCCGTTCCCACTTAAATGCCCCCTTTGCCCAGGCATAGACAATTGCTAAACTTAAAATAGCCACAAAGATAATAACTTCGGCAACCTCTCTCATGTTGAAGTCCTGGCCCCATGCAGCAGCGACCGGGAAAAGATAGAGCACGTCCACATCGAACGCCAGAAAAATCAACGCATAAAGATAGTAGTTGGCCCCATACCGCACCCATGACGGCCCCAGCGGGTCCATCCCGCATTCATAGACATTCTTGGTTTTAGGATTTTTCGTCTTTGGCGCGAGAAGGAATGACGCGACAAATGGTCCGATGGCGAAGAGAAACCCGCCTATTATAAAAGCGCCGATATAGATCTTGTCGAAAAGCTCAGTGATCATAGCGTTCATCCTTCGTTAAAATCCCTTTTGCCCCTCTAGATTGAGTACTAGGAGCCCTTTTATCGTTCGCACAAAGAGATGTCAAGAGAAAAAATTATTTAACGTGGCATTCTCCGCACATTATCGGCGTGGTCTTACTTCCGCCTTTTGACTTGCGGTGACAGCCTATGCAGTTCTCGTGGAGCGCTTTCATCAGGCCCATTGTCCTGCCCTGCTGAGCCGGTTTGTGGCAGGCCGCACAGTTCGTCTCGCGGGACTCATCCCAGACATTCTTGCCGTCCACGTAGAAATGATGGCATTCAAGACAATCGATCTTTTCGAAATGTTTGGCATGGGAAAATTCAACGCCCGGCCGTTCCCGATTTGCGAATACATCATGTTCAAGCCTTATCTTTTCCTGCTGAGCGTAAGCCCACGACGATAATATGAATGCTGCCATAATCGTCATCAAGAGTATTTTTGTATTCCTTTTCATGCTTAACCTCCCAAGGCGGCCGAATTCCAAAACAGCCCGAAAACAGGCTGAGGGGTTGATGAACTAGGATTCAGTGTGTAACAAAATGGTTTTTGTATGTCAAGAAAAAAGTCTGACGGCATTATCGCTCGCGTCATGTCGATAAGCGCCACGATAATTGACAGACATCGGTGGCTCCTGCAAGAGCCGTCACTTCGGTGAAAACCGGAGTCCAGCTCCCCCCTAACTAACTGAATAGACTGGCTTCCGGCTTCGGCCGGAATGACAAGAAGCCGTACTTTTCGACTTTTTACGAACTCACCAATGCTCAATAACCAATTTCCAATTAGGACTAGGAGCCTGTCCGAGAACTGGGATCGTAGCGAGGAAAGCGGAGGACGAGACCAAATATTCACGAATTTGAGGCGCATAGAAATTTCTCTCGTGAATTCATTAAAGTCAACGTTCAAATGTGCCGATTTCAGAGGCATGGGCACGTGCGCAGAGTCAAACGGGATTACTGATCGCATGGTCAATCCATCGACAATGCCCACATCGAGCGCCTGCAGTCACAACGGCTGTCCCCGAAAGAAGCATCTCATTCCGGAACTGAACGGTGCACATCGAAACAGCGTTAGGGGCGTAGACATGAATAAGTGTCCCAATATTGCGCTGGATTTTGGTTCGGATTCAAGGCGCATCAAGGGGCGCATATGTATCCGTTCACCGTTATCAGTTCACCGTTGTCCGTAAGAACCTGAAAAGCATTTTTTCTCCGAACAGTCAATGGTGATCGTATTCTCCGTTAACTGTCAGCCGTAAGAAGCGCAAGAAACGTCCTTTTCGGTGAACGGTAAACGGATACTAACCCTTGATGCAACACAGAAGCCGGACCAAAAGACAAGCAAGATGGGATAATTATTTATGTCCACGCCCGTTAGACAGGGGGAGAGGATATGCTTAAGAAATTTAAACTATCTACAAGGATACTGGCACTGGGCGTCATCAACATTGTTTGTTTCTCGTTTCTTTGCGCATGGGTCGTCCCGAAGCTTAAAGAAAAGATGTATGAAGCACGTTACCTGAAAACACGCCACGTGGTGGAATCCGTATGGGGGGTCCTGGATTTTTATGCCAAACAGGCAAAGGCAGACTCGATGCCTGAGGACGAAGCCAAACGGGCCGCCATGGCTGTCATAAAGAACCTGCGGTATGAAAAGGACGATTATTTCTGGATCAATGACACGCGTCCTCACATGATAATGCATCCAGTCAAACCGGAATTGAACGGCAAAGATCTGTCGGATTTCAAGGACCCAAACGGGAAGAGGCTTTTTGTTGACTTCGTGGAAGTATGCAGGAAGGATGGAGCCGGTTTCGTGGATTATCTGTGGCCCAAACCCGGCGAACCCCAGCCCGTCTCAAAGATCTCCTACGTAAAGGCTTTCCCGGAATGGGGTTGGATCATAGGTTCAGGCATCTACCTTGACGACGTGGAGAAAGAGCTCAGCACCACATGGAGGGTTCTCTTTACAATAATGGGTCTTCTCATCCTTGGCAGTCTCTGCCTCTCATACATTCTCGCCCGTTCCATAGCACGACCGATAGATAAGGCTGCGTCGAATGTCGTCAAAATACTGGACGGCAGCGTGGAAAAGTTGATATCTGCTTCCGGCGAGGTTTCCATCGCAAGTCAGTCTTTGGCCGAAGGTGCGACCGAACAGGCATCTTCCCTTGAAGAGACATCCTCTTCTCTCGAAGAAATGGCCTCAATGACCAGACAAAGTGCGGATAACGCGACCCAGGCAGACAGCCTGATGCAGGAGGCGCGGCGTGTCATAGGAGAAGCAAACAATTCCATGACTCAGTTGACGACCTCTATGAACGAGATATCCAGAGCCAGCCAGCAGACATCGAAAATCATCAAGACAATCGACGAAATAGCCTTCCAGACGAACCTGCTCGCGCTTAACGCAGCGGTTGAGGCCGCCAGGGCCGGGGAGGCCGGGGCCGGATTCGCAGTCGTTGCCGAAGAAGTTCGCAATCTGGCCATGCGCGCGGCCGAAGCCGCCAAAAATACGGCGGACCTCATAGAAGGCACTGTAAAAAAGATCAATGACGGTTCGGAGCTGGTGAACAAGACCGGCAATGCTTTCGCAGAAGTGGCAACAAGCTCTTTAAAGGTGGGAGAGCTGATCAGTGAGATTTCGGGGGCCAGCACCGAACAGGCACACGGGGTGGAGCAGATCAATCAGGCCATTGCCGAGATGGACAAAGTCGTACAGCGGAATGCGGAAAATGCGGAAAAGTCCTCTGTTGCCGCCAAAGAGGTAAATACAGAGGCTGAAGAGATCAAGGGGTTCCTTCGAGAACTTCTGAGCCTGGTGGGAGGCATAGGAAAAGGAATAATCAACGGCAGAAACCGGCCGGCAAGGAACTCAAAGGCCAGATCTTCCACCCCGGACAGAAAGGCGCTGGCCGAACCGGCCAAGAGCCGGAAAACGCGATCCACGAGGGTCCGGCCCGAGCACACCATCCCCGCTGAGGACGATTTCACGGAGTCATAACCGGCACAAGACAAACCCAGATTCAGGAAACGGCGGCACACTCCATTGCGGATTGCGGATTGCGGAATGCGGATTTGGGAACTGAGGTGTGAGGGCTATGCTGTCTTATTCTGCCGACATGATTGTCATGATTTGAGCTGTATTGACGCTCATGGCGCCCTTTCAGGGCTCATTTAATCTGCTCTGACCCCCAAGGGGCTGCCCTGGGCCATCCCCTTGGGGCTGACAAAAATCTGTTTCTTCGTGCCCTTCGTGGTAGGTTCTTTTCTGGCTACGGCCCTGCCGCTCTGCGGTAGATTATCAGGCGTCGTATCCGTTCACCGTTGTCCGTAATAACCCGAAAAGCGTTTTTGTCGCAAAGAGTCACGGTGATCGCGTATTCCGTTTCGGTCTCGAGTCCCTGGCGCCAAGAGACCAGGAGCCAAATATTACCTGAAAGGCGCGAGGAACGTCTTTTCGGTGAACGGTTATCAGGCGTCGAGTGACGTGGTGTATTCGGAAAGACGTTTGAACTCTGCCGAGAGTTGATCAAGCATAATGCCCGCTTCGGAAAGATCCTTCTCTTTTCCCATCATCTCCAGCCGGAATGCCTTCTCAGCCAGGGCCTCGGCTGAAACAGTCCGTGCCGCACCCTTTATGCTGTGGGCTTCTCGCCTCACAGTCTCTGCGTCGCCGCCGCTTATAGCCTCAGACAGTCTTTCAATTTGCAGCGTGGTGGCCTCTTTGAAATCTTCGAGGACCTCCAGAAAAAATGCCCGATCATCTCCAAATCTCTCCAGAGCTGCCCTGATGCAAATCGGCGCGCTGTCCGCTTCAACAGGCTCTTGAGGAGCCGTTAGATCACTCTGGTTGACGCTCTCGGTCTCTCCCAGCCATTTATCGAGGATGCCGAGCAGCGTGGCCTCTTTTATCGGCTTTGAAATGTAATCGTCCATGCCGGCCGAAATGCAGATCTCTCGATCGCCCGCCATTGCGTGAGCGGTCATCGCAATTATTGTTCTGTGTTCGCCTGTCTCTTTTTCCATTTCGCGAATGGCACGCGTGGCCTCATGTCCATCCATGACCGGCATTTGAACATCCATGAATATTATCCGGTATCGGCACTTTTCTATGGCCTCCAGAACCTTTGAGCCGTCAGCCGCCACATCCACCTGGCATCCTGCCTTCTTCAGCATGGCGCAGCCCACTTTCTGATTAACAGGATGATCCTCCGCCAAAAGAACACGGGCATTTGCTCTCCAGGCCCTGCCCTTTTCTCCAGCAGTTCTATCAACCATTTTTGTCTCGGTTGAAGGCGAGAGAGACTCCGTAATAGTTCTCAAGAGCTGAAGCCGTTTGACGGGCTTTATCAGGTAACCGGCACAGCCCATGTCCCGGAAAAGAGCCGCCTCTTCGCTTACGCCCATGGAAGACGCTACACTTATCACGGTATCCCTTATTTCAGGATCGTTCTTGATCGCTTTTGCCGTCTGAACGCCGTCCATTTCGGGCATCTGTACATCCAGGAGCACAAACTGATAACCCTCGCGAAACCGAACCGCATCCTTCAGAGCCCTTATGGCCTCCCTCCCGCTCGCTACGGCATGAGAACGGCAGCCGAAAGACTGAACGATATCGGACAGGATCAATCGGTTGGTTGCATTATCATCGACTATCAGCACGCGTATCCCCTGTATTTCAGGGGATGCCGCCTGTGCCTTCGCCTTCCCTTCATGCTTCTTGAACGTGGAAGTGAACCAGAAGCGGCTGCCCTTTCCCGGAGCGCTTTCCACACCGATCTCTCCGCCCATCAACTCAACCAGTTGCCTGCATATGGCCAGACCCAGTCCGGTGCCTCCATACTTGCGGGTAGTCGACCCGTCCGCCTGGACAAACTTTTCGAAAACCGACGCCTGTTTGTCCTCCGGAATTCCTATGCCGGTATCAGTAACCGAAAACAGGATTGTTGTCTCATCGCCTTTTTCTTCCCGCACCTCGGCACGGATGACTATTTCACCTTCGGATGTAAACTTGACGGCGTTCCCGACCAGATTTGACAGGACCTGCTTCAACCGGACAGGGTCTCCGATCAGTGCCGAAGGGGCATCCTTTTCAATTGTGCAGGCCAGCTCCACCCTTTTTTGCGCAGCACGACTCCCCATGGACAGTCCGACGTCTTCAACAACGGTTCCAAGATCGAAATCAATCTTTTCGAGGCTGAGCTTGCCGGCCTCGATCTTTGAAAAATCGAGTACATCGTTCAGTATTCGCATTAGAGTGTCGGCACTGGCGCTTATGGCCTCCAGATACTCGCGCTGCTCGAGGGTGAGACTCGTATCAAGAGTCAACTCGGTCATACCGAGGATGCCGTTCATCGGCGTGCGGATTTCATGACTCATATTGGCCACGAATTCGCTCTTGGCACGATTGGCCGCGTCCGCCACAGCCCTCGACCGTTCCAGGTCCCGGATAAGTCTGTTTATCTCCCGCATATCCTGGGCCACGAATACTATGCCCGAGCTCCTTTCCTGTTCGTTGAAGACGAGAGAAACACTCATCTTAACAGGAATTACTTCGCCGTCTTTCGTCAGGTAATTGACGTCACAATTGAATCCGGCTTCGGCATTTTCAGTGCTTCTGCTCGTGCTCGGTTCGTCGGAAAATGTAAGGTCAGTCAAGCCCGACTCGACCATCACGGGAAGAGTCTCCCGTTCCAGTATTTTCCAGACAGGCTCTCCTGTCAGGTCCTTTTCCTCGTATTTCAAGAGATCGAGCGCAGCCGGATTCACGGTCATTATTTTCAGTTCGGGAGTCGTGACTATGAGGGCGTGCAGCATGCTTCGAATTATGCTGTCCACATAATTCTTGGAAACCGTAGTCTTCCTTAAATCCCGCGTCATCCTGTTGAAAGATTCGCCAAGCAGCCCTATCTCATCCTGTCTTTTCACCTCGGTCAAGTATTCCAGGTTACCCCCGGCCACCTGCTCCGTGGCAGTCACCAGCGCCTTTACCGGCATGCTAATGCTGCGGGTCAAAAATATGCTGAGAACGGTAATCAGAAGAAGACATATCAGGGCAGCCATCAATAGTTGCCGGCGCGTTTGCGCCACAGCCTCATAGGCATCTTCCGTTTTCTGGCAGATGCCGATCTTCCATGCCTTGCCTGGGAATTCAAGATGGCCTTTAAGTGCGGAGTAAGCACAGATCCATCCGGCCCCCTCATTGACGAACTCGACAGTGCCATCCGAATTGTGCAATACCGACTGCAGCAAGCGGTCAGGGGAAAGCTTCTCGAAGACCTTCTTCTTTTCAGGGCACGCAATGAGAACGCCGTCCCGGTTGGTCATGAATGCAAAACCGGTTTTCCCCACACGAATTCTGTCCGTAATATCCCATATCTTTTCCATATTAACCTGGCCGGCAACTATGGCCGAGACCTTTCCGGTTCTGTCCAGTACCGGAGCGGTAGCCACAAAGATGACTTTTGTCGGGTTGAGGATACAATGGACGTTGGATATTACAGCCTTCCCCTCGCGCGCCTCCTTGTACCAGGTCTTAGCATTCCAGGCGCCGCGGTAATTATACGTGGTAGAAACGATAACGTTTCCGCATGTGTCGATCAGGGTGATGTCTTCAAAGATCCTGTAGAAGTCCTGGACCTTCTGCATTTCGACAAGCTTTACGTCGTTGTCGGTGCACTCGGGCGCTATTACCGGGTTTGCCGCAAGCGTCTTGATATTCATGTAGGCGTTGAACCTTGAGCGTTCTATTTCCGTGCCGACCTGTTTGGTCAACACCACAAGATTATCACCAACAGTGTCACTCAGTGAACGTTTGAGGTAGGTTATGGAGAGGACGCCGAGGACCGAAAGCGGCACAAAACCGACCACAAGGAAAAAGGCTGTGATCTTTCTACCCAGTTTTCGTCGAAAGAAACCTGTCATCTTGGAGACTATCTCGTGCTCATCCGGAAACTATCGTTTCCGGGTTCAATCTGTCAGCCGTCAGCAAAACATCTCGGATAAACAACATATTGAGCTGAAAGCTGATAGCTGCGTACAGCTCCACACAAATGTGCACCCAAAAACAATACCCGGATAGGCGGGGTTTTCTAACCCCGCCTATGGACGCCTCGGTCGCTGGGCGGCCCTGGAAAGGACCGCCTATCCGACGGGGGAATCTCAGCATAATGGATACCTTCTTATGTGGAGTTGTACTGAGTGCTGATAGCGCCTTTCGGAAACCCGGGGTTTCCGGGTGCGGCCTATCTCGCCTTCAGCTCCGACCAGATACGGTTCCTTAAGGCATGCCCCCGCCCGATCTCCTCATCCGTACCTTCGCGTTTAAAAAACTCGCATCTTTTAAGGATATCCGATCGTGGATAGATGGAATTATCAGTCAATATCTCTTTCCTTGTGTACTTTGCCGCCGCCTTGTTACAGTTGGCGTAGCAGAGATAATTGGCAATTTTCGCACTTGCCTCCGGATCGAGGATGTAGTTGATGAAAATTTCGGCTGTGAGCTTATTGCGCGAGTCCCTTGGGATACAAATATTGTCCACCCAAATGGATGCCCCCTCTTTCGGAATCACGTATTCTACGTTTTCATTCTTGTCAGCCGCATAACTT
Organism: Pseudomonadota bacterium; assembly: GCA_043806955.1. Taxonomy (GTDB): domain Bacteria; phylum Desulfobacterota; class QYQD01; order QYQD01; family JAZDGK01; genus JAZDGK01. The sequence goes on along the minus strand of JAZDGK010000051.1, from coordinate 1,686 downwards.
GCTTCTCCGCTAAACTGCTGTGCAACCCAGATCCGCTCCGAAATGATGTCGCTTCTGATCTTTATGCAGTCATAGTATCCTGCTATGATCGGCTTTTGTCCGAGGAGCGCTTTTCTGGCCGAATCGAGATCCGCTGCATTATTGCTGTTAATGGAACGGCCGTTCGCTTTCAATGCCATGCCGATCAATTCATCCGTATCTTCCAGAAGCGCTATCTTCCCTTTGTACTTTCGATCGAAGAGCACCTTCCAACTGTCAACGGTTCCTTTCACGTATTTGCGATTGACGGCAATCCCCGTGGTGCCCCACATGTATGGAACGGAGTATCGGTTACCCGGATCATAGACCGGGTTCCGAAACATTGGATCTATGTTGCGAAAGTTGCCGACACTCCGGAAATCGACGGGTGCGAGTAGCCTCAAGTCCATCATCTCGCGGACCACAGTTCCGCTGATGATTACGATGTCGTATCTTGCCGGGTCCGACTGCACTGCCGACAGCATCTCCTCTTCGTTTTTGTAGGTCCTGAGATTCACTTTGATTCCGAATTTCTTTTCAAAATCCCGGATTGTCGTATCCCCGAAATAGTCCTCCCAATTATAAACGTTCAGCACTTTCAAAGGGCGGTTCACATTTCCGCCAAACGCCGAACCGGGAAAAAGCATCCCCAGTGCGATCCCGATTACAACCAGTATTCTCACGCCGAAAATCATAGGACCATTCTCCTTTATCAGCCAATTTGTTGGGTTTCACTCCGTTCAACCCAACCTGCATGTATGCTTCAGCGGAGATCGTAGATCGTAGTAGATCGTAGGTTGGGTTGAGCAAGGCGAAACCCAACTGAGACTCACCATGGGGTCAACCCGTCGGTGAACGGTCAACGGTGAACGGTGAACGTCCTAAGCAGACCTGCACTGCAAAAGGATCTCCCTCCAACTCAAAAAGCAATACCAGGCACGGGATCTCACCAAGCCGGGTATACTTGTTCTCGACTCCGTCAACGACCACGGGGGTGGTCACTTCAAAATGATGGGGGGTCCCGGAAAGCCTGGCTTTCGTGCCGCCGGCAATCATATTGGTAGCTTCGTAGACACCGTCCCGTATGTCCGCCAGTCCCAGATCTTCAGGGTTCTGGCCCAGGATGCCGGCAACGAGTTTCCGTGCCGTATCGGACGCAAAGCAGACTGCGATATAGCCCGGTCCGGACCCGGTTATCCCCATTATCCCGGAGATGTCGCCATGCAGGTAGTGACCGTGCTGCAGCCGGATTCCCTTCGGGGAGACATCCATGTAAGCCATGGTTGAAACAACGTTGCAAACGGAGTCTATGAACGGCTGAACGTACGCCGGCGCATTTTCAAACGTCAGTGCCCGATCGCACTTGTCACGCATGATACTCATCACCTTCGATGCATCGCCGAGCGCAATCGCATAATCAGCTCCATATTTAAGGGCCTCTTCCGCCCTTTCCTCATTCGCTTCGTCAGAAACTGCTACCAGAGTCGAATCAGAGAAACCCAGAGTCGACCTTATCTTTATTATTCTCTCCTTTGATTGCACGCCGTTTTGCCAGAAAAACACCAAAAGTTCTTCAGTCAGGCCCTTCAATAAGTCTTCGCTGAAGGTGACCTCGCGTCCATGCAGACCTTTGGCCATGAGTGTCTCTTGAACCTTCCTGCCGGCCTC
>JAZDGK010000050.1:0-5940 GCA_043806955.1 Pseudomonadota bacterium | reverse complement strand
CGCTGCGAGCTCGATGCATGGCGCCGTGCTTATCGCCGTTTGCCCCCCAGTTTATTGCCGAAAGATACCCTGCCGGAGCTCCGGCTCCGCCCCTGCCGGGCCAGGCCTGTGACTGTGTGGTCGGGACCTGGTACTGGTGGCAATCCAGACAGAACGTATTGTAGTCGGGCACTTTCGAGCCGTCATGCAGGGCGCCCATGCCGTTGGGTTCATAAGTCCCAATCGATCCATACATATATGGCGATCTGTATGATCCTCCCACCGAAGCCGCGTAAGCATCCATCCGTTCGCCGGGGTCATCGCCCCAGAGATTGTAATGATCAGATGGCCTGGAAATGGCGGTACGGGCGGGGTCGGCAGGAACGGCCCTGTTCCGTTTGGCCAGGTGCGGTTCGTGGCAGGCACAACACGGGTTTGAAGACTCTTTGAAAAACGAGAATCTTTCTTGGGAAAAGCGCGATAAATCATAGAGATTATGGGACGAACCGCCGTTGAATGCGGCAAAAATCCCGCTGGGATTGGAGCCGGTATATCCGCCAAACGTACGGGAGTAGCTATAATTGAAGATTGCGCCCCCGCTCTGCAAGGATCCCGTTCCGGCATGACAGTAGAAGCAGAAATTATCCGACTGATCGTATGGAGTTTGTTGTCTCGATCTGTTAAAATTATTAGCAAAGAGGGCATATGGGGATGGGGATGACGCTTCAGGCTCGGGCTCAAGGCCGTCGATGCTGGCATGCTGCTCATGACAGTGGGCGCAGCTTCCTGCAGGATAATCGGGGAAACCTGTGGCGCCGCCCGCACCTCTTTTTACACCGCTTTCTGAATTCCCGTGCGCGGAATTCAGATAAGTGCCTCCTGAAAGCGGGTTTGCCAGCAGGAAGAGAGAAATGAACGCCAGAAAATTAGCAAGGATAAGCCGCATGGGTCAACTCCTGTTCCATAGACTTTCAGATAAAGCTTTTGGGTGCGTTAGGGTCTGTCACGGAATAAGTTGCGCAATTCTGAGTGCTGAGGCGCCCGTCTGGCAAGGCGCGAGGAGGGCGCATACCGTGAGTATGCACCCGACGCGCAACGCAGCCGGACGGGATGGATCGGCGCTCAGAATGCTCAAGTTATTCCGTGACAGACCCTTATTGGTCGGGGATGTACGAACAGGTACTATCCCCTCCCTGCTGCCTTCCCAAAAACATTATCTGAAAGTCTATATCAATCACCGTATCGGACTGACAAGCGGCTGCCTTAAACGATGCGTAAACAATCAGCTATCAGAGCTAAGGGAGGGGGACCTATGAATACTACTGGAAAGATGACGATCTTCGGTTTTGCGGGGAGTCTTCGAGAGGGTTCTTATAATAAGGCGCTGATGAGGGCTGCCCAGGAAGTGAGCCCTGAAGGCATCAGGCTTGAAGTGTTCGATCTGGAGGATATTCCGCCATATAACCAGGACTTCGAGTACGAGTTTCCGGAAATAGTAAGGGATTTCAAGGCGAGGATCAGATCGGCGGATGCAATTCTTATTGCGACACCGGAGTACAATTACTCGATTCCGGGCGTACTCAAGAATGCTATTGACTGGGCCTCCCGGCCCTTCGGGGATAACGCCTTTGATGATAAGCCCGTTGCCGTAATGAGCGCCTCCGTTGGAATGCTCGGGGGAGCAAGGGCGCAGTATCATCTCAGGCAGGTCTTTGTCTATCTGAACATGCACCCCGTTAATCAGCCTGAAGTCATGATGCCCTTTGCAGGGGAAAAAGTCGACGATTATGGGCGAATCACCGATGGGAAGACGACGGAACTCATAGAGCAGTTGCTTGAAAGGTTGGTGGATTGGACTCTGAGACTGAAAGCAAAATAGGAAAGAATCTCATTGAAGAATGAAAAGTGCAGGCACTCCAAGTACAGCTACACAGAGCAAAGTACTCATAGTACACGGCCTTTCCCGCCCTTCGGACAGGAGGCCCTTTCCAGGACCGCCCGGCAACGGGGTCATCCATATTTAGGCGGGGTTAGAAAACCCCGCCTATCAGAGTCCATCTATTTTGGGTACACATTTTCGTGGAGCTGTACTGAGGGCTTGCTCAGAAATAACTTGGCACTTTACGCATCACAGCTTCAGGCCAGCTTCGTGCATAGGTCAATTCCCAATATCGAATGTCCAATACTCAATGTTCAATGTCCAAGGGACCCTCTCCTGGTTGGAAATTGGTTATTGAGCATTGAACATTGGATATTGATCCTAAAATTGTATGAATAGAAACTGTTAAGTGCCTAGGGCAAAGAGAGTTCGGGAAGGTATTTTACTGAAGATACGAATTCTTTGAGGCGTGATTCCATCTCATCCACGATCTTCGTTGCCTGATCGAAGCGTTTTTCCTCACCTGCCCCTTTCAGTTCAAAGGTTAGTCCGTTTATGCGAGGAATCAGGAGAGTTGCGATCGAACCCTTAAACTTGTGGGCAGCCTTGGCAAGCCCGCGGGCGTCATCGTCCGAAATGGCCTTTCTCATAGTTTCCAGATGAGCGGGATAATCTTCGAGGAAAAGTCCTATAGCCTCTTTGACTAAATCATAATCCCCTCCGAAGGAATCCAGCGCTTTATCGAGAAAAGATCTACGTTTCTCGTCCTCCGCTTGCGCATCCCCAGATTTTTCCTGGCTTCTGCTTTCGATCTGACTGATGGCGCAAGACAGCTCGGAAAGCTTGATCGGCTTTGAAATGAACCCGTCCATACCGGCTTCGAGGCATCGTTCTCTATGCTCTTTCATGGCGTGTGCGGTCATCGCGATTATCCGTACACGCTTTCCCGTAAGTCTTTCCTGACTGCGAATGACTCTTGCCGTTTCAAGCCCGTCCATCACCGGCATCTGGATATCCATTAATATCAGGTCGAAAGGGTCTCTTTCCATCAAATCCAGAACTTCTTTCCCATTTCCAGCCGTACTGACATTGCAGCCGTGCTTCTCCAGTATCTTCAGGACGAGCTTCCGGTTGGCTGGATTATCTTCTGCCAGGAGAATCCTCGGTTTCTGAAAAGCCTCCTGTTCCAAGAGAGGCCTGGGTTCAGGCGGATTGATCGTGGGAGGGGCTCCTGTTCCGGATTCCTCTCCAATCACTCGGGCCAACAAAGAAAAGAGATCTGATCGCTTAACAGGCTTGGAAATGCAGGCCGTAATCTGCCCTGATAGAGTCTTCGGCGGAGCTCGTTTCTGTTCTCCTTTAAGGATCATCAGAATAACGACAGGACTTGGGGAAAGAGACAGGCTCCTTAGACTCTCGACAAACGCGACTTCATCCATCAGAGGCGCCTGTGAATCCAAGAGGACCAGATTATAGGGACTGCCGGCCTCAGCAGCAGTCTTTATCTCCAGCAGGGCAGACTGCCGGTCGACAATCCCCTTGCACGCCATACCCAGCGACGAGATCATCTCCAGCAGGACGTCGACAGTAGTCGCGTTGTCATCAACGATCAGAGCTCTCATATCGGCAGAACTTAGCCGCTCAAGATCCGGCCCTGTTGGATGATGCCTTTGCGCCCGGTCGGCCGCCAAATGCGCCTGCATTGTATAATGGAATGTGCTGCCCTTGCCCGGTTCGCTTTCAGCCCAGATTCTTCCACCCAGTCTCTCTGCCAGTTGTCTGGAAATAGACAGCCCCAATCCGGTCCCGCCATATCTTCTGGCGGCCGATCCATCGACTTGAGAGAACGAATCAAAAATGACTTCTAATTTGTCTCCGGGGATTCCGATTCCCGTATCCGAAACGGCAAAATGCAAAACAACGAACTCTTCCATACGATCTACAACTTCGCAGGAGATCAGCACCTGCCCTTTCTCGGTAAACTTGACGGCGTTGCTGCCGAGATTTACAATAATCTGTCGCAGCCTTCCAGGATCTCCGATCAGCAGATCTGGAACGTCATTCTTGATTCCGTAAATCAGCTCCAGCCCTTTTTCGTGCGCCTTGAAGGCTAATGTATCAACGGCATTCTCCAATACAGCGTTAAGGTCAAAAGAGACTTCTTCGAGCTGTAGATACCCGGCTTCTATCTTTGAAAAATCAAGGAGATCATTCAAGAGATAGAGCAGGGCATCGGCCGAGACCTTGACCGTTTCGAGGTACTCTCTCTGTTCATCCGTCATTTCGGTGCCGAGCGTCAGTTCGGTCATTCCCAGTATCGCATTCAACGGGGTCCTTATTTCATGGCTGATATTAGCCAGGAATTCACTCTTTGCGCGATTGGCCATGTCGGCCGATTCTACGGCTTTCAGGAGCTTTTCCTCTATCCGCCTGCGTTCCCAGTGAATACCGACCATGTCCGCTATCACTCTAAAAGCCTGCATATCTTCAGCAAACCATTCTCGACCGGCTTGCGCCTTATCGAATCGCATGAACCCGGCAAATCTCCCGGCTATAGAATGGATCGGGACGGCGACAAGTACTACGCATCCGTTTCCGCCATTTGCATTGATTGACATGTCATCAGCTTTATTGTCTCGGACCGTAACGCTTTCCCCTTGCCTGAGCCTGCTCATCCTTGAAGGAACCGGGATCAGGTCGGCGCTTGTCAGTTTTGGCTTCAAACCCGGCGCCCCGGAATGCCATTCACAGACTGATTCATCCTTTCCCTCTTTGTCGAGGCTGATCAAACAGGCGCTATCCATAGAAAAAGCTTCCCCCAGAACTTTCAGAACCTCCTGTAAATCCGCACCCTCAGGCGAAATAAACAGTCGCGAAGCCTGGGCAATGGCCGCTTCGCGAGTAAGGCGGACTCTAATCTGGTCTTCCATCTCCTTCTGGTGGGTAATATCGTGACCTGCCGACCAGAATCCGGCGAGCCTGTCTTTCTTGTCAAACATGGCCCGAATGGTACATCGCAGCCATCTGATTTCGTCGCCGGTTGCAACCACACGGATTTCCCTGGTTCCCACAGGGCATTCGGACGTAAGACTGGAAAGAAAGCCCGTAAATGCCCCTCGGTCCTCTTCGGGTACGAACTCCACAAACGTGCGTCCGATAAGCTCGTCGGCTTTCCGGCCAAAACAGCGGCAGGTTGCCTGGTTCACGAATGTCAGTCTTTCATCAGGCGCCCACCAGAAGACCGGCTCCGTTTGGTCCTGGACGATGGACCGATAACGAGCTTCACTCTCCTTCAGTTCTTGATGCCATGCATGCTTGCAGAGCGCGATTTCGATCGTGCTGCGGAGCTCAGTCATCCCCACCGGCTTGACCAGGTAACCAAACGGTCCGGTGGCCTTGGCACGGTCCAGAGTCTCGTCATCGCCATACCCGGTCAGGTAGACCACCGGTATATCATACAGGGAGCGAATTTTCTCAGCCGCCTCGATCCCGTCCATTTCTCTTTCGAGATTTATGTCCATGAGCACCAGATCCGGCCCGTATTCTTCCACTTGGCGGATCGCGTCGTTTGCGGAGAAAGCTATCGCGGGGACACTGTACCCTAAGGCTTTCAGATTGTACCCCAGGCTGTTTGCCAGCCTGACCTGGTCTTCCACAATCAGGATACGCGACTTCTTCATTCTCTCTCCTCATCGAAGATGCCGTAATGCCGGTTATACTCCTGACCCATATTCTTCCGGGCAAGGGAAAACGGAGAGCTTGTCGAACTTATGACGATCTGCTGCGGAAAGTGGGGGTGACGGTCCCGCAAGTCCGGCAGGTTCCAAGTCCGAGAGACTCCCATTTGAAGCCAAGTAGCAGAGAATGCGTGAATTTTTCACGATACTATCATGGTATCGATCTTACAATCAAGGCGTTTTGTTGGGGGGGAACCGGAAGTGGGACTCAATTCCAAACCTAACCCATAGCCAAAATCATGTGCCACACAGATGTCTTCTCGATACCGACTTGATTCAACAGGCATTCGTATCAGCCCAGTCCCACTTCTACTTGCACCTGAGTTTTGCAGGAGCCTCGTCACT
>JAZDGK010000049.1:0-4403 GCA_043806955.1 Pseudomonadota bacterium | reverse complement strand
CAGCGTATTACTGTCCTGGAATACTTGGGGTGAATGCCTTCTTTCATATATCCTCCGCTCGTAGAAACTTAGGACTATCGTCCTCCAAAATGCCAACTGAAAACACAAACCTTTTTATTTAATCCGGTAGCGGATTTTTTGCAATACCCTTATTTAACCCAAATCCACCGCCTATTCTTGGTTTCATCCGGCGTCGATGTTAAAATAAGCACGTAAACTCAGGTCAGTTCGGGTGGTGGATTGACCACGGACCACGGAGTAAACGTTCATCATTGTCCGTAAGAACCTGAAAAGCGTTTTTTCTCCGAACAGTCGATGGTGATCGTATTCTCCGTTAACTGTCAGCCGTAAGAAGCGCAAGAAACGTCCTTTTCGGTGAACGGTGAACGGATACTAGGAGGCTGTCCGAGAACTGACGATCTACTGCGGAAAGCGGGATGACGGCCCAAATATCCCCGGATTTTCGGGCTATAGGTTCACTATTATCCCTCAAATCCGTGAATATTTGGTCTCGTCCTCCGCTTTCCTCGCTACGATCCCAGTTCTCGGACAGCCTCCTAGATCTGACCCATCCCGGTGTCGCGCACCGCGTTTGGTCTTCTCACCTTCAGTATCACTTCCTCTCCAACCAACACTGCTGGTGCGACACAACCCACTTCATCACCTCCCCGTTCTCCACTCGCGGGCGAGAAGAAAACGCCGGCCCGCAGATGCGCCCGGCGTTCCTTCTTTCTGCCCGTTCCATAATGGTTGTTCAAACTCATCTGACCGCCATCATGCCGGCGCCCGTGCATTCAAGTTGATTTTCACAAGTGCCGATAAGTTTATGTTTGTCTTGTTGATGACCAGAAGCAATTTATGTGCCGATGGCGTTTCCTGTGTCCGGCGAATCCCCGCAATCAGCGCTGGTTTACGGTTCGTGCGAAATGAAACTCCATTCATGTGAAAAAGATCTCGTCAGGTCTTTGTCTGTTTTTCACACACCGGCAAACGTCCGGCTCACAGAAGACCAGACTGGTTTCCATCCGGGAACCCAGGATTTCCGCATGGGGCGTTCAGCTTAAGATGTTGTTTGTTTTGAGTTGTTGGTGATGGCTGATGACTGAGGGGTTGAATCCGGATACCGCAGTCTCCGGGTGAAAACTGACTAATTGCCCCGATTTCTTGTGTATTGATGTTGTACAGTCTAGTGTACGATTATGATACAACCTGTCGGGGTGAGCTTGCGCAGACGATTGCACGTTTCTTCATAGGCGCGGGTGCAGGTAGAAGTGGGACTGGGCTGATACGAATGCCTGTTGAATCAAGCCGGTATCGAGAAGACATCTGTGTGGCACAGCCGCCCTCGGCTGTGAAATCACGCCGGTTCACAGCCGAGGGCGGCTGTGCCACATGATCTTGTCTATGGGTTTGGTTTGGAATTGAGTCCCGGTTCTACTTGCACCCCACAGGTGCCGTCTGCCACCGGGTGCTCCACGAATGTGACGAGATAATCTTCAAGAGGGGGGTAAAGCTTAGACAGGGTCAGAGAGCTTTCGAGTTTTATGCCGGAAACAAACGACTACTTCTCAACTCCCTTTTTCATACGAACCGATACGGCACGCGCATGGGCGTAAAGGCCCTCCATCTCGGCCATGCGCATAACACTCCCGGCGTCTTCGCGAAAGCCCGATTCCGTATAATAGATCAGGCTGGTCTTTTTCAAGAAATGCTCTACACTCAATGCCGAGGAATACCGGGCGGTCCCCATCGTAGGGAGTACGTGGTTCGGCCCGGCAACATAATCCCCCATGGGCTCGGGAGAGAAGCTTCCAAGGAAGACTGCGCCGGCATGTTTGATCTCTCCAAGCCGGGAAAAAGGCTCTTTCACCATGAGTTCCAAGTGTTCTGGGGCAATCTTATTTGCCAGAAATATGGCCTCTGACACGTCGCCGACTACGAGAATCGCCCCATTTCGTGCCAGCGAGGCAGCAGCGATTTCCTTCCGCGGCAGCTCCTGGATTTGCTTCTTCATAAAGGCCGAGACAGCATGGGCCAGCTTCAAGGAAGTCGTGATCAATATCGCCGTAGCCAGGATGTCGTGCTCCGCTTGAGATAACATGTCGGCAGCAACGGACTCAGCGTCCGCTGTATCATCCGCGATAATGAGTACTTCGCTGGGGCCCGCAATCATGTCTATTCCGACCGTGCCGGCAAGAAGTTTTTTGGCCAGAGTAACGTATATGTTGCCCGGTCCGGCAACAGTATCGACTTTCGGCACGGTTTCCGTTCCGTAGGCCAGCGCGGCGATACCCCATGCGCTTCCCGCTCTGTAGATTTCGGTTACACCGACCTCCTGGGCTGCAAATAGAAGGTAAGGGTTCACGCTGCCGTCGGGCCGCGGCGGAGTTGTGAGTACTATCCGTGAGACCCCGGCGATTTTTGCCGGGATTGCCGTCATCAGCACTGAGGAAATGAGCGGCGTATCCCCGCCTTTCCCCCCCGGAACGTACAAGCCGGCAGTATCCACAGGGTGCACGAGTTGGCCTACAATCGTGCCGTTAGTCCTGGTAACCATCCAGGAATGCTGGCGCTGCCTTGAATGAAACTCCTCAATCTGTGAAATCGCCCGTTTCAAAACCACCGGGAAGTCCCCGTCGATTTGGGTACGGGCCTTCTTGAATTCTTTTGTATCAACTCTAAGGAAAGAGTCCTTGAGTTTGGGCGCATCATATCGACGTATGTAATCGAGCAGGGCCTTGTCTCCGCCCGTGCGAATATCCTCAAGGATCTTCTTTATGTCAGACTCGTCTATTCCGGTGAAACTCATCTGCCTCGATACAAGGAGAGCCAGTTTCGCTCGGCCCTCTTTACTGTCGGCACGAACCAGGGGAATCATTTGCCGTTCCTCCTTAAGGCTTCAGACAGGTAAACTGCCCCGCCGCTTTTTTATCCAGTCGCTTTCCGGCATCGCCGGACGGAAAGAAATGTAATGTTTTTTCGTCTTCTCATCAACACGAAAAAGGAGCAGCGGTGGCCTTATTTTTTCACCAGCTTAGTCACTAAGGAAAAATATTCGCGCATTATCCGGCAAGACTTTCATTTCATTAACCGGCGCTGTCTTGTTCTCTAGCGTTTTGAATTTTCCGCTTTTGGGTCATTCGAATTTGTTTCGGATTTCGGATTTTGAGTTTCGGATTTCCGGCTTGTCCGGGTTAGGGCCTGCAGCTTCGCGGAATTTTTTTTTGGTTGCATCTTTGGCCATAATCAGATAATGGATTTAGATCCTATTGAGAAACGCGGCCTGTCTGGTCCGTGGAGGACTCCGTCTGCTAAGTCCTGAAGACTTTTTTGATTTGGAACGATTCTCTCATAGAGACCTCTTCAGCAACCTTGGTCTTGTGTGGGAAGCACTGCCAAGGGTCAAAGAGTACCTCGCGCGCAGTATCCCCCCGGGTTTGCCTCACGATCTTCCTTTGGCCAGGCCGCTCGACAGAACGTTGATTATGCATCAGGGGAGACTCTTTGATGCCGAGGGGAATGTCGAGATTGTCTCGGGAGATGCAACCAAAGGGAAGATGGCCGTACTGAAAAAAGGGAAGGCTCTGGAAGGCGCCTCTGTTCTTTATGCCGGATCGGTCTTCTTCGATTCAGCAATAGCGATTGGAGAGGGTGTGGTCGTTGAACCGGGAGCTCTAATAAAGGGTCCGACAATAGTCGGCAACCGGACCGAAATTCGGCAGGGGGCGTATATTCGCGGTTCCTGCCTGATCGGGGCACGTTGCGTGGTAGGCCATGTTACGGAGATGAAAAACTCCCTCATGCTGGACGATGCAAAGGCCGGGCACTTCGCCTACCTTGGAGACAGCATTCTGGGGTTTAACTGCAACCTGGGAGCTGGAACAAAACTCGCCAATCTAAGATTCATCAGCAATCCGATCACTCTTTCCATCGAAGGCAAGGCGTATCAAACGGGCTTGCGTAAGTTGGGGGCTATTGCAGGCGACGAAGTTCAGACCGGTTGTAATTCTGTCACCAATCCCGGATCGATCCTGGGCCGTGGAACCTTTGTCTATCCAAATATTACTGTGGCCGGGGGCTATTATCGCCCTGGATCAATTATTCGCAAATAAATGAGCCTCTTGCAAAATGCTCAATTTTGGCCAAGGTCAAGGAAGGCGAAGATTTTAACCCTTGAAGGCTTCAAGGCTGGGATGCTGGGAGGCGAGAAGGCTGAGAGCCAATCGCAGCGGGTTAGCTTTCTGGCTTCGCCTTCCCAGCCTCCCGGCTTCCTAGCTTCCTGGCCTTCCGAGGATTAACATCTGAGCCTGACGCAGAGGTTGGGAAAAAGAGGACGTTTTGCAAGAGGCTCTCAAGAGAGTGCAGCGTCTTCAGCCGGTGTCATCAGGTCAGTCGAACATAGT
>JAZDGK010000048.1:0-2845 GCA_043806955.1 Pseudomonadota bacterium | reverse complement strand
TTAAAAAGTTTGCAAACCAACGTTACTATCGATGGTAATCGAGTCCTTGTGCCGGTAAAACTGGGATACAGAGGAAGAGAGGTGGAAGCATTACTCCTTCTGGATACAGGGGCTACCATCACAACGCTGCATGAAGATATCGTAGAACAATTATATATCACCCAGTCAAAAAAGGCTGCCGCCAAAGTAGTATCCGGGAAAGTAGTCGATCTCAAAGTAACAACATTAAACTATATTAAAGTCGGGAGCCTGAAGTTGGAAAATGCGCTGGTCGGCATCATTAAACACACAGGCCCTTCCGTCGGCCATAACGGTTTGCTGGGCATGAATTTTTTACGCCATTTCGACTATAGCATCGATTTCAAAAACCAAGTCATCACCTGGAAACCCTGACATGGGGTTTTCAGTTGTTGAAATCGATTTAGATCAAAAGCGTCTGCAGCCGTTCGGGCTTGTTCACGGCGGAGTCTTTGCATCGATCAGCAACGCAGCCGCATTCTGGGCGTTTCTTTAAAGGCTGTATAAAGATGCCCGTAACGGCGATGCCTGCGATTATATAAAATGGCATAACCGGTTAAAAGCCTCACTTCAGATGCTCTTCCGTGTATAAGGAGAGTTCGATCATCCGCTCAAGGAGTTCGTCTGTCTGCAGCCCGGGGAAATTGTGACGAACCAGTTCTTTGCAGAACAGGCGGCAAATATAACGAAGCTTGCGGCTTTTGTGCTTCCCGGCGTACACGAAGTCTCTGTGTCCGTTGTTAATCACGATGACGTTCTTGTCCACATCGAATCTCGAACGCCACATCTCTCCCGGAGCCCGGCGGTACGTATACCCTGGTAATCCCCTTGCGCGTTCCCCCGGCCACGGCGGTTTGATCCACGAATGAATCGGTAATGGTTATCAGGGCCTCATCCATGCATTCCGTCTCGTCCTGGCGGACGATGACCCTCAATGTAGTCAGGCACGGCTCCGAAGGCGCAATATAAACGACCGATTCGCCATCGCTGCTCTGGAGTTGGCCTTCTCCGTCCATTATTTCCCAGCGATATACCAGATCCTTCCAAACGGTCCGTCGTGAGCGATCCCGGCACACAGCACTATATTTCTTGCGTCTGTCAACAGGAACCACACTTGATTTCGGGGAGATCAGCACACTGAACAGCGGTCCGGCAAACTCAAAGAACTCCGCCAGCCCTCCTTCATCGCCGCCTAATTCCGGGATAGCTTCGTGCGCCTCAGCTTCCCGGCCATTTTCCCCACGGTCAGCCCCAATCATCAATCGGGCAGAAAAAAGAGTTTCTTTCTTCTTTTGAGTTCTTCCACCATGAATATCGAACCAATCGTATTCCTCCTGCGGAAGACGCAGAAACGCTTCCCTGAGGGCGCGCTGAACCTTATGTAAAATTTGTCGACTGGACCGTTCATCTTCCGCCTTGCGCTGCTCTTCGATGACCTGCTGCAGATGCTTTTCTACCGGATCCAACGCCCGGCAAAAAGCGTCAAATCGATCATCACGAATGATTCCATGACGGGTCCCCGGCGTAAGGTTCAGAAACGGGGCCTCGAGAAGGCCCTGCAAGTAGCCCGCAGTCCACGGCTCTTTCTGAAAATGATCGAGTTCAACGATCGACGGCAGGACCCGCGTGCCGCGCCGATACAACCCGACCTGGTTGCTGGAACCTGGATCGCTGAGGTACAGCTCCAGGTAAATATCACCCGGCGCAGTCTCGGCAGGTTTCAGGTCATGGAGCAACCGCCCGGTAAACTGTCGCGGGACCACAATTTGCTCTGTCCGGCTGGTCCGGTCCACCACTTTAATTTTTGCCCCCGACTCCTTGATCCGATCCCTGAGTTCGGAGGCAAGATAGCGTTGGATCTTCTCACCCGTCAAGGACCGCAACCCCGGCAACAGGGGATATACCATCAGGTCTGTTCCCTTGAAGGGAATTAACACACGTTTCTTGAAAACCGCAAATTCCGGCGAGTTCTTGGCCATGGTCATTTCGTATGTATTTCCATCGGCCCCGCAACAGGTGATAGATAGGTTCAGGCCAACAGTCCAAAAACTGAGGAGACCTATGCCGAATTCGCCCTGGATTCCCTCTGCACCCTCGGCCTTTAGCCGTCGCTTGATGGAATCACAAATGTGCGTTGCCACGTACCGAAAATCGGGCAACCCTTTTTCATCTCTTGGTATTCCTTCGCCATCGTCGCTGACCTTCAGATAAAATTCGCCCTTTCTCTTTCCTCTCGTGATCACGATGTGCCTTGCCTGTGCATCAATGCTGTTTTCCACAAACTCGGCCACTGCTTTCAGTGGATTTGCTTGCGAACTGGCTATGATGCTGATTGCGTTCCAGTGATTTGCGATGCGTAATTTCCCGGTACTTGTGTCTTTTTTTCTTCCCTTTAGAATGGATTTAGCCATTACTGCTCTCCCGTGAAGATATTGCGGGGCATTGATCCCCTCCGGCGGCCGGATTTAAGCTCTTTGATGTTGATGTCTTCCTGTTCGCATGCTTTTGCTACGATCAGAGGTAAGAGCCATGCTTGAGGTCTTACCAGAGCAAATTGATCAAGCCGGGTTTCACCGATTGATTCACTTATGGCTGTTCCGGATTAATCACCTCGATCTTTTCGGCTTCCGCCGCCCGAAGAAGCTGCACATCCGACGCTACGAAAATCATTTTTTCCCGCACGGCCTTCCGGAGCCAGAGAACCGATGACAAATGCACCAGGTCAGCCCCCTTGAGCGCATGCTTTTGGGCCAGACGTTTCATGACCGGCAACAGTTCATCCTGAAATTCGACGATCACAAAGGACTTCCAATCGGCCTCGAACGCA
>JAZDGK010000047.1:0-4915 GCA_043806955.1 Pseudomonadota bacterium | reverse complement strand
AAGGTCTTACCGGCCTGGGGAAAACAGATCGCAAACGGCTTGCGGCAGTAATGCGCGGGACAAAAGGCACGATCTTTGTGGCGGAAGCCGCCAAAATCTTGGGTATTTCTCCTCCCAGCACAGCCAAGCTGCTGGCGCGCTGGGCGAAAAAGGGTTGGTTGTCGCGTGTCCGCCGTGGCCTGTATGTGCCCGTACCTTTGGAGTCCAGGACCGCGGATATTCCTTTGGAAGATCCATGGATCATTGCCGACAAGCTTTATGGTCCCTGCTATGTGGGCGGATGGAGCGCTGGTGAATACTGGGATCTAACAGAACAAATCTTTCGTACTGTAGTTGTAATGACAGTGCGAAAACCCAGAGACCGGAATCCAACGATCAAAGGAACCGATTTCATGCTGCGAACAATACAGGCAGAGGCATTATTCGGCTTGAGATCCGTATGGAGGGGGCAGGTCAAAGTGAATGTGTCTGACCCTACCCGTACGGTACTCGATATGCTGAACGATCCTCGCGTGGGAGGTGGAATCCGTTCAACCATGGATATGCTCAGTAACTACTTGAAATCTCAAAACACAAATCTTGATTTGCTAATCAAATACGCGGATAAACTTGGCAATGGCGCGGTATTTAAGCGACTTGGGTTTCTGCTCGAGAATCTTTCACCGAATGACCAAAAAACAATCAATGAGTGCAAATTCAGGCTTACTACGGGTAAGGCGAAATTAGATCCTACCATACCTACCGAAGTATTGGTTACGCGATGGCGGCTGTGGATTCCAGAACGTCTGGTTAAGGGAGAAACGGCTTGATTGACAAGCAGGAAGTAATGGATTTTGCACATGAGTTTGGAATTGCACCAAATACCATCGAGAAGGATTACGTGCTTGGTTGGATTCTCGCGGGAATATCAAATCACCGGCACCTTGGACCGACTTGGGTATTCAAGGGGGGTACGTGCCTGAAGAAATGCTATTTTGAGACGTTCCGGTTTTCAGAAGACTTAGATTTTACGCTGACGGAATCCATCTACCTTAGCGAACAGTTTCTAACGGTCTCGTTTAACGAGATTGCAGACTGGGTGTACGAAGCGGCCGGCATAGAAATTCCAAAGGACACAATACGATTTGATATTTACAAGAATACACGCGGCAATCTTTCGGCACAAGGACGAATCGGATATCGTGGACCGATGCGGCGCAGGGGCGATGCTCCGCGAGTTAAACTGGACCTAACCAATGATGAAATACTGGTCCTAAACCCTGCTCTTCGCGAGGTTCATCATCCATATTCAGATAGGCCGGAAGATGGAATCAAAACACAGTGCTATTGCTTGGAAGAAGTATTCGCCGAAAAGATTAGAGCGCTGGCTGAAAGAGAGAGACCACGGGATCTGTATGACGTGGTTCATCTGTACAGACATTATGAATCGGAATCAGACCGTGCATTGGTAATGAGTACGCTGAGGCAAAAATGCATGTTCAAGGGTATTGATGTTCCGACTGCGTTGATACTGGACAAGCAGCCTGAACGAGGTGAACTTGAGACCGAATGGGAGAATATGCTCGGCCATCAGTTGCCCGCGCTGCCGCCATTTCAACAGTTTTGGCAGGAACTCCCGGCCGTTTTTGATTGGTTGCATGGGATTTCTGAAAAGGTTGCAAGACCCCGGATTCGTACGACGGCAGTGCAGATTGACGAATCATGGCGTCCTCCCGCAATGGCCTATGCCTGGCATGCCTCCACTCCTCTGGAGGTCATTCGGTTTGCAGCAGCTAATCACCTTTGTGTTGAGTTGGCCTATCAGAATACCACTCGCTTGATAGAGCCGTATTCTTTGAGGCGTACCAAGGATGGAAACCTACTCCTGTGTGCGGTAAAGCGCAGCACAGGCGAGGATAGATCATACCGAGTAGATCGCATACAAAGGGCTGGGGTAACCAAAATGCCATTCGTACCACGGTACCTAATTGAACTGACTCCCGCCGGTCCGCCCCTAAGAATACGCGATTCAACAGGACTTCCAAGTTCTATGACGAGCAGAGCAAAAACTGCCCAGGCGAGGCCAAAAGGAAGGACTCTAAGCTATGGGCCTAAATACCGATTTCGCTGCCCCGCATGCGGCAAGCAGTTTACCCGAAGTTCGTTCGATGCCTCACTGAACCCGCACAAAAACAAAAACGGCTACCCTTGTCCCGGAGGGATCGGCGTGTATGTTGGTGAGTCCCGCGGATATCGATCAAAATAGCCCCTATGTGATCAAGCCGCTCCCTATTCTTCCGGCAGATCGATGCCTATCTATGTGCGGGCATGCGGGATGTGGCCGAAGAGATGCTCCTTGGCTTCTGCTTTCGTAACTCTCTGGTAGAAATCCGTTTCCGGCGATTCCAGCGGGTAATGGGCTGGTAGATCTTTCCCTCCTGGTCGATATGGATCGTCTGGCGGGTGTTGATGTGCCTGTACTGGATGGAAAAGAGGGGGGCTATTCTTTATGTTGACGAAAAGCTGCTTTTCAAGTCCGCTTGGCTTCAAAAACCGGCGACGTGTTGCAGTCTGACAGTTTGGATGGTGTGTTTCGAATCCGGGATTAGCCCCTCGATTATTTCCAGGTCCTCGGAGGTACAAAGTTCCCCGTCGATAGTCGTACGGAATTCGTAGTCGAGGCCGGATTGGGCTATAAGTTCAATGCTGCGGACTATGACGGCCGGATCGACCTGGAGGTATTCTTGGTATTTATCCAGAGATGTCTTCACGTCCATGGATATGCTATCGATCAGTCCTTCTTCCACCAGATTTTGAAGCGCGTCTGGATTCGTGCCGTTTGTATCGAGCTTAACGAGGAGGTTTTCCTTCTTGATCTGTGCAATCAGACTCGGAAGACCACCGTGGACGGTGGGCTCGCCTCCCGTGATCACGACTCCGTTAATCAATCTTCTGGTTGCGGGGGCCCGAAGATAGCGCATGAGTTCTGCGTGGTCGATCTTGCCGGGTTCTGAAGGGATCAGATCCCGATTGTGGCAGTACGGACAGCAGAGATTGCAGCCCTGAGTGAAGATGCAAAGCGCGATCCTGCCGGGGTAGTTGATGAGAGAACAATTATGTATTCCCGCGATCGGTACGCGGGCGGTTTCAGGCTGCAGCATAGAGTCTCCGCTTTTCAAATTCAGCTTGTTTTCCCGCATTCCATTGCCTTACCGGTCTGAAATACCCAACGATGCGGGAATATACGTCTGTTATTTCACCACATTCAGGGCATTTGGCATGCTCGCCGGCAAGATATCCGTCGTTAGGACAAATGCTGAACGTGGGTGTCAAAGTCACATAGGGCAGAGAATACCTGGTGATCGTCTTTCGTATGAGAGTTTTTGCCTGTTCCGCGGAAATCTTCTCACCCAGGAAGATATGGAAGACGGTTCCGCCCGTGTACTCTCTTTGCAGGGCCTCCTGGTGATCGAGTGCGAACGCGAGATCGTCAGTGAAGTCCACCGGGAGATTGGTCGAGTTGGCATAGATGCGCGCTTTCTCGCCCGGATTGAAAAGGTCGCGATCCTTTTGGGCAAGCTTGTAGCCTGCCGCTTCGGCCGGTGTGGCTTCGAGATTGTAGAGATTCCCGGTCTGCTGCTGATACTCGCTCAGTTGCTCTTTAATGAAGAGGAGAACCTGGAGAGCAAAATCCTTTCCCTGGTCTGAATGGATTCCATCCATACCCAGATACTGAAGGGCGTCATTCATGCCCACAATCCCGATCGTGCTGAAATGATTGGCCCAGTATTTTCCAAATCTCTTCTTTATGCCGGCAAGATAGAATTTCGAATAGGGATATAATCCCTGATCGGTAAAGCTTTCCAGGACCTTACGTTTTGTCTCCAAAGATGTTACGGCTATCCGAATCTTTTCCCGAAGCTGATTCAGAAAGCCTGTCGAATTCGAAGACAGGAGCGCGATCCGGGGAAGATTTATCGTAACGACCCCAATCGATCCGGTGAGCGGGCTTGAGCTGAAGAGACCGCCGCTTCGCTTTTGAAGCGCTTTCATATTCAAGTTCAGCCTGCAGCACATGCTTCGTGCATCTTCGGGCTTCATATCCGAATTTACGAAATTGGCAAAATATGGGATACCGAACTTTCCAGTCATCTCCCAGATTCCCTCAAGGTCCGGATCGTCCCAGGGGAACTCGACGGGGTCATTATCTTCGTATACCATTTACGATTGACAAGCCGGTTGGGGCGGCAGACATGGCAGGGCGAACAACGGATTGTCCGAACATATTCTACCACGTTTGGGCCCGGAAATTTTCCGGCCTTAAATGGTATATGAAAATGTGCCCCCAAAAAGTCCCCATGGCAAGGACAACGCGGGACATCGATGCCGTCGGCACGTCGATCCGCGAGATCGGAAACGTGGCGCTCGATGACGGCCTTGTCTACGAATTCAACGAGTTGAAGCTTATGGAGGCTCTTATTTTCTTTTATAGATTTCTTTGCGGTGACCGGCGCGAAGCACGACAATGTCGTTGCCCTCTATGTCGAAAATCACGCGATAATCACCGATGCGGAAACGGTAGCCGCCGAGTTCCGGGTCGGTCAGCCGTTCGGCGTATTGGAGCGGATTGTCTTTGAAGCGAAGCATGGTCGTGCCGATGCGCTTCTTGACACCGGCGTCAAATCCGTCAATGTCTCTGACGGCTTTCTGTGTATATACCAGCCGGTAACTCAATTCCCAAATACCTCATCATGCGTTTTAACACGACCGGCTTTATAGTCTGCCCGTGCATCCTTGATGCTTTCCAAGTACTCGGGGGAGGTTGTTGCGAGCAGTTCCTCCAGGAAGTCATCCCGGTCCCTTTTGTTCATGGACTTTACGGCGCCAATGATTTCTTGCCGGGATAAATTGACTTTGATGGCGTTCAACATAGGAA
>JAZDGK010000046.1:0-4039 GCA_043806955.1 Pseudomonadota bacterium | reverse complement strand
TTGGCCCGCCAAATGGGCATGAGAGACAGCGAACTGGTGCATGTGCGAAGAGGCGCGCTGCTCCACGATATCGGCAAGATGGGCATTCCGGACAACATCCTTCTCAAACCGGGCGCCCTGACCGACGAAGAATGGGTAATCATGCGAAAACACCCGGAATATGCTTACGAACTCCTTAACCCCATTTCTCATCTGAGGCCGGCACTGGACATTCCCTACTGTCACCATGAGAAATGGGACGGCACCGGTTACCCGCGCGGACTGAAGGGAGAACACATTCCGCTGGCAGCAAGGATCTTTTCAATTGTCGATGTCTGGGATGCGCTGCGTTCAGAGCGTCCATACCGCCCCGCATGGCCGGAAGAGAAAACCATCGAACACATCAGGGAGCAGACCGGTACGCATTTCGATCCGAAGGTGGCGGAGGCGTTCCTGGAACTTCTGAATGAATTAAAACCGGAGTTTCCTCGCCGCATAGGGACAAATAATGAATGACTCATCCAAGAACAAGCAGGATTTCACAGAAGAGCCGGAGTCTCTGAAGTGGAGAATCCGGGGATTGGACCGCAGACAGGTGGAGGAGGCGCTGCGGGAGAGCGAGGTGCGTTACCATTTCTTGTTTGAGGAAGCTCAGGACGGAATAGCTCTGGCCGAGGCGGAGACCGGCGAGATAGTGGACTGCAACCAAGCCCTGTGCCGTATGACGGAACGAGATAAAACCGAACTTCTGGGGCAGCCCCAGAGCATCCTTCATCCACAGCATCAACTAAAAAACGGACATTCACCGAGTTTCCTGTTGCATAAGGCTGAAGATCCGGGGAAGGCTCTCGAAGATAACCTGTTATCAAAAAGCGGCAAAATGATCCCGGTGGAGATCAGAGCCTCAAGAGTCCGGATGAATGGACGCGATTATCTCCTCGGCATATTCCGCGACATAACCGAGCGCAAGCAGGTGGAAAAGGGCCTTGTCGAGACCATACAGCAGTTGAAGGAAACAAGAGACGCGCTGATCCTGTTCGAAAAGGAAGCGGTGGTCGGGCGCCTGGCTGTCGGCGTCGCCCATGAACTTCTCAATCCCGTCAGCATCATCTCCTCCCGCCTTCAATTTCTGGAAGAAGGAAATCTTTCGGAACAGGCCCGGGAAGACATGAGAATCTGCCGGGAACAACTGCAAAGGATCACCAGGATCAGTCAGGATTTGAATCAATCTGCCGCTAAACAACCGGGAATACTTGTCGGCGGCGACCTCCGCCATGCCATCGAAGTGGGTCTGCAAATGACGGAGCGCCGGATTAAAGAAGATCACCTCCAGGTCGAATACGATCCCCCGTCGGAGGTCATCCCTGTAAAAATGGAAAGAGACAGGCTGGTGAAGGTGATGGTCAATCTTATCTTCAACGCCTGCGACGCGATGACGGGCAACATGGCAAAACGGCTGATCATTACCGTTCATCGTCCGGAGGATTCCTCGAAAGATGATTCTATTTTTTTGACGGTCGCCGACAACGGTCGGGGCATTCCGGCAGGAAACCTGAACCGGATTTTTGAGCCGTTCTTTACCACCAAAGATCCGGGAAAAGGCACAGGATTGGGTTTGTCTGTCTGTAAAGGCATCATTCAGGAACATGGCGGAACGATTCGTGCGGAAAACAACGACATAGGCGGGGCATCCTTCATCGCGGAACTGCCCCTTTCAGAATTGCAATAGGATTCGAGGGGATAGAGGCAAGGGGATAAGCCCCCTTTTTTTAGGTATGATTCATGCATTACTACGGGGGGTCGGCATATTACCGAGGGGCGGGTCGCTTGTCATAAGAATGTATAATAAGGCGAAACCATGCTGATACGGCCCTGAACATTCTTGACTTACCGGAACCAATTCCATAGAAGTATGGAATTAGTTCCATAGAAGTTGTTCCATATAATGAGGAGGCCTGATCGGAAGAGCCATGGCATCAAGAACCCTGCTGTACATTCCCATCATACACAGTCAGTCGGATATGGGCGTCCTCAGTGAATCGATCAGAAAAGTGACTCTTCAGAAGCTCGGCGAGCGGGTCTGGAGGAGAAAAATAAATCTTATCAAGCAATTCTGGTCTGATATCGAATGCACATTGGAAACCCTTCCCCTGGCCCATGACCTCGCACGCATCTATCAGGATGGATTGCCCATATGTGGTAAAGAGCTGGATATTGTTACGGAACTGGCAAAGAAAGGGAGCCCGAACCACCAGATCCTGGTCCGCCTGATGGAAAAAGGGGCGACGATCATGGGAACGGAATCCGCGGAACTGCTGATCGAAGAATACCAACTCATCAAAAAGATTCTCGAAACCGGGGATGTCAAAGAGGCTATAGCGATCGAAGCAAGGCAAAAAGCGGCAAGCGACCTTCTTCTCAAAAAACGGGATGAATTTATAGCGGCAAGGATCGATAAGACCCTCCAACCGGGGGAGACAGGCATCCTTTTCCTGGGAATGTTGCACAACGTTGCGCGCTCTCTCCCGGAAGATATTCTTGTTAATTATCCCATGCACAAACCTTCAGATAAAAAAGGAAAGTAACTATTCAGGAGCCAGGAGGCAGGGGGCAGAATCCAGGAGCCAGGAGCCAGAAGCCAGGAGACGGGAGGCAGGGGGCAGGAGACAGGAGTAAGGAGCCGGAATGGAAAGGAAGCCCGCTAAGGATTTTCGAGACTTGATTGTATGGCAAAAGGCGCATCAGTTTGTTTTATCCATGTATCATTTTAGCGATAGTTTCCCAAAAAATGAGATATATGGACTTACTTCGCAGATGAGGAGGGCTGCGATTTCTATTCCGGCCAATATAGCCGAAGGCTTTAAAAAAAAGACAAGGCCGGATAAAGCCAGGTATATGAATATTGCACAATCTTCTCTTGAAGAATGTCGGTACTATTTAATTCTGTCCAAAGATATTGGTTATGGTGATACTTTGCAGTTAATGTCTCAACTTGAAGAAGTCAGCAAGTTGCTGGAGGCCTACACTGCCTCTATTCTGAATTCCGGCTTCTGAATTCTGGCTCCTGGCTCCTGGATTCTTGCTTCCGGCTCCTGGCTCCTGGATTCTGGCTCCTGACTTCTGACTCCCGAGGTAGTAAAAGGAAATTAATATGTCCGAGCATGGTTCACTCATTCTGGTTGTTGATGATGAAGAGGAAATCCGGAAGATTCTGACCCGAATCCTGGAAAAGGAAGGGTTCATGGTCGTCACCGCCCCGGACGGTCAGCAGGCAATGCGGCAGATCTGCCTTGAGACCACCCCGGATCTCATCCTTTTAGATGTGCGCATGCCGGGTCTCAGCGGCATGGAAGTCCTTAAAAAAATAAAGCAAATAGACGACTATCCGCCTGTGGTTCTCATTACGGCGTACGCCGATATTCACCAGTCCGTCGAGGCCGTGAAGGAAGGGGCCTATGATTATCTTGCCAAGCCTTTCGACAATAACGAGGTTGTCTGGATTGTCCGCCGGGCCCTGGCGGAAAGCCAGTTGAAGAAAAACTTAAAGGAATTGGCTTGTCAATATAGCGGAAACTTCAGCCTCATCGAGAGTATGGGGCCGAGCGACAAGATCGCCCGCCTCGCGGGCGAAATTCACATGGTGGCCAAATCGGACTTTTCCGTGGTCATCACGGGCGAAACGGGTTCGGGAAAGGAACTTGTCGCGAGAGCTGTTCACGGAGACAGCGCGAGGGCGGCGGCGCCCTTTATGCCGGTGGATTGCGGCGCCATCCCCGAGAACCTTCTGGAGAGCGAACTTTTTGGTCATGAAAAGGGATCGTTCACCGGGGCGGATCGGCAGAAAATAGGCAAATTCGAGCTGGCACACGGCGGCACCCTCTTGATGGACGAGATTGGAAATATGCCCGCCGGTTCCCAGGCGAAGTTCCTCCGGGTGATTCAGGACCGGAAGTTTTATCGGGTGGGTGGGGTTAAACCCGTGGACGTGGATATCCGGCTCATTGTGGCGACCAACCAGAACCTTCAGGAAATGGCGTCGAACGGCACATTCAGAAGGGAT
>JAZDGK010000045.1:0-7673 GCA_043806955.1 Pseudomonadota bacterium | reverse complement strand
GACATCTTGCTAGTCTTTTGGGCCGTATTCTGCGTTGCTTAAGGGGTCACATACTTCAGTATGCTCGCCCCTTAAGCAGCCTTGAATACAGCCCAAAATCCGGCGCAATCTTGTAACACTTATTTCGTAACGCATCCTAAGAGTCGAGTCTATGCGACCTGTTGCCGGATGCTCTATGCTATAGACTTCCAGATAAAGCTTTTGGGTGCGTTATCGGTCGGGGATGTACGAACTGGTACTATCCCCTCCCTGCTGCCTTCCCAAAAACATTATCTGAAAGTCTATAGGTTCACGGTTCAGAGTTCACGGTTCCAGGTTCACGGTTGAAACTTGGAACTGTGAACCGTGAACTTGGAACCACCAAATATCGAGCCTGTTATTCGGCCGCTAATTAGCGCATGGCTGATAGCTGAAAACCACGAACTATGAACCAATTCGGTGAACGGTGAACGGTGAACGGTCAACGGTCAACGGTTAGGGGGACTGCAATGCCCACTCCTAAGGTTTTGGTCATCGATGATGAAAAGCGGATGTGTGAAAGCCTCAAACTGCTCCTTTCGGGTGAAGGCTATGAGGTCTGTACCGCGGAGAACTGCCGGGAGGGCATAGGTTTCCTGGAGAAGGGCAATTATGGACTGGTTGTTACAGATCTGGTTACCCCATACCTGACCGGTTTTGATGTGATGGATTATGTCCGGGAGAACTGCCCCGAGACGCTGGTAATCGCCATGACCGGCTATGCCTCGCTCGATTCCGCGGTTGAGGCCATGCGCCGGGGAGCGTACGATTACATAGCAAAGCCGTTCAATTTTGAAGTCATGAAATTGATTGTAAAAAGGGCTATAGACCGGCATGAGTTGGCGGAACGGGTCAAAATGACAGAGCAGAAATACAGGTCCCTTGTGGAAGAGATAAATGACGGCTATTTCGTTTTGCAGGACAGGCGTTTGGTCTATGCAAACAAGACATTTGCCGAGATGCTCCAATATGAACCGGACGAGATTCGCGGGCTTGATTTTACCTGTTTTCTTGATCTGGAGGCCTATTCGAGGCTGGAGAAAATGGCCCTTGGAACCCATAATAACGGGCAGGAGGAATTCTGTCTAAGGTCTAAGGACAGCGAAGTCCCTGTGGAAGTGCGTGTAACCCAGACGTACAGAGACGGTCAGCTTTCGCTGGTCGGTATATGCCGGGATATAAGAGAAAGGAAGGCCCTCTGGGACAAGATGATGCGCACGGAGAAACTGGCATCTCTGGGGGGACTTATTGCCGGGATTGCCCATGAGCTGAATAATAAATTGACGCCTGTTCTGGCATATGCCGAACTCCTCGAAGAATCTGATCTGAACCCCCAGGACCGGCGCAGGATCGAGACTATTGCGAAGTCAGCAATGGGCGCCAAGAAGATTGTTCAATCCCTGTTGTTATTTACCCGCCAGGAGAAACCCCATAAGAAGCTCGTAGACATCAATGAGGTTATCCAGAACACACTTAACCTGATGCACTATCAGTTGCACAATGACAATATCTCGCTCAAACTGGACCTGGCCCCGGGACTACCTGATCTTTTTGCTGATTTCCACCAGATGGAGCAAGTCTTTCTCAATGTGATCAAGAATGCATTCGAGGCCATGGAAGGAAGGGGCGGTGAATTATCCATACGCTCGACGAGGAATGACCAGAACGTACTGGTGGAGATCGGCGACACAGGCGTAGGGATCCCGTCAGAAGCCATGCCCGTAATATTTGATCCATTTTTTACGACGAAGGAAGAAGGAAAAGGGACCGGATTGGGTCTAAGCCTCTGTCACGGAATTATTCAGGAGCACGGAGGCGATGTCTCGGTATCCAGCCGTCAGGGCAAGACGACGTTCCAGATCAGATTGCCGCTGGCTAAAGTTCCGTCTGAAAAGCAAAATAACCACAAGCCTAGGGATACTGATATGGAAAAGACCGGGCGAAAAGCAATTCTGGTGATCGATGACGAGCCCAGCATTGCTCTGCTCCTTAGTGAACTGCTGGAGGGGAAATACGATGTGGTCAGTCTTTCAAACGGGCAGGAGGCTTTGGAGGCGGTAGCGGCAAAAGACTTCGATTTGATAATATCCGATATAAAGATGCCCGGTATAGACGGCATGGAGTTCTTTAAATGGATTGAAGAGAACAAACCCGCATACAAGGACAAAATAGTCTTTACTACAGGGGTTGTTTTTGACGTCAAGGTCCAGACATTCCTGGAGGAAACCAAGAAACCATTTCTGACGAAACCCTTCAAAATTGCCCAACTAATGGAGACCGTCGAGGCGGCACTCAGATAGTGAAAAGTAAAAAGTGAATAGCGATTAGTATTTTTTTTCACCTTTTACTTCTTACTTTTCACTTACATTATTTGGGTTCTTCCTTCTCTCCGAGCTTCGAATTCATTATCACTATATCCACCCGCCTGTTCCGCAGTCTTCCTTCTTGCGTACTGTTTGAGGCGATGGGCCGGTACTCTCCGTAGCCGGCGGCCGAGAGCTTTTTGGGGTCGAACGGATATTTGGACAAGAAATGTCTTATGATAGACGTCGCCCTGCCACTTGACAGTTCCCAGTTGGAAGGAAACTGGGGGGTATTGATAGGGATGTTGTCCGTATGTCCCTCAATGCGGATGTGGTTCGGGACCTTTAGCAGAGCCTGAGCCACCTTGTCCAGAACGGGATTGACCTCGTCCCGTATGGCGGCTTGGCCGGGATCAAAGAATACCTTGTCTGCAATGCTGATCACCAGTCCTCTCTCGTTGGCTGTGACGCTGACCGCTTTCTCCGCGCCCGTGCCGCTGACCGTTTTCTTTGCGCCCGTGCCGCTCTGACCCTTTTCCAGCTCTTGTTTTATTTCTTTGGCAGTCTCTTCCATTGTTTTCTGCTCATAGGTACCCATGTCGGTTATGATCGATGGCGTGTCTCCTCCTTTGGCGTTTTCCATCACACTGTTGCCGCCGCCGCCTTTCTCCGATAACTGAATAACGCCGAAGGCCCTGTGAATGGAATCGAGGACATACCCCATCTTCGTTCCATCCTCCCGCGAGGAGGCATACATGGTCACGAAAAAGGCGAAGAGCAAAGTTATGAAATCGGCGTAGGAGACCAGCCAGCGCTCATGATTCACATGGTCTTCGTGCTTCTTTTTTCTGGCCATGACTATTCTTTTTCACGTGGTCCCTGGGGCAGGGGTTTTGCTTTCTGGGCTTCGGAGAGAAACGCCTTGAGTTTATCCTCTATGAGACGGGGGTTTTCACCAACCGAGACGGCGACCACGCCTTCAAGAATCATCTCCTTGGCAATGATGTCACTTCGGTGCCTTATCTTCAGTTTGCTGGCGACCGGCAAAAAAATGAGGTTCGCTGAACCGACCCCATACACTGTGGCTACAAAGGCGCAGGCTATGCCGGACCCCAGCTTGGAGGGGTCGGAGAGATTCTCCATTACGTGAATCAGCCCAAGGACTGCTCCCAATATACCGATCGTTGGGGAAAACCCCCCCGCGGCTTCGTATACTTTGCTGCTGTAGGCCCCGTACTCTTCCAGATACTCCAGTTCCGTTTCCATAGTCTCTCTGATAGACTTCGGCTCAATCCCATCTATAGCCAGTGTCAGCGCCTTCTTCAGAAACGGGTCCTCGATTGCCTGGACATCCTTTTCCAGCGAAAGAATTCCTTCCTTACGCGCTTTGTTGGCGAAGCCGCTGATCTGAGTGATGATGCTGTAGGGGTCGTTTTTGGGCTCGCGCATGACTATGGCCAGGCCTTTTGCCGAGGCGATAAGACTGTGGAGCGGAAAACTGAGGAAGACCGCTCCCATAGTCCCGCCGAGTACTATAATAAACGCGGTGAACTGAGTAATGGAGTGTAATGATCCGCCCTCGAGTATCTGCCCGCCTATTACTGCACCGAAACCAAGAACCAGTCCGATTATAGAGGCAATATCCATAATTATGGTCCGATTTACGTACCGAAGTCAGGAGCCTGTCGGACTTATGATGATCTACTGTGGAAGTGGGGGGGGCGGCCAGTATCCGTTCACCCTGTGAAATAGACGCTCACTAATTCCGGGGGCTGTTGAATGCCGAGACCATTTCAGGGGGCGCTGGAGATGCCATCAGATTATTTCACGGGGTGAACCGTTGTCCGACAAAACATGGCCGGATTCTTCTTGGCATACGGTGAAAGTAATCTCCGTAAATCAGCCACGGTGATTCGTGAGGCTAATAAGCACCTCGACGGTGAACGGTGAACGGTCAACAGTTAACGGTTACCATGCGCCTCAAGTTCGTGAATATTTGGTCTCGCCCCTTCACTTCCTCATGACGATTCGTTAAGTCCGACAGGCTCCTTTGATTGTTAAGTCGTTTGGATTTGGATTCGTCCGCCTCCGGCGGAAAAGTTCGGACTTGAGATTCCGGCAGGCCTCTCGTGGCTGTCCACGAACCCGGCCCGGCGAGTAATACTCATCCCGTCGTTTTTGTTTATCGGCAATTTCGGCAAGTTGCATTAGATCAACCGTTCACCGTTTACCGTGGACCGTTCACCGAAGGAATGCTTTTAGGTTTTTTGCGGACAACGGTGAACGTTTACGCATTGGATAGTTTTCATCCGGAAACCCCTAAGTTCGACAGGCTCCTAGATAGTGAAGGTTTGTTTGGAAAATGCCGAATAGTATGACACAGGAGGCTCTTGCAAAACCCTGTTCCGCGTTCCGAGTTTCGGGTTTCGGGTTAAGAAAACCCAGAACGCATGACGCGAGAAATGAAAGGGTTTCTATAGACTTCCAGATAAAGCTTTTGGGTGCGTTATCGGTCGGGGATGTACGAACAGGTACTATCCCCTCCCTGCTGCCTTCCCAAAAACATTATCTGAAAGTCTATAGTCAACGTTCTGTATCCTGGGGATCTGCGTTTATCCGTACTCGAACGGAGTCAAGAGGTGGCTTTTTGGCTAGAGATGACGTTTGGGAAATAGATCTCGAAGAAGACAGCGAAGTCAGCGATGGTCTTGACTCCAGTGTGCTGAAGCTCATTTCCGAGCAGATAGAACAGTTGCCTCCGTTCCCGCTTGTGGTGAATCAGGTCCTCCGGGTTATTGAGAGTCCGAGTTGTTCGCTGGTTGATTTGAGCAAAGTGATACTGAACGACCCGTCTTTGACCGGGAAAATTCTGCAGATCATAAATTCCGCCTACTACGGATTTGCGGGGAAGATATCAACAGTTTCACACGCCGTAAGCCTGCTGGGAACGAAAGAGATCAAGAATCTTGCCCTGAGCCTCCCGATTAACGATAGCTTTTTCTCGAAAAAGAAGTCCTGCCGCCTGAATCAGTCCGATCTGTGGATACATTCCTTGAGCGTAGGCGCCTGCGCCCGGGCTGTGGCGGAAAGGGTGAAGTACCCGCTGCCGGAGGAGGCATTCATAGCCGGACTGCTTCATGACATCGGAAAGAATGTCCTGAATGATGTCTTTCCGGACAAATTTGACCAGGTACTCCACAGAACAGACGAATCCGGCCTCGCACTGGTTGATGTTGAAAAGGATATGCTCACAATCTCCCATGATACGATCGGATACTGGCTTGCCCAGCACTGGAAACTTCCTGACAGCCTGACCACCGCCATACAGAATCATCATTCACCTCTTGCCCGGCCCGCTCCGGATGACGGTAAAGGAAAGCGCCTGGAGGCGATTATTTTCCTCGGCAACATGTTAGCCAAATTCCTTTCGTTAGGCTTTAGCGGAGACAAATGTATTCCCTCCGTGAAACGGGAAGTGCTTGATCATTTATCGCTGAACACTGCAGCGGTTGTGAATATTGCCGAGAGCGTGCAGCAGTCTATTCAGCCGATGCTTCGCCCATTTGGGATAGAAATCGATCTTCAGCCCATGTCTGACGAAGACAAGATGCGCCTGAAAGAGAGCCTCAAAGGATAGACGCAAAATGTTCACCGATCACCGTTGACCGAGAAAGTTTGTTTGGTTTCCCTATTCACTCCCGTATACAACCCGAAACATCTTAGCCTTGGCCTTGTCTTTTCAATCCGAAATCCGAAATTGGAAATTGGAAGGCCCGCAACCCGCAACCCATACTCTTACTTGTTTTTTGGCCTTGATATCTTTTGGATTTCCGCATACATTCATAAATTCGTAAGCGTTGACCGGTCACGGTTGGCTACTGTGCCCTTTTCATACTCTAACCTTGAACCGTACCTGGCACTTTGAACCTAGGAGCCTGTCGGACTTAGGGTGATCTACTGCGGAAAGTGGAGGGAACGGCCCAAATGTCCCCGAAGTTTTGTTACATAGCAACACTATGCGCCTCAAATTCGTGAATATTTGGGCTTGTTCCTCCACTTCCTCGTGACGATCCCCTAAGTCCGACAGACTCCTAGGGGTTGGCAGGACACCAATTCTCAACAATCATGGAAACACCGGCGAATCGAGGCAGGCTATATGTAGTTTCAACCCCTATCGGCAATCTCGAAGATATCAGCCTGAGGGCTCTCAGAATCCTCAAGGAGGTTGATCTGATCGCGGCTGAGGATACACGGCTGACACGTAAGCTGCTGTCTCATTACAAGATACATACCCGGCTGGAGAGTTGTCACGAGTATACCCATAGGGAAAGACTAAAGGGATTGATAGAAAAGATTGAGCATGGTCTGAGCATAGCTTTGGTGACTGATGCAGGAACTCCGGGGATTTCAGACCCAGGCTACGGCCTTATTCGTTTAGCTGTAGAGAACGATCTTCTCCTTACCCCTATTCCCGGTCCCTCCGCGGCCATAACTGCCTTATGTATATCCGGACTGTCAACGGATTCATTTTCATTTTACGGATTCTTGCCAAGACACTCAAAAAAAAGGAGATTCCTTCTGAACAAGATGAGTTCGGAGACGAATACCCTGGTTATTTATGAATCACCGAAAAGGGTCAAGGATACGCTGCAAGAATCTCTACTCGTTCTTGGTGACCGAAATATGCTTCTTGCCCGGGAAATGACTAAGACTTTTGAGGAGTTCATACGGGGCAAGATTTCCGAAGTCCTGGATGAACTGGAAGGAAAACAGATCAAAGGGGAGATCACTCTGGTGTTTGAAGGGGCAGAGCAAGGAAGTGCCGATTCAGGGAATAACCTGATAGAGACGGTTAGAACGTATCTTGAGAATACCGATTTGAAATTGGGGGCTATTTCCAAAACGATTGCCGAAGAGTTCAATATCTCCCGATCGGAGGTTTATCGGCTGGCTCTTCGGATCCAGAAGGAAGGAAAACGCCGGGGATAACTACAGAAGCGTTAATACAAGCTGCGAAATCATCGGTTATTTAGAATATCGAATATCGAACAAGGAATGACGAATGTCGAAGGATGAAAGAAGTCCCTGGACTCCCGAGTAAGCTAGAGTGCCTGAACTTGAGCTGGGGGATTGCCGGAAAACTTCATAATTCGAAATTCGTTGTTCGATATTCATACTTGATGGATTCGTAGAAAGTCAGAAAGTACCACATTTTGTCATTCCGGCGGAAGCCGGAATCCAGTCTATTCAACTAGTTACTGAGGATCTGGACTCCGGTTTTCACCGGAGTGACGACTTTTTACGAGTTCATCATACCTTATTGAGTACAAAGCCTTGCAGGGTTTTTACAGC
>JAZDGK010000044.1:0-12496 GCA_043806955.1 Pseudomonadota bacterium | reverse complement strand
GACATCTTGCTAGTCTTTTGGGCCGTATTCTGCGTTGCTTAAGGGGTCACATACTTCAGTATGCTCGCCCCTTAAGCAGCCTTGAATACAGCCCAAAATCCGGCGCAATCTTGTA
This sequence comes from Pseudomonadota bacterium, assembly GCA_043806955.1. Lineage (GTDB taxonomy): Bacteria > Desulfobacterota > QYQD01 > QYQD01 > JAZDGK01 > JAZDGK01. The sequence goes on along the minus strand of JAZDGK010000044.1, from coordinate 12,381 downwards.
ACACTTATTTCGTAACGCATCCTAAGCGAAAACAAAACCGTCACGAAACTGCCCGTCTTAAGGACAATAAAAGTGGAAGCCACAGTCAGCGAAATAATTGTAGGCTATCTTCAGCAGCTCGGGATTCATCACGTGTTCGGGGTGCCCGGAGCTCACATTCTCCCTGTTTTTGACAAGCTCTACGATTCGAACATTACGGTCATACTTACCAAACACGAGCAAGGCGCCGCTTTCATGGCCGGAGGCTATGCGATAAGTTCTGGAAATATCGGGGCATGTATCGCAACGACCGGACCCGGGGCAACAAACCTTGTTACCGGGCTCGCCAATGCCTTTGTCAATGCAACCCCGGTCCTCGCCATAACCGGCGAAACCCCTACCTATTCATTCGGGAAGGGCGCGCTGCAGGAAAGCTCCGGGGAAGGCACCGCGATCAACCAGAACGATATTTTTCGAGGGATCACCAAGTATAATAAGATTGTGCAGAGGACCGATTATATCCCGCAGGTACTGAGGTCTGCTTTGAATCATCTATGCTCGGTGAACCCGGGTCCTGTCTTGCTAAGCTTCCCTTATAATGTGTTGCGTGAAAAGACGGATCTCGATATTCTCCAATTCATAAAGAGGCCTCAGAAGAGAAGGACACCGTCCGGTTTCCGGTTATCGAGCGATCTTGAGGAAATAGTAAGCATGGTCCGGGAGGCTGAGCACCCAGTGGTAATCGCCGGCTACGGCTGCATCCTGGCCGATGCCGAAAAGGAGCTTTCCCGGTTTTGCACTGACCAAGGGATACCCGTAGTCACAAGTCTTAAGGGTCGAGGCGTCATTCCTGAGACATCGGACTTGTTCCTGGGGATTCTGGGAATCACTGCTAAAGAAGCAGCCTTCCGGTATATCACGGAGGTGTCCGATCTGGTCATCTTTCTCGGAGTCAGTTTTGGTGAAAGAACGAGTCATAACTGGAGCAAGGAGCTTCTCGCCGGAAAAAGAATCGTCCAGGTAGATATCAATCCTTTGCAGCTTGAGAAGTCCTTTACGCCGGACGTGGCCGTATGCGGGGACTTGAACGAAATGCTGGGGAGTTTAAATCTGTTTATTGAATCCAACCCGCTGGAGAGAAAAGACCTCTCACGTCTTCGCATGTACAAGGAAAAATACGGCCGCTCCAACCTGAATGACGAAGACTTTTCCCTGGTCAGTTGTTTTTTGCGTAGACTGAACAGCCTTTTCGATGGTGACATGATCATCTTCGATGACAATATCATATACATGCAGCACTTCGTGAATCTGACCAAAAGCAGGTCGTATTTCCCGAATTCAGGGATTTCGTCCCTGGGCCGTGCCGTTCCCGCGGCAATAGGGGCAAAGCTCACTTCGGACAAACCTGTCTTCGCCATAACCGGGGACGGCGGATTCCAAATGTGCTGCATGGAATTAATGACGGCCGTGAATTACAGAATACCCGTTACGGTCATTCTCCTGAATAATTCTTGTCTGGGGCTTGTAAGAAAGAATCAGTACCATAATTATAAAGGAAGATACATTGCCAGTGATTTCGTGAACCCGGATTATAAACACCTCGCCATATCGTTCGGCATTAACTACAGGCGTGTGTCTTCATCCGCCGAGGCGGACAAGGTCTTTGATGAGACGGATTTTCACAATGAAATCAATCTGATCGAGTTGATGATGAACAAGGACGGCTTTCCCACATATTCTTCGGGAAGGTAGTGTTGGGTTCCGTGTTACGAGTTCCGTGTTTGATGGCCTCGTAAAAAGTCGGAAAGAGCTGCTTTTTGTCATTCCGGCGGAAGCCGGAATCCGGTCTATTCAAGTAGTTACAGAGAGCCTGGACTCCGGTTTTCACCGGAGTGACGACTTTTTACGAATCCATCATGTTTCGGGTTCGAAGAAACCCGGAACGCGGATTGGAACGGAGAAATAGAGATTGTTCTGATCTTCGCGCGTACCACGCAACTCGCAACTCGTACCACGGAACATTGGAGAGAATAGTTGCCATCTCGGCCCTTCCATTACCTGACTGCGTTTTTTGAACGAAACAGGCAAGGCAGGTCCATTTCTGCCCTGAGGTCGCGCTTTCGCCTGTTTTTGCCTGAAGTCGCGGCAAGCGGAATCGATCTCAAGAACCTGAAACAAATCGCCGATGTCTACGAGGAGGCATTGCTCCACCTGGAAGGCAAAATGGCGGCTTCGCGATTCAGTCCTGATATCACGAAGCAGTACAGCAGGCTCTTCCTGGAGCTCGAGAATTTGCTCCACAGGGAAAAGGACGACCGCCATTCATTCGTCATAGTCGTGCCGGTGGCGGACAGGCCAAAAATGCTTGAGAATTGTCTGAAGAGCCTTTTGAAGCAATGTGCCCTCTTCAAGTACGGAGGGACCCATTTGTGCAAAGGCACTTCCACCTACAGGAAAATCTCCGTATTGATCGTTGATGACAGCGAAGAAAAGCATAATATGGACAGAAACAAGACCATTGCCCGAATGTTGAATGAATCGGGAATTCCTGCGCGGTATTTGGGGATACCCGGGCAGTCCCGGATCGTCAACGCTATTCCTGAGTCTCTTCGAGCAGATCTGAAGAATGTCCTGGGGAGCGCCATCAATGGAGTACAACCCCACAAGGGGGCCTCCATAACCAGGAATGTCGCCTACATATATCTACGCAGCTATTTGAAGGAACGGCCGGAAAAAACCCTGGTCTATTTTATGGACAGCGACGAAGAATTCGGGGTTTTTCCGAGGAACGGACATGCCGATCCCTCTACTATCAATTACTTTTACTGGCTGGACAGGCTGTTCGATTCAAACGAGATCGATATCGTTACCGGAAAGGTTGTGGGAGACCCCCCTGTTTCTCCGTCCGTGATGGCGAGCGGCTTTCTTGATGACTTGGTCCTCTTCCTGAGACAGGTGGCCGGCCATGACCACAGGCATACCTGCATTTTTCATGATAGTACTGAGGCCTCGAATTTCGGGCCGGCATCTTATCATGACCTCGTTACCATGTTCGGCTATGAATCTCCCCCGGAATCTTTCCCTTATCGCTGCTCGATAACAAAAAGCCACAATATCGGCGAAACCTTTCGCGCATTCTCAAGCCGGATATCGGGATTCTTATATGGCTGGCATCCTACGCGGAAAACGGTCTATCACCACAATGGCGGTCCGCTGGGCGCGGTTCAGGCCAGAACCGTTTATACCGGCAATTACATTTTCAGACCGAGTGCCTTGAGATTCTTCATCCCATACGCCCATCTGAATTTGAGGATGGCCGGCCCTGCCCTCGGAAGACTGCTTCGGGCCAGAATTGGTCCCAGGTTCGTCTCCGTAAATCTACCGCTCTATCACAAAAGGACATTGACCAGAAAAGACCGTGGAGAATTCAGGCCGGGGGTATTAGAAAAGAAGACGCATATCGATCTCACGGATGAAGCCGTCCGTCAATTCTGGGGCGACGTATTGCTCTTTTCCGTTGATGCGCTCACCGAACACGGATACCCTGATAACAGCCTTGACTTGCACGCTGTCCGCACACTCGTTAAGGAAACAGAGACCAGAATGTGGGGCTTATATGTACGGAATTATCAGGCCATCTCCAAAAAACTCCGTTTGCTGGAGGGGATTCTGAATAGTCCGGGATACTGGTGGAATCATTCTGAAACCTTCGCGGACGCCGTCGCTGATTATCAAACATTCCTGGCCAACATTGAATTCAATTTTGCCCCCCATTCCAAGGGATACCAGAAAATACATGAGACTCTGAGGGACCAGGAATACTCCTCACGAATTGTTTCTGCGCTGACCGAATACTCCAAAGCAGAGATGTCGTGGAAAGAACTCTTACTGGAGGACCCGTCTTCGATTGAACCATCAACTGTTACAGACTCCGATCTTCCTTTCGTACAAATCGGTCCGTAATCCTCTCACAGAGATTCGTGACACATTGACTGATAATACTGAGACAACGCCGGTACTCTCTTAAGCTGCACCCGTAAGGATCAGGTATGGAATCAGTATAAAGCGGATATCCTGCAAACCAGGCCAGGTTAAAAGTCTTTTCCAGGGATTCCAAATCTAAGGAGAGTACGTATTCCGTATGAAGGCGTTCCATTGTGAGCACTATCTCGGCTTCCCGGATCATTTCCGGTGTGAGTTTTTTGGCGCGATGCCCCGTCAAATCAAAGTCTTCCTCCCTGCAGGCGATTATCATGCTTTCCGTCGCCTGGTTTCCTTCTCTGGCATGCGTGCCTGCTGAATGCACCCGAAAATCCGCCAGATCGGAAATGGCGTTTTGAAAAACTCTTTCCGCGGCCGGGCTGCGGCAAATATTCCCTGTACAGACAAATAGAACAGTCTTTATGATCGGTGGGATAGAAGACAGATTTCCGTGCTCTGCTTTTGTTTGCGTGATCATCGATTCTCGGCTAATCTTGAAGAAGTGAAAAGTAAAAACTGAAAGGAATCCGGATGAAGTCTCTGTTTGCTGCGGCACTCTCCCTTATCATCCTGTGGCATTTTGCGGGTTCAGTGAAAGCTGAAGACCTCTCCCCTCTCACCGTTTCCCAGGCTGTCGAAATCGCCATGGAAAAGAATCCTGCCCTCAGATCAGCAAGAACCGAAGTCGCTGCCAATGTTTACCGGGAGGAAGCGGCATTTCTCGGTTTTTTACCCAGATTCGAAACAGGCTATGACTATGCCCATTACCGCAATACGCCGACTTTTGCAGTCTCCGGCCAGCAAATACCGGCCGGCGCCCAGGATCAATATGCCTTTTTCCTGGGTCTTAGACAACCTCTTTTTGCCGGAGGGTCCATCTACTATAACTATAAACTGGCCGGACTCGGCGTCGATGTCGCGAAGGTGAGTTATGCCCAGGCCGGATTGAACCTCGTCCTTGACGTAAAGACTGCCTACTATAACATTCTGAGGGCGCAAAAAAAGAAGACTGAAGGGGACCAGTCTGTGGAACGCCTGACCGCCCACCTCAATGACGCCAAAGACTTCTTCTCGGTCGGTCTCATAGCCAAGAATGAAGTGCTGCAATCCGAGGTACAGCTCGCACAGGCGAGGCAGGAGGCGGTCCGAGCCGGTCAGGCTTTGAAAATGGCCGTATCCCAATTGAATGTTCTCCTCCAGCGCGGGATCAATGAGCCATTGACACTGGCAGAAGGGCTGGAGTATGAACCATATCCCGTCACGTTCGATGCGGCTGTAAAGACAGCCTTCGAACAACGACCGGAGATCAAAGAAAGCAGATTGGCCATAGAAAAGTCGCAAAAGTCCGTCCAACTCGCAGAGGCTGATTACTACCCGTCTGTGAACCTCTCGCTGCGATATACCAGAGAAGCGGATTCTCCAGACCTGAAAGAGAATCCATACGGCTTGACGGAAAACACGGTTGCCCTCACTTCCTTGACCTGGACGTTCTGGGAGTGGGGTAAGACGAAGAAGCTGGCAGATGAGAGCCGGACCAGAGTGGATCAAGCCCGATATGCTCTGCAACAGGTGACGGATTCGGTCTCACTGGAAGTAAGGCAGGCATTGCTCGATCTGGAAGAGGCCGAAAAGAATATCGGGGTGGCCGGCGTCGCCGTCACGCAGGCTGAAGAGAACTACCGCATAGTTACGGAAAGATACAACGTTCAAATGGCAACATCAACTGACGTTCTGGATGCCGAGACCCTTCTTACACAGGCTGACACAAACCACTCCGACGCTCTTGCTCAATACAACATATCGAAAGCCCGGGTAAAACGGGCGATGGGAGAACACTAAAGAAGAGTGTCGAGTACTGAGTGCTGAGTACTGAGTGAAATCAATGACATCTGAGGCGACAACCAAACCCGAATCTAAAGAGAGGCAAAGCTCTGTATTCCTCTTGTGCTATGGACTTTCAGATAATGTTTTTGGGAAGGCAGCAGGGAGGGGATAGGACCATTCGTACATCCCCGACCGATAACGCACCCAAAAACTTTATCTGGAAGTCTATATCTCTTTGCTCAGCACTCAGCACTTTAAACTCGTTCTTCCAGGTCCACCTTCCTTGAAAGGAAGTCCAAAAGATCCTTCAGGGTTATGACCCCCAGTAATTCCTCGCCCTCAACCACCATGAGTCGTGAATTCCCGGTCCGTCTCATCAGGGCAAGGGCCTGCACGGCATCTGCTTTCGGGCCGATGGTATTGTCGGGAGAACACGTCCTGGCCAGTTCCGAAACCGCATGGCTGCCCCACTCCTCTTTGGGGATTTCCTTGATTCGATCCAGGGTCACGCACCCCAGCAGTCTCCCGTTAGAACGTACCGGATACATTTTATAATGATATTTCAATATGTAGTCTTCCACAAGCTGTTCAACGGACATCCCCGGCCTAACGCTTATGGAATCCTGCCTCATGAACCGGTCCACCGGTTCCCCTTCCAGCGCTCTTCGGGTAACAAGTTGCTGGTACGACATTTGTGATGCGTTCCTGAGAAATAACCCTATCAGAAACCACCAGATACCGCCTAGCGGGTTTCCGGCTACTATGTTTATTACTCCCAGGAAGATCAGAAGGAGACCAAAACCTGACCCTATCTGGGACGAAATACGCGTTGCCCAGTTAAGGTTGTTCTTCCATCGCCATAGAACCGACCGAAGTACGCGGCCTCCATCAAGCGGAAAGGCCGGGACCAGATTGAACGCCGCCAGTAGTCCGTTGATTGATGCCAGGTACGCAAGCACGCCGTTAACCGGCAACGGCCACTCGCTTTCTCTGCCAACCAAGGTGAGGCCGTAAAAGCCAAGGGAGAGACCTATGCTCGATAAAGGACCGGCAATGGCCATCAGAAATTCGACTTTCGCAGTGGGGGGCTCATCCGACATTTCCGCGACACCGCCGAAAATAAAGAGGGTTATCCCTGTCATGGGCAGGCCGTGTTTTCTGGCCACAATTGAATGGAACAGCTCATGAAAGATAACCGAGGCAAAAAGCCCCACCGCACCGGAAATGCCCATCCACCAATACACATTCCGTGCAAGGTCCTTGTAGAGACTGGGGAAAAGGCCCTGCGCCAGCGACCACGTAAGTACGACCGCAATTATGAGCCAACTCATGTCAATGCGCACTTCAAATCCAAAGAGCTTGAATAGTGTGATTCTCCTTCCGAACATATTCCACCTCCATGCAGGAAATCGAGATCCTGAAATCGTAGCACATTAGGGCCGGTCACGAAATAACTTGAGCATTCTGAGCGCCGATCCATCCCGTCCGGCTGCGTTGCTCGTCCGTTGCATACTCACGGGTATGCGCCCTCCTCGCGCCTTGCCAGACGGGTGCCTCAGCACTCAGAATTGCGCAACTTATTCCGTGACAGACCCTTAGCTTTTTGAAGAGATGATCGTGCTCAGCGCAGCGGTGCTCGTAATCGTAATCGGTATTACTCGATACCGGATTCTCCAAGCACGCCGGAGCCGCACACCAATCCTGCACGACACGCAACCTTTCCTGAAGCCTTACCGGCCTCCATTTTCTTTCCGCGTCTTGAGTTTTCTTGAGCCGAAACACGGAACTCGGAACACGAAACAGAGTTCGGCAAGAAAGCCCTTTATTATATTATAGGCCAAGCCTCAAGTCCTTAACAGCCAAAGCTGTCCGCGACCCGTTCACTCGCCACGCATTATCCACTGGAGTTTCCTGTTTGTAACAATTCAGCGCCCTGAAAATGCCCGCTGAATCTCATTGCAAAATGTCGAAGAAGTCTCTGTCGTGTCCCTCTTTTTCGTGCTCGTGCGCGTAATCGTAATCGATTCGTCCGTGCGCAGTACCGTCGTCAAACATAAGCCTGCTTCCTTTCGAGTGTTTTTCAAGTCTTCTCTGAACAATGCCGATAAATACACCGAACAGACAGAATTGGGATCTGTAAATGGCAAACCTTCCGAAAGGTTGGGTCGCAAAACCTCCGGCCTAAATCTGCTTGACGGATAAGGCGGCGGGGTTGCCGGATCCGAAACAAAAACACCGCTTTCGCCTTTCGGAAAACGATCCTTTTGTTTAGGAGTCTGTCGGACTTAGGGGATCGTCACGAGGAAGTGGAGGAACGAGACCAAATATTCACGAATTTGACGCGCATAGTGTTGCTATGCAACGAAAATTCGGGGATATTTGGGCCGTTTCCCCCACTTCCGCAGTAGATCACCCCTAAGTCCGACAGGCTCCTAGAGGGGCAGGATGAAGATAACCAGCCACAGTAGCCCTATTCGCCAGCAGCAGCCCGGACAGTTCACAAGACGTGCGGACGGCGCAGGGCCTTTTGCCCATATCAACAAAACAAAAGTGGACAGCCGGGCCGATCAAAAAGCGCTTTCGGTCTTCGTCAGGGATCAGAAGCTGCTTACCGTTGAGAAAGGGCTTGGGTCCGACTTCCCCAGGCTTTTTGACCATGATGCCGGCCTTGAAGTGAAGCCCGACAAGACCCGGAACGGCGGGGAAGAGAAAAGTCGTACCTATGCTGAGGCCGGAAAAACAAAGACTCAAGCCAAACAAAAAAATACCATAGACAAATGGGCCTGAGCAGGAAGTAGCCAGTCTTCTTTCCTTTTCAGAACTCGCCATCTCTTCCGTCTTCATCGCAGTCCAGCCGATTCTTTCGAGGGGCCAAATTGTTACGAAACTGGAAATTTTGCTTCTGCTGGGATAGGATAGAGCTCCAGCCTTCAAACTCCCGGAGGGTAGGACTCGTGAACTCCTCTCTTATCTTTCAATTGTTTCTGTTCTTTGTCTCTTTGTCTTTTTGCGGCGAGATCTCGGCCTGCGCATTTGCGGCATCCCCAATTGCAAAGAACATCGTTCTCATGATCAGCGACGGCTGCGGTTATAACCACGTAAGCGCGGCAAGGCTTTTCGCGGGGAGCGGGAGTGGCGGAGATATTCTCGAAAGATTCCCCTATCGCTGCGGCATGAGTACATCCAGCGCCCACGGAAGTTACGACCCCGCCAAGGCGTGGGAGTCTTTTGACTACGTTAAATCCGGGGCCACCGATTCTGCGGCAGCGGCCACCGCCATGTCCACAGGCGCCAAGACTTGCTCCGGGGCCGTCGGTATGGGAATCGATCAGAGACCTCTCCTGCACCTTCTCGAACATGCCGAGACCCTTGGGAAAGCGACGGGAATCGTGACCACAGTGCCGTGGAGCCACGCCACCCCGGCCGGATTCATCGCACACAATGCCGACCGGGAGAATTACGAACAGATTGCCATAGAAATCATTAATACCAGCAAGGCCGATGTAATCATGGGCTGCGGCCATCCCGCCTATGGCAGGAATGGGGAGTCTCTAATAATCTCCGCATCTCACAAATATGTTGGGGGCCGGAGCATCTGGAAGGCGCTCAAGAATGGGACGGCCGGTGGGGACTCGGATGGGGACAACACCCCCGATCCGTGGACCCTCGTTGAAGGCCGGGAAGAATTCAGGTCCCTGATGAGTGGGCCGACTCCCAAAAGGGTCCTCGGTGTGGCAAAAGTCGCCCTGACGCTGCAGCAGGAACGGGACGGAGATGAATACGCCATCCCCTGCAAGGCGCCCTTTGTTCAGACAGTTCCTACTTTGGCCGAGATGACCAGGGCTGCTCTGAACGTCATCGATAACGACCCTGACGGTTTCGTGCTGGTTGTCGAAGGTGGAGCAGTCGATTGGGCCAGCCACAAGAACCAGCCGGGACGGATGATAGAGGAACAAAGCGATTTTTTCAGGGCAGTCGAAGCCGTGGTGGAATACGTGGAGCGTTTCAGCAATTGGGAAAAGACGTCTCTAATCGTCACCAGCGATCATGAGTGCGGTTATCTTACCGGTCCCGGATCAGGATTTATAAACAATCTTCCCATATGGAAGCCGGTTGTTGATAATGGCGCCGGCATACTCCCGGGCATGGAATGGCATAGCGCCGACCATACAAACTCTCTTGTGCCTGTTTTTGTAAAAGGAGAGGCCGGAAAACTGGTAATTCGCTATGCGGATCAATACGACACTATAATCGGTCCTTATATCGACAACGCCGAGTTCGCGAGAATTATTCTGGAAGCGCTGGAGCCTGGGCTGAAGGCTCACCCCAAGCGACGAACGGTCAGCGACTAATTCAGTTGAGCGGTGTTTTCGGAGGCGCTGCCGGGAGACTGTTCGCGGGAAGCCTCTCGGGTGCACCGCTTTGTTACGGCCAGAACAAGATGTCTGACCGATTCTGTCCTGCTCTCGGTTTCGGACGCCCGAACAGCGGTGTTCTTTATCAGCGGTTTTGGAACATTCTTCTTTTTCGATCTGAACAGGGCTCCCAGGAAGCTTTCCCGTTTCGCCCGTTTGACCATGTATGGGCCGTCCGAAGCAATTTCAAGAGAGCGGGCAATGCCCCTTTTCTTGCCCAGCAGCCTCAGGAGTCTGTCCAAAACATTCGGCGGTGGCAGTTCTATAGTCATGACCATTACCTCGAAGACTCATTTCGCCCTGGCGTTTTCGGTTAAAGACTATTCTTCCTACAAGAATAATATCATTCTCCGGACTCGAAGTTAAAAACTCTTTCCGTGACCCGTTGTCTTTGGTCATAACGACCGGTCTGACTTTGATATATATATCGGCTGATCTCGTCTTTTTGTGAATTGTTTTATTGAAGTTCTGCGGGCTTGAAAAAGATGTCTTTTCCGGAAGTTCGATACGTCTTGAACCGACTCGATCTTGTTAATTTCCGCACTTTCATTGGAAAAGAGATTCTCTACGTTCTTTGCGTCTTTGCGGTGAAGCTTGTTTGCTTGCGGCTATGTCGCGCTTATGAGGCAGGAGATTATGATAGCCAGGGTTACGAGAATTGCAGAGACTTGAACGGTCCTGCCAAGGGGTTCTCTAAGAAATGCGCTGTGGCACACCCCGAGTATCAGTCCGGCAATGTACCCCAGGAGATGGGCCGCCAGGTCGCTTCCTTTGCCCGATCCCAGAAGACCGAGAAGAGCGAGTCCTCCTGCGATCGGAATCCAGGACCTCATCTTCCGGCCGGGCATCCGGAATTTTTTGCAAAACTGGTGTGCACTTACGATGCCCAGAGCCCCGAACACGGCCGTCGAAGCGCCTGCAGAAAGGTGGTCCGTTTTGTAGAGCAGCGCGCTGGCCAAGTTTCCAATCGCCCCTGTAGCAAGGATCATGAGAGAGCCTGCGCCCGATCCCGCGATGCTGCAAACTGCGGTTCCGAATACGACGATGCCGACGACGTTGCCGGCGAGGTGCAAATCATTCAGATGAACCATTAAAGCCGTTGCCGTTCTGTACAATTCTCCGTCAAGGATACGAGCGGCGGAAGCACCGTATTTTTGCACACTGCCCGCTTCGGAGCCTATGAGCAGATAGGAGAGAAGCAGCAGGAATCCGGCCCAGGCCCCGGCTGTTGACCTCCCATACCTGTATTCGTCCGAATCCTTGAGTTCCGCGTTCTCTTCGACATACTCTCTCACAGCTTCCAGGGCGGCATCATAGTCCGAATCATCCACCAGTATTGTCCATCCTTCGTGAGTCTTCTCAGACTGGTGCCGGATACCGGCAGAAGACAGGACAAGCCCGTAAGTCTCCGCCTGCCCTTCCGTCAAACCGGTAAATATCACCATGCGATCCGGAGTCATTTCTCTCCCGTCCTCGTCACAACTCTTGCCGATATCTCCACCTGTGTCAATGGGATTTCAAGGCAGGAGTTCGGGAGCATGCGCGGGAATGAATTTCAGGAGGCTTCTTCAATGAAGAAGAAAAAGGCTCCGCCGGTTGGAAGTGGTAATGCGAAACGGGAGGGTCCGATCGATCGAGTTTGCTCCCGCAATTGACGGCGGGGAAAAAGGGCTGGTAACCGTTCACCGTTATCCGTTCACCGTTGTCCGTAAGAACCCGTACCGAGTCTAAATAACCTCAAGAGCGTTTTCTTGGCAAAGAGTCACAGTGATCGCGTATTCCGTCTGCTGCTTACTGCTTACTGCCTACTCTTTCGCCCTCTAGTCCCTGATGCCAAAAGACGAGGAACCAGAGACCACGAGCCAAATATTAGCTGAAAAGCGCGAGGAACGTCTTTGCGGTGAGCGGTGAGCGGTCAACGGTGAACGGTGAACGGTGAACGGATACAAGGGCTAGGAGGCTGTCCGACAACTGAGATCGTGACGAGGAAGTGGAGGAACGAGACCAAATCAGCTAGGTAGCTAGAAGGCTGGGAAGCTGGGAAGCTGGATAAGGTGCTGTCTGCCGCGAGAGCACGGCTCTGGCCTCCCAGCCTCCTGGCCTTCAAGCTTCTAGCCGACAAGACCTATGGCCCGAAAATCCGGGGATATTTGGGCCGTCATCCCGCTTTCCGCAGTAGATC
>JAZDGK010000043.1:0-6584 GCA_043806955.1 Pseudomonadota bacterium | reverse complement strand
ACCAAAAGAATGTTTTGCCACAGAGCGCACAGAGCACACAGAGTTTCAAAAGAGTAGTAGGGTGGGCTCTGCCCACCGAAACGGCAATCGCGGATTGGCAGTCATGCCGGTCGCCTTTATGGTGGGCAAAGCTAACCATATGGATAACGACTTAACATATTCAAATCTCAAAACGTTCGGAACTTGCAGCATGATAACTTTGATAAAATTTAGAGAAGAATAACGTTAGTAGAACAGGAAAGATTGACAGATACGGATAATGAAACTCTCTTATAAGAGATCAGACAGGCTGTCAGACCTTATCAGGGCGGAAATCTCTGACATTATTCTGAAGAAGATAAAGGACCCGCGGATCAGTCTGGTTACCGTAACCAGTGTTGATGTTACCAGTGATCTTCGGATAGCAAGAGTCTATTTCAGTGCACTGGGAGATGAAGAAGAGCGCGGGAAAGCTGCTGCGGGATTGACAAGTGCAACCGGGTTTATCAGAAAACTACTAGGTTCCCGGCTTGATCTGCGTTATGTTCCGGATATAGAATTTATTTATGACCAATCGTTTGACTACGGAGAGCGTATTGAAAAGCCTCTCAAAACTATCGAAAAGGAAAGAGAAGACAAGAATGATGGGGACAATTGAAGAGATAATTCGGGAAATCAATACCCGTAATCATTTCCTTCTAACGACGCATATTCATCCGGACGGGGATGCCTTGGGCTCCATCCTCGCCTTGAGCTTCCTGCTGGATTCTCTCGGCAAGAAGAGTGTCCTCTTCACAGAGGACCCCGTGCCGCATCAGTACCTGTTTTTGCCGGGTGTAGAAAGGACCACGCATGAGCTCAAGTCACTTTCCAATATCGATGCCTGTATCGTGGTCGACTGCGGCGATAGTGATCGCATAGGGCCCGAAGCAGGTCGGATTATGGAAATACACCCGACAATAGTTATAGATCATCATCTCGGCAGACATGCCTTCGGTGACATACGCTGGGTCAATCCTGAAAGCTCTGCTGCGGGGGAGCTTGTTCATAACCTCATAAAGGCAACAGGGGCGAAAATAACCTATGAAATGGCGGTAAACCTCTATGTAGCAATCCTCACCGACACAGGTTCATTCAGATACGCTTCAACGACGTCTCAGGCCTTACGGATCGCGGCGGAAATGGTTGATACCGGAGTCGATCCGGCGTGGGTATCCGAACTGATCTACGAGACTTATCCGGCCAACCGTTTAAGGCTGCTCTGTGCAGTTCTATCTACCTTGCGACTCTATTACGAAGGTCGCGTAGCGGTCATATCAGCTCCTCATGAGGTTTTCAGGTCTACCTGCACCTCGGTTGAAGATGCGGAAGGGTTGGTGAATTATCCCCGCGCCATAGCGGGGGTGCAACTGGCCGTGATAATAAAGGAAGTGGAAAGGAACTGCTTCAGTGTAAGCCTGAGGTCACGTAACGGTATTAACGCAGCATATATAGCTGAAAAATTTGGTGGAGGCGGACATTTCAATGCCGCCGGTTTCAAGCGATGTGGAGACTATGAAGCGATCAGAGACGATTTGCTTGCTGAAACCGGTCTTATTATGGAGAAAAAAGCGGTCGGGTTCTGATGGAAGATTCGGGAATTGTGATAATCGATAAGCCTTCCGGCTGGAGTTCCTTCAGGGTAGTTCAGTTTGCGAAGAGGACTTTGGGTGTCAAACGGGCTGGTCACACCGGAACACTCGATCCTCTGGCGACGGGTGTGCTTCCAGTCTGTCTTAATGAGGCCACCAAAGCCATTCCGTTTTTGCTCGAAGATGAAAAGGAATATGAGGGCGCACTGGTCCTCGGGGCTGCTACAGATACTTTTGACTGTGAAGGCAGGATCGTCTCAGAGTCTGATGTTCCGGAAATCACCTTGGCCGAAGCTCAGAGCATATTCGGGGACTTTACGGGTGACATGAAACAGATTCCACCTATTTTTGCTGCGCTTAAATCAAATGGCAAGCCCCTTTACTACTGGGCGAGAAAGGGTATTCCAGTGGAAAAAGAAGCCCGGCACATCCGGATCAAAGAATTGAAGATTGAGAAGTTTGATCCTCCCGAGATCGCCTTCCGAGTTGTCTGCTCCAGAGGCACTTACATAAGAAGCCTGGTAAACGACATCGGCCGGCGGATTGGGTGCGGCGCTTATCTTAACAGACTTCGAAGGTTGCGGAGCGGACCGTTTACTATTGGAGAAGCTGTGCTTCCAGGCGATCTCAAGGAATCCGACGTACGTCCCATTTGCTCAGTGCTGGGGCATATCCCGTCAGTTAAGGTCGAAGGTGGTCTGAGCAGGAATGTGGAACACGGAATGGAAATATCTGTAGATAAACTCAGTATTCTTCCCGGTAGCAGTGAAAAAGAGACCCCCTTGATAAAGATCCTTACGAAACAGGGGAGTCTTCTGGCCATTTACTCCTGGAAGGATAACGGCCAAAACTTAAAGCCGGTTCGAGTTTTCAAGGCAAGAAGCGATATAGTTGCAGAACCATAATGGGTCTGTCAATTAAGATCAAAAATACAAAGGGGGTGTTTAAATTGATCGGAACGGAACATAAACAGGAGATTATTGAGCAGTTCCGTATCCATACTTCGGATACCGGGTCACCGGAAGTACAAATAGCCCTGGTCAGCGAACGTATAAATAGTCTCACCGAACATTTTAAAGTGCACAAGAAGGATCATAGTTCCAGGCGCGGGCTGTTGAAACTGGTAGGCCAGAGACGAAGAATGCTCAATTATTTGAAGAAGAACGATATCGAAAGATATCGGAGTGTGATAGCGAGGCTGGGTATCCGTAAGTAGTTGTTTACGTATCGTTGCAGCTATCCCGAAAGCAATCTGTCATGAACAAGAGTTAACGGCGGGGGTTTCTTCCTGTGGGGCGAAAACGAAGCGCCACGGAGGTTACTCTTGGGAAAAAAATGGGTGGAGATCAACTGGTATTGATGAATTGTTCACCTTCAGCCGAAGGCCGGGCCGGGTTGGTTGGTCAATCCGGCTCCCGTGAGGACTGAGCTCACAGGCTGAATAGACTGTTTTATTGGAGTAGGTATGATTAGTTTATTTGAAACCGAACTCTCTGGAAGAGTTCTTTCGATTCAGGTCGGTAAAGTGGCCAAACAAGCCGGTGGTGCGGTTCTTGTATCCTATGGGGATACAGTGGTATTAGTCACAGCCGTTGGTTCGGACCAAGTGCGGGAGAATATTGACTTTTTACCTCTCACCGTAGATTACCATGAAATGCTGTATGCGGCCGGGAAGATCCCGGGCAGTTTCTTTCGACGCGAAATCGGCAGGCCGAGTGAGAAGGAGACTCTCACCTCACGCCTTATCGATCGTCCTTTGAGACCTTTGTTCCCAAAGGGTTACCGGTATGAAACTCAGATTATCGCTACGGTCCTCTCGGTTGATCAGGAAAACGAGCCGGATATCCTGGCCTTAACCGGGGCATCGGCAGCACTCGAGATTTCGAGTATTCCTTTTGCCGGGCCTATAGCCGGCGTGAGAGTGGGGCGCGTTGACGGGCAATTCATCCTCAACCCCGTTTCTGCTCAACTTGTGGATTCTGATCTGAATATCGTCGTGGCTGGAAGCAGGGATGCCATAGTAATGGTTGAAGGCGGGGGCAAAATGGTCTCGGAGGATATAGTTCTCGATGCCCTTTATTTTGCTCACGAAAGCCTGCAACCCATTCTTGATATACAAACGAAGCTTCGCGAGGCGGTCGGAAAGCCTAAGCGAGTAATTCCCGAGCCGGTCGAAGACGAGGCGCTCAAGGCCCGTATTCTCCAAATGGCCGAGGAAGAAATCCTTGCAGCCGTGAGACTTCCCACAAAAGGGGAGCGGCATGAAAAACTCACTGCCATTCACAGGAGGGTGTCGTCTGATCTTCTCCCAGAGTATACGGGGAGGGAACAAGAGATCAAGAGCAGCCTGTATGAGGCGGAAAAGAATATTGTCCGCAGAATGATTACCGGAGAAAAAAAACGGATCGACGGTCGCGGGTTTGGAGACATAAGGCCGATATCCGCTGAAGTCGGGGTGCTCCCGCGGACTCACGGCTCAGCTCTGTTCACTCGCGGAGAGACCCAGGTCCTGGCGGTTACAACCCTCGGTACATCTGAAGATGAACAGCGTATCGAGTCTCTTAACGGTTCGACATTCAAGAGTTTTATGCTTCACTACAACTTTCCCCCGTTTTCTGTAGGTGAAGTGCGCATGATGAGGGGTCCGGGGCGGAGAGATATAGGTCATGGAGCACTGGCGGAACGGGCAATTCGTTCAGTTTTGCCGGATCAGGCGGATTTTCCTTACACGATACGCCTTGTTTCCGATGTACTCGAATCTAATGGTTCCTCCTCTATGGCTACCGTTTGCGGAGGCTCGCTCTCTCTAATGGATGCGGGCGTCCCGATCAGGACAATGGTTGCCGGCATTGCTATGGGCTTGATAATCGAAGGCAACGAGGTTATTATCCTTACCGATATTCTTGGCGATGAAGATCACCTGGGTGATATGGACTTCAAGGTGGCAGGGACCGATCAGGGCATCACAGCCCTGCAAATGGACATAAAGGTCAAGGGCCTTACAAAGGATATCATGAAGGCAGCCATGGAACAGGCCAGGGAAGCCCGGCTGTTCATATTGGAGAAGATGCGGGGAGTTATTGAAGCGCCTCGTGAGGCGATATCGATCTACGCTCCCAAAATTATTACCATTCAGATCAATCCCGATAAAATAAGGGATCTTATCGGTCCGGGCGGAAAAGTGATCAGACAGATAACCGGTGAAACCGGTGCAAAAATTGAGGTGGAAGATGATGGAAGGGTTCGCATCATCTCGCCCAATGATGCCGTTCTGGAACGCACTGTCAAATGGATAAAGGATATAGTGCGTGAAGCTGAAGTGGGGGTGCTCTACCTCGGCAGGGTAAGAAAGGTTGTGGATTTCGGTGCTTTTGTAGAAATACTGCCCGGGACTGACGGCCTGATCCATATTTCACAACTTGATACGCAGCATGTCAAAAAGGTTTCCGATGTCCTCAAAGAGGGCGATGAGGTCCTCGTAAAAGTCATTGAAATTGACAACCAAGGCAAGATAAAGTTAAGCCGCAAGGCTGCACTCGGGCAGCAGTTGGACCACTCGGCCTAACTGCGGGGCGGGATCGTGTATCGTAAGACAGTATTAGAAAACGGAATAAGGGTGGTCACGGAGCGTATTCCGCATGTACGTTCCGTTTCCATGGGTATCTGGGTAACGGTCGGATCTCGCGATGAGACACGGGAAAACAACGGCATTTCCCATTTCATCGAACACATGATCTTTAAGGGTACTTCCGAAAGGTCGGCTCTGGAGATAGCGAAAGATCTGGATGCGGTCGGGGGAATGTCGAATGCCTTCACTTCGCGCGAGAATACTTGTTTTCATGCCCGGGTCCTCGATACCCACCTTAATGTGATTGTAGATTTGCTTTCAGATATATTTTTGAATTCCGTATTTGACCCGATGGAGATAGGGAAAGAACGCCAGGTCATACTTCAGGAAATAAGTATGATCGAGGATACGCCGGATGATCATATTCATGACCTCTTCAGCAGTATCTTTTGGGGCAATAATTCGCTCGGCTTTCCCGTACTGGGATCTGCCGGAAATGTGATGCAGATCGACGCAGATACCATCCGTAGTTATCTCCGAAAGACTTACCTGCCTGACAAAATTGTGATAGCCGCCGCGGGCAATCTTGAACACGATTCATTTCTCGAATTATTAAGAAAGGCTTTTTCGGGCGTCCCGTCAAGAAATGTCGTGCCGGAACGAGTCACGCCCACGGTAGCCTCAAACATGGTCATCCATCGTAAGGAGTTTGAGCAGGTCCACCTGATCATCGGCACAAAGAGCTGCTCGGCCCTGGATGAGCGGCGTTATGCGTGCATGCTCCTCAATATCATATTGGGCGGAAGCATGAGTTCCCGGCTGTTTCAGGAGATAAGAGAGCGCCGGGGCCTCGCTTATACCATCTATTCGTTCATATCTTCTTATACCGATATAGGCCTCCTTGGAATCTATGCCGGAGTAAACAAGAAGAATGTAGTTACGACCGTAAGACTTATTCAAGAAGAGATGCAGAGACTGAAGGCAAATTCCATTGATGAAGGCGAGCTTCAAAGCGCAAAGGAGCACTTGAAAGGGGGGCTGATGCTTGCTGCCGAAAGCTCGGATAATCGTATGACCAGACTGGCAAAGAACGAAATTCAGTTTGGCAAATTTTTGACTTATGATGAGCTTATCAGTCAAATAGAGGCAATAACTACGAAAGATATCGTCACTCTTGCGAGGGATTATTTCACTTCTCAGTCGTCCTCGCTCGCCGCACTCGGGCCCATTTCGGAAAAGGAACTTCCCGGCGATATCCTCTGCCTGTAAGGATGCGTTACGAAATAAGTGTTACAAGATTGCGCCGGATTTTGGGCTGTATTCAAGGCTGCTTAAGGGGCGAGCATACTGAAGTATGTGACCCCTTAAGCAACGCAGAATACGGCCCAAAAGACTAGCAAGATGTC
>JAZDGK010000042.1:0-11936 GCA_043806955.1 Pseudomonadota bacterium | reverse complement strand
GCTAAGGATGCGTTACGAAAGAAGTGTTACAAGATTGCGCCGGATTTTGGGCTGTATTCAAGGCTGCTTAAGGGGCGAGCATACTGAAGTATGCGACCCCTTAAGCAACGCAGAATACGGCCCAAAAGACTAGCAAGATGTAACAGTTATTTCGTAACGCATCCTAATGGTCGGTCACGGAATAAGTTGCGCAATTCTGAGTGCTGAGGCGCCCGTCCGGCAAGGCGCGAGGAGGGCGCATACGGTGAGTGGTGAGTATGCAATCGACGAGCAACGCAGCCGGACGGGATGGATCGGCGCTCAGAATGCTCAAGTTATTTCGTGACCGACCCTAACCCGGACAAGCCGGAAATCCGAAATTCTAAATCCGAAATCCGAAACAAATTCGAATGACCCAAAACGGAAAATTCAAAACGCTGGAAAACAAGACAACGCCGCGTTAATGAAATTAAAGTCTTGCCATATAATGCGTTAATATTATGGCTTAGTGACTAACTACATAATCACAAACACTAATCGAAATGACAACAACCTTTTTCTAAAACCAAACAGCCCCCCCAGCCCGGAGCCTAAAAGCAATAATGTGCCGGGTTCCGGAACAGGAGAGGAGCCAATGGGTATGACCTGGCCGTTACTGTCAAACTCAACGCCGCCGCTGAAGCCGGGGCCGAGGTTGGGAAAGGGGCAGACGTTGTTGATGGTGTTGGTATCCAATGTCACCGCACCGGTTCGCGCGAGGGCTCTGCCATTCAGAATTGTTGCATTGGTGTTCAGGGTGATGCTCGCGAGCGCGAGGATATTGCCTTCGAATGCGGTAGTGGTCCCGAGAGTCGCAGAACTGCCGACCTGCCAGAACAGGCCATCATCGGAACCGTTATTTGAACCGACATTGATCACCTGAACCGCCGAGCTGCTTGCTGTCGTGAGCGCGCTCCCTATCTGGAAAACCCAGAACGCATTGTTGTTGCCCTGGGCATCGAGAGTGAGTGTTCCCGTCAACTGAGCCGACGAGTCAAAATGATAGACGCCCGATGTAAGCGTGAGTCCGCCCAGATCATAACCGGTCAAGTCGGTAGTGACCGGCATGCCTGCCAGGGCATTGTACGCGGTGGTGACATCAATCTGAGCTTGCTGCGCGACAGCGTCAGTCTGATGCACAGACCCGGTGAGCGTGATGCTCCCCAAGCCGGTGATCGAGTCGCCTGGGAAGAGGCCCAGATTTCCGATGATGGTGGTTGGGCCGGTATTTGTCACCGTCGAAGCGCCCAAAACCGCGAAGTCCTGCGCCGAACCCAGTATTGGCGTGGCCAATCCTGGGGCTGGGTCGATGCCTATGATGAGCATGGTTCCCAACACCAACATTACAGCCCATTTTGCAGTATTCATTCCCTTCTCCTTTCCTACCCCTCACTAGATTCGCCGTCCCGTGGGCCTCATTTGCGCGCGTGCGACCCGTATTCGGCGGCTTTCGGTGCGTTTTTCTTCTCAGCCGGTTCGTTGGCAGTGCCTTCCTGCAGTGAGTTGGGGCCTTCAAATCCACCCTTCATCAGTCTCGCCCTGAAACGATCCGGTGCTCCGCCCATTCGCATTCCCATAGACTCGGTTGTCAATTGGTCCATCCTTTCCCTCATTTGCCTGATGTCCTTCAATATTCTTCTTCTCTCTGCCGGTTCCATGCCTTCCACCACCTTTCCCGGTCAGCTCTTTTCAATCGGCAATCGGATGCTCCGCAATTATAGACTTTGAGATAATGTTTTTGGGAAGGCAGCAGGGAGGGGATAGTACCTGTTCGTACATCCCCGACCGATAACGCACCCAAAAACTTTATCTGGAAGTCTATAGAAGGATAATCCCAGCGTGTATTCCATATCCTCTTTAAACGGGCCTCCGCCCCTTAATGACTCTGGTTAGCACGACGATGATGGCAATGACCAGCAGGATATGAATGAAACTACCCATGGTATAGCCGCTCACCAACCCCAACAGCCACAAAAATATCAGTACCGTAGCAATCGTCCACAACATGCGATTCCTCCTTTCCGACTGCTCATGCCCACTGCCGCTATTGCATCACCATACCAGCCGGCAGTGATCATACAGTCTTTTTGGTCCCGGACTCGGACTACTCGATAGTCATCCGGTTGCTTACACCCTTCACACCGTTTACGTCGTTGACGAGTTTGGTGGCCCGGTCCAATTCGGCCGCGTTGCCGGCCTTGCCATGCAGCGTGACCACGCCGTTCTTCGTGGTGACCGAGGTATGGAGGGCACTGGTCGAACGGTGATATAGCAACGTCATCTTGACCTGAGCGGTGATGGAAGCGTCATCGATCTTTTCGCCTGCCGTTCGCGTATCTTTCGAGGTCTTTGTCACGGTCATCTCATTTTTCACGTCTTTAACCCCTTCGACATCTTTGGCGTATTCAGTCGTCAGATCCTTTTGTGCCTGGCTGGTCGCTTCGCCTTGCAAGGTGACAATTCCGTCTTTCACGTTAACCTTAGTTTTGAAGCCGCTCACGCTGCGATGAAACAGGAGCGTGACTTTCACTTTATCACGGAGCCACGCATCCGAGTTTGCGGTGGGGGGTGCACCTTTGACTTCCAGCCTGTTGTCCACACTCTTGACACCGGGGATGCCTGCTGCGGTCTCCTGGGCCAATGACTTGTGAACGTTGTCGGCGACGATCCCTGTCAAGGTGACAGCGCCGTCCCTGGACTCGATTTTGATATCATCACCCTTAAGGAAGGTCTTGAACACATACGACCCCCTGGCGGTTGACTCGATGCGGTCATCCATCTCGGACGCGTGCCCAGGCACGCTGATCGCCAGCAGCGCCACCGTTACCACCATTAGAAATATGGAGTATATTGCTTTCATGGTACGTTCTCCTTTCATTGTTGTTACTGTTGTTTTTTTGAGATCTCTTACTCCGAAGACCTCATGCCTGTGTATCCGTTCACCGTTGTCCGGCCGCCACTCGGGAACGAGTCGTTGTTTAAAGTGATGTCCCGACAGGGCAAGACCAACCGTCTCTTCCCCGCTCGCCCCTACTTTCTCCTGTGTGCTTTTCTTTCCTGCTTCTCGTTCTTATCTCTACGTTTGTCTTCCCTCCGGTCTTTATCTTTATGCTCCCTGCGTTTTTCGTGCGTGACATCACGGTCGATGTCGGCGAAGTTCTTTCCTTCGGATCTGTATCTCATGACCCGTTCGGGGGCAAGTCGATGATGCTCCGATATGAACTTCAGATTCACCTGATTCACTATATCTTCATCCCTGAGAACTATTTTCTTCCACTTATGTTTTGGGTGTTTCTTATAGTAGCCATAGGCATGCCCGTGGGGGGGACCGATTTTTACTGGAACGTAGTATATTTGGGGACTTAAACCAAAGTGCAACGTGATGTCCATCCAGCTCATTCTCCTTAGACGGAGATCCATAACAACGTCCGGCGACACACGTGCTCTCCTGGCAACAAAAAACACGACGGGTAGCTCCTCCTCACTTATGCCCCGTTCCCGGACAACGATAACCTCTCTTTCAGGGACCCCGTAATATTCGCCTATGGAAAGATCAAATCCTCTCAAGCCTTCACTTCCGCCCGAAATCCCCACGTTCCACTGGGTCTCCGCAAAGGAAGGCGCAGAGGTGGCAGCGAGGCACATAAAACAGCTCAAAATCATGAAAAAGGTACCCATCATCGATCTCCTTTTTTTTAAAACGGCGTTACCGTAATTCAAAACGGCCCTTCTTGCTTCCTACGATCACCCGGTTTTTCGGGCCGGACTTTGTACCCCCTCACCTTTTTCCTCTCCCCCAGGATGGTGGAGAGGAAATTGCTCAATTCAACAGCATTGTCCCCGGGATGGTGGAGAGGAGGTTAAAGTCCCTAATTCAACAGTATTGACCCTGGCCATCTCCCCAGAGGACGGGGCGAGGGGATGATTGGGGCTGGGGATTTCCCATCTGCCCCGGAACTATGGATACCGTTTCATGTGGAGCTGTACTTAGACATGTCTTCAACCATATCAGTTTACAGCGCGGCAGGACAATCGGACAAGGGTTGATTCTTAGGTAGGTGTCTTGCGACTTTCCTCGTAGGACTTACTCCTACGGCACAATCGGCAGGTCATTTTATGAGATGATTCTCAACGGCAAATCGGGCCAGGTCGGCGCTGTTTCTAAGGTCAAGCTTGGAAAGCACCCGCGCCCGGTACGTATTTACAGTCTTAATGCTGAGACATAATCCTTCAGCAATTTCAGTAGTTTTTCTTCCTTCGGCGATAAGGCACAGAATCTGGAGCTCGCGGTCCGAGAGCGACTCCACCCGGGAAAAGTCGGCAACGTCTCCCAGTAACTGCGAGGCCAGGTCTTCTGCGGCTTCGGGGCTGAGATACCTCTGACCGGCGCATACTTTGCGCACCGCGCGTATCAGCTCCTCCGGCGCTGCGTGCTTATCCAGGTATCCTTTCGCACCGGCGCGCAGAATACGCAGGGCGTATTGTCTGGGCGGATGAACCGTCAATATCAGAATGGGCAATTCTGGAAATAAGCCATGAATCTGCTTGGTGGCATCGAGGCCGTCCATTTCCGGCATGGAAATATCGAGCAGGACCACATCCGGCAGGTTGGCGCGAACCTTATCAATGATTTCCCGCCCGTTGGAAGCCTCATCCAGCACCTGAATATCAGAAGCCCCCTCAAGAATACGCCGCAGCCCTTCCCGAACAATCCTGTGGTCGTCAGCAATGCTGATCTTGATCATCCAACCCCCATTTCAATTGCGGATTGCGGATTGCGGATTGCGGATTGCGGATTGAAAATGACAATGGAGTTACTTCTCATCATCGTTTCCGCAATCCGCATTTGGTACGTCCGCATTGGGTCTGTACTTCACCGGAACCTGGACGCTTACCTGCGTCCCCTTGCCGGGATAACTCTTTACCTCGAGGGTGCCTGACAGAATCTCGGCCCGTTCTCTCATGCCGAACATGCCTGTAGAGTGCGGAGACCGTATTCTAGACGGTTCCATTCCAATACCGTCATCCGCAATCTCAACCAAAAGCGCGGCATCCTTCTGTTTCATGCTTATGGTCACGGCAGAGGCTTTTGCATGCCGTGCGACATTGTTCAGAGCCTCCTGGATGATTCTGTAGACGGCTGTTTCCACGTGGTCGACCAGACGCTTGCCGGGCATGTCAAGTAAAGTCACGCACTCTATGCCTGAACGCCGTTCAAACTCTGAAGCGTACCACTCAACCGCCGCCCCCAACCCCACATCATCAAGGATGCCGGGCCTGAGATCGCTCGCCACTTTTCTGACCACGCTGATTGAATCATCGATCAAGCCATACATTTCCTCAAAGCGTTGCTTCACCGCGCTGTCTTGATCGCCGAAATGATCCTGCAGCCAAAAGGTGTCGAACTTAAGAGCCGTCAGGGTCTGTCCAAGCGCATCATGCAGTTCCCGTGAGATCCGACTACGCTCTTCCTCCTGGGCGTGAATCAGTCTCTCTGATAAATGCTGCAGTCGCTTCCGGCAGGATATGCATTCCGTAACGTCCAGAAAAACTAGAACCGCTGCGACCGTGTCTGCTTCTCCTTCGCGTCCCATTCCGGGCGAGACGGTAACATGCCAACTTCGGCCATTAACGTCTTCAAACTCAATGATGGTCGTCTGTCCCTCTTCGATGGCTTTTCGACACTGAGAGGCTGCCTCAACGGATTCCCTGAATATGGCCTGATGCGGTTTGCCAATGAGCTCATTGCCAAAAATCTCCTTAAAAACCGCATTGCCAAAACCAATAGTCAGGTCGGCGTTGATGACGGCCAGGGCATTCGCCATGCCGGCCAGTATGGCCTTGAGCTTGTTTCTCTCCCGTTTGCAGAGGACCTGTGACTCGAGCACCGCCCTTTCCAATTGCTTCTGGCGGAGGACATTTCGAACAATGCCGGGTACCACCGAAAAGAAATCCTTGGATTTCCAAACGCACTCATAAGCCCCGAGCTTCATGGCCTTGACGGCGATCTTCTCCTCGCCATATCCGCTGATTACGATTACCGGGATGTCTTTCCGGCGTCTCCGGAGCTCTTCAAGAAAGCTCAGTCCATCCATATCCGGCACGAGGTAATCGGAGATGATTATGTCCGGATTCAGATCATCAAGCGCGTTCAGACAATGACCGGTCTGTTCAAACCAATCTACCTGCGCGTGAGGAAATGTTTTCTTAATACTCCGTTCCATAAGTCTCGCGTGAGCCATCTCGTCGTCTATTATTGCCACCTTCAAGTTCTCCATCTCTCCGATCCCCTGTCCGGCTTTTCCGGGCTGGAACTGCCCTTTACGCATAGGTCCATCCATGGTGGGAAAATCATCACTTATGACTTACGTACATACAACTTTTCCCCACCTGAATCAAGAAATTTCGGGCAGGAATCCGGTACTAATGGCCGGACTCCGCCGAACGTCGCATCGAGTCCCACTTGTAGTTTTACCCGAGAAAGGAAATGTGCTTGAACACTTGTCTGGTTGTAACTACTCAGGTTCACAGTTTCAAGGTTCACGGTTCAAGGTCAGAAAGCGATGGGGATTGAACTGGTTGAAGATATTGGCGCATGGCAATGACACGTGAGTTGACGCGAAAAGTGTACTGACTGGCGAAGGACGCAAAGCGACTATCGGTGAACCGTGAACTGTGAACCGGACAACCTGAATAGTTACTAAACTACTTCACTAATCCGACCTCACGCGGATGCCCCGTTCGTTTATCTCGTAGATCTTCCGTCGTACGCGGTACTTTCGCGGTTCGCCTGTTTCCAAGAAAACCGGGCGGTCCCAGAGGTAATAGAGATACTCCAGTGTCTTCCGGCAGTATTCGTCATCGAGCACCAGCCCTTCAAAGGCATGCTTGAGGTACAACTGAAGGCTCCCCTGATAATTGCCGTCGGTCACGAGGATGCGCGGTATTCCCCAATTCATCAAGCTCTGTACCAGCGTCTTTTTTACCTTTGTCCAGTCGGTTTCGTCCACTACGGACTCGTAATGGGTATAATGGTCTTTTTCTTGATAGGTATAGAGATCCAAGTCGTCGACTACTTCTTTGTTGAGGAATTCGTCTACAAAAAACCAGTCCATATGCGTGCGGCGTACTTCAAATATCTTGGCCCGCCCCTTCATCACAGCCGAATCCCAATGTTTCTTGTCCTGGGCATCCGTGCATTCCTCGTATTCCTGTCCAAAGCGTCCCTTATTCCAGCGGCTTTCAATGCTGCCGAAGAGGGCGCAGCCAAGCAGGTAAGGATTGACCATCCGTCGATGATGCGCCTTAACGCGGGCATTGTACAAGTTATAATAGCCGTGTTCTTCAGCAGTCAGGAACCTGTCTGTAAAGAGTCGCTGCATGATCTTCTCATGCCAGTATGTGGCCCACCCTTCATTCATGATCTTGGTGCGGCGGTAGGGCATAAAATACTGGGCCTGATTCCTGATTATGGCGAGCACATCCTTTTCCCATTCCTGTAAAGACCTCGGTGAATGCTCTGTTATGTAGCCGAGCAGGTCGATAGTGGGTTCCGGCGGGCTTTTCTTGCGCAGCTTCACCTTCTCTTCGGGTGAAGGTTTTTCCTTGGCGGGGAGCAGGTCGTCAAAAGTGCCCTGCGCCGGAAGCAGTTTGCCCCATCCGTAGAGACGCTCTCTTGTATGTTCTTCGGTCTCATTGTGGATCGGTTCCCCCGGATCGATATTCCATTGAATAGCCATGCCGGCATCTATCAGCTTTTCAACCGCTTCCAGACCGTAATCCTCCTCATACCGGCGGAGCCTCCCTGCTGCCTCCGAAGCGGAACTGATCATATCCCGGCGGGTAAGCTGGAAATGGCGGCTGTTTTTCATGAAGTCGTTGTGGGCGTATACATGTGCCATGACCATTACCTGGATCGGGAAGGGGTTGGTTTCCATCAGGTAGGCACGGCAAGGGTCGCTGTTGAAGACGACCTCGTAGGGTACGGCGTAGCCGTGTTCATGCCTGGTTCGTTCTATCTCGTAATCACGCCCGAAGCTCCAGTGCGAGAAATTGACCGGCAGGCGATAGGCCATGATCTCGAGCATCTTTTGGGCCGGAACGAGATCGAATTCCTGAGGCATGAAATCAAGCCCGAAGCCGGTTGCAATTCCCTGTATAACTCGATCGGCTTCATCTAGCCTCGCCAAGTCTATTTGTTGCATGACTACCTCTTATATATGTTCACCGTTCACTGTTGACCGTTCACCGACGAATGCTTGGTTATTTAGTTTATTTCGTTTGTTTAGTTTGTTTGGTTTATTTGGTTTGTTTGGTTTCCCTACTCAGTGTTTCCCACCTTCTCACCTTCGATCCTTTCCACTCCGCAATCCCCAATCCGAAATCCGAAATGAGAAGATCAGTTTTTCTTGTCCGGGCGCAGGAATACCTTCAAAGCCGGGTAGAGGTCGTATTTGGCCCGGACCACAACACCCATTATTGGTGAATCCGACCATTTGCCGTCGAAGAAGACAAAGCCGTTGTCTCTGACCTCTTTCAGGGAAAGACCCTTTCGGAATGCCTCAAGAAGCGCGGAAGAGGAATACTCCGTCTGGATCTCTCCGTATCCGAACGTGGAAACCCCTTTTTCGAGAAGGGCTTTAAGGGAACGGACAGTATGATCAACTTCCCAGTCCTCTCCATCTGAAAAATGGAAAGGATATATGTTCCATCGCTTAGGCGAATACTCAGACTCTATCAGTTCACCGGCGAGTTCATACGCCGAGTAGCAAAAGGTCCCGCCCGATTCACCCTTATGGAAAAACTCGTGCTCATCCACAAGCCTGGCCTCTGTTGTATGGGCTATGAAACGAATCTCCACGTGTTTGTAGATGGTACGGAGAAACGAGAGCATCCAGAAGAAAAAGGACCGCGCAAGGTATTTCTTCATGACATCCATGCTTCCGGAGACATCCATCATGGCCAGAATCACGGCGTTTGATCGATATTCCACCTCCTCGGTCATAATCCGGTATCTCAGGTCCGAGCTGTCGAGATAAAAAGCAGGCGCCGCACCGGCAGCGACCTCCGTGAGAACCGGAGTGGTTGTGAGGATGCTGAGGGCAACTATTATGTCCCCCTTTGCCAGATCGAGGGCGTACCGGCAATCGGTTTCCGGCCGGCCGGTTTCATGCATAAGCTGGGCTACGAGGACCTCCGTGCGTCTAATGGCCTCTTTTATGGTCCGCTTCTTATCGAGCCGGGGACGGATTCCGTGTTTCTCGATCGAATCGAATTTCCAGCCTTTGGGAATAACGGTCTCTCTGACCTCTTTCTGGTTCAAGTTGGGCAGGCCAAGGTCCTGAAGAATCATCTCGACCAACTCAGCGATATCGATTTCCGTCTCGAGATAATCCACACCGGGTTCATCGCCCGGTTTACCTGGCTGGCCGTGGTCGGGTTTGCGTCTTTGCCCGATCACTTTGCCCCTCTTCGACTCGCCGCTTCCGAACCCCCCATCGAGTCCGCCGGCCTGTTTGTGAACGAAGCGGTAGCTCTTCAGGCCCCGGATGGGTACCCTTATCAAGTGGTTATTCTTGCGGGTTATTACCGCTTCATTGCTGATGATTTCAGGCAGATTCCGGCGAATGGCCTCCTTCACCTTTTCACGGTGCCGGGCGGCATCTGTCTGGCCCCTTGGGCTCGAATCGTAGTCTGGCCGGGTTACGGGCATTTATTCCTCCTTTCGCAGCATGTCCCCGACGAACTGAAGGAGGATTTCGGCGCATGCCGGACAGTAGCCCCTTTCCATCAGTCTGGAAATGGCCTCTTCCCGTCTCCTGAGAGTCTTTGGATCCCTCCTTGTCTTGTCACCGAGGGTGAGCGAAACAATATTCTTCAGATCCACAATCAGCTTTTTTTCTATTGCTTCCTGGAGGGGCAGGTAGCTCTTGAAGTCAAAAGAATCACCGCGATCCGCGGCATCCGATTTGAAGACGAAGAGTCCCTGTCGAAACTCACTCTTGGCGCTTTCGGAGATGCCGATCATCTCTTCGATGGAACGCATCAGTTTCTCATCGGATTCCTGCTCTTCATTGGTCACCGGATCGAGGAGTTTTCGTTTCAGGCAGTAAGCAGTGGCATGTTTGATATAGTTGTCGAAGAGCGACTGCGCCTGGTCCTCGTAGGCAAAGAGAAATGCCTTGTTCACTTCCTTCTTGGCCTTTGCGCGGTATTCCGCCAGGGCACTGCCCTTTTCCGCGGTCAGCAGGGACATATACCTGTTCTTTTCTTCATCCGAGAACCCTATATGATGGCTGAACTGATGATTCAGCGCACGGATTACGTTTACCGGATTTATGCAGGCAGAACCGTCTTTTGCCGCACCGAGGGCGACGTTAAGTGCGTTCATTATGAATCGCGGGCTGATCCCGCTCATTCCCTCTCCCTTGTCTTTGGCTTCTGTGGAGAGCCTCTTGACGTCGACGGGATCTCTTTCCTTCTCCATGATGGTTTCGCCGTTATAGTATTTCGCCTTTTTTACCAGATCCGGACACGTATTGGAGGGCACCAGTCGGGTCAGGACTGCAAAGAGTGCCGCGGTTTCGAGCGCAAGTGGGGCAATATGGACCTTTTCGTGGAATTCGCTTCGGGCGATCAGCTTGTTGTAGATCGCCACCTCATCACGAATTTTAAGATTGTAAGGTACGTATATCGGGTACATACGATCATGCAAGGCTTCGTTCTCTTTGTTTGCCTTGAACTTTTCGAATTCGGTCTGGTTCGTGTGGCTGAGAATGACGGTATCGATATAGATCTGAGGGAAGCCGGGGGCTTTGATCAGTTGTTCCTGGGCCACGGTTATCAGGACGTAATGGAATTTGATGTCGCACTTCAGGATTTCGATGTACTCGATGAGGCCACGATTGGCAATCTGGATCTCTCCATCGAACTTATATCCCATCGGGTGGCCTTCGCCAAATCTGGTGATTCTGG
Organism: Pseudomonadota bacterium; assembly: GCA_043806955.1. Taxonomy (GTDB): domain Bacteria; phylum Desulfobacterota; class QYQD01; order QYQD01; family JAZDGK01; genus JAZDGK01. Next base: position 944 of record JAZDGK010000042.1, on the reverse strand, counting down.
AGAGGTCGACATGGCCGATGAGCTCGGAGATGTCCTGGTTTTTCGGATCGGACGGCTGGAAGGTACCGATGCCGATGCGTGCCTGTTCACTGATACGGATCTGCACTACAGGCATGATTTCCCATTTATAGTTGCCGGAGGCGTCCAGATAACGTTCATCAGTAGTGAGCCTGTATTTGCAGACGGGGCATAGATCCCCTTCGATTTTTATGGCGAGCAGCTCTTCAAACTCCGGGCGGAGAGATCGCGGGATGAGGTGCAAGGGCTCTTCGTGAATCGGGCAGTCCTTAATAGCATAGAGCGGCATCTCCATCTGTTCCAGTCCGCGACGCAGTACAGTGGCGATTGTGGACTTTCCGGAGGAAACCGGACCTACCAGAATAAGAATCCTTTTTCCGGTCTCGGTATGGTTGGCCCCCGCCCGAAAGAAACGCACCAGATCATGCAGCGGTTCCTCGATTCCGAATATCTCGTTTGTGAAGAAATTGTACCGAACCATGTCTTCGTAGTGGGGTAGTTTTTCGTGCTCGGGGACCTCGGCCGTACCGTTGTGCATGACCATGTCATAGATTCGGGCCGGCGCAGACTGGGCAATTTTGACTGTTTCGTGGAGCAGTGCCAGATAATCCTTGGCGGTTCCTTCCCACAGCACACCTTCCTTGGACTTGGATTTGTGGATAAGGGCATCCAGATGATCGGTGAATCGGGTCTTTTGTTCGGTGGTCATGTTGCGTACCTCTCGTAATTCGTATTGTTCTCGGTGTACATGTGAGGATCTGTCACGAAATAACTTGTACATTCCGGTAAGGATGCGTTACGAAATAAGTGTTACAAGATTGCGCCGGATTTTGGGCTGTATTCAAGGCTGCTTAAGGGGCGAGCATACTGAAGTATGTGACCCCTTAAGCAACGCAGAATACGGCCCAAAAGACTAGCAAGATGTC
>JAZDGK010000041.1:0-9210 GCA_043806955.1 Pseudomonadota bacterium | reverse complement strand
ATGCAGTCAAATCGGGCATACGGGCGGTGGATTGACCATGGACCGCGGACCATAGACGATGTGTTTTCGTGGTCCATCGTCCATCGTCTATCGTCAATCCGCCGCCACAGATCACACACTTACTTAAACCTCATAAGATTTGACGGCGGATTCGGGATGCCCGGAATGCAACTAAGAACGAGACTCTAGGAGCCTCGCCCCCGTCCGCGGGGGAGAGGGCAGGGTGAGGGGTCCTAATGCGGCCCTTTTCCCCCTCACCTCGATCCTCTCCCCCAGGATGGTGGAGAGGACGTCAGAAGTCAGATTCCTTAATTCAACAGCATTGCCCTTGGTCCGCCCGCTCCCTTCGACTCTTTCTCCTTTACATTTCAGTTGCGCCCCCCTAAAATAATTGTTCAGTAGCGAGCCTCTTGCAAAATGCTCAATTTTGGCCAAGGTCAAGGAAGGCGAAGATTTTAACCCTCAAAGGCTGGAAGGCTTGAAGGCTGGGACGCTGGGAAGCGAGAAGGCTGAGAGGCAATCTCAGCGGGTCAGCTTTCCAGCTTCGGCTTCCCAGCCTCCTGGCTTCCTAGCTTTCTGGCCTTTTGAGGATTAAAATCTGAGCCTGACGCAGACATTGGGCAAAAGGGGGCGTTTTGCAAGAGGCTCAAATAAATACGGAAAGGAAGCAATATGAAAACATCTCAGGCCATTATCTTGTCGGTTTCGGTTATCTTTCTTCTCACCCTCTCAGGCCCGTCAGGGGCGGAGGAACCTAAAGGGCCCCCCCCTGCCAAAGAGCCCGAACAGCAACAGGTGACGTCACCAGTGGCATCGGGGCCGGGAGTCGGCATCGGACTTACGGAAAAATCTCCTGCCGAAAAGCCCAAACAGGGCAAGACAAAAGCGCAAAATTTGAAATCGGTGAAGGGCCAAGGTAATGTCCAGAAGCCTGATGAGAAAGCGCCCCCAAAGAAAGATACACAGGAAAAAAACAAAATAATCGCAAAGGTCGGAACATACACACTGACCGGTGACATGCTCGACAAGCGGATAGAGGCGCTACCCCCGCAATACAAACAAATGATAGCCCAAAAACCGGAATTTAAGAAGAATCTTATAGACCGCTGGGTCCAGGTATCACTCCTTGCTCAGGAAGCGCGGGCGCGCGGAATGGATAAGGACAAGTCGGTACTGGAGAAGATTGATGAAGTCATGAATACTCTTCTTGCTCAGGAATTTGTGATGCGAAATGTGATTGAGAAGATAGAGATCACGGATAAGGAGATAAGCGAGTACTACGATGGTCACAAGTCTGAGTTTGAAAACCCTGAAATGGTCAAGGCAAGGCATATCCTGATCAAGGTAGCGCATGATGCCACACCGGAGCAATGGCAGGAAGCGGAAAAGAAGGCGCTGGATACGAAAAAGCGGCTTGATGGCGGAGAGGACTTTGCGGCAGTAGCAAAATCCGTTTCTGATGATCCGGGCAGTAAGGAAAAAGGCGGCGATCTTGGCTTTTTCCCGCGCGGCCAGATGGTGCCGGAATTTGAAAATGCCGCCTTCTCGTTAAACATCGGGGTAATATGTGAGCCCGTGAAGAGCAAATTTGGGTATCATATAATTCGAGTGGAAGAAAAGCGAGAGCCAAAAACGAAACTCATTGAGGAAGTGTCCGCAGGTATAAAAAACAGCCTCACAGAAACGAAACAGCAAGAGGATATAGATCGACTGATTTCGGACCTGACAAAGAAATACGGCGTGACGGTTGATCCTTCGATTTCAGGTTCGAGAGAAAAGCCGGGACCTAAGGGGAAAATGGGCGCACGCATCAATCCCTAGCCCGGAATTCAGGAAGGGGGCGTATGATGGAGCTCTTAACAGAAAAACTAGAGATTCCGGCAAACAGCAATTTGATACTTGGACAAGCACATTTTATTAAGACCGTCGAGGACCTGTATGAGATTCTAGTGGCTTCAGTACCCGGAATACAGTTCGGTCTAGCTTTCAGTGAGGCTTCGGGTGATTGCCTCATAAGGGTGGCCGCGAACAATGAAGAATTAAAGGAGGCTGCTGCGTCTAATTTGAAGAGAATTGCCGCAGGACATACGTTTGTTATCCTCATCCGCAACGCGTTCCCTATCAACGTACTCAATGCCGTCAAGGCATGTCAGGAGGTATGTACGGTCTTTTGCGCCACAGCCAACCCGGTGGAGGCCGTACTTGCCCGGACTGAGCAAGGGACCGGAATTCTGGGAGTGATAGACGGCAGCTCACCCAAAGGCATAGAAACAGAGGCTGATATGGAGAATCGCAAGGATTTGCTTCGAAGGGTCGGATATAAAGTGAAATAGCTCGAACAAGATTAAGAGACGCTGAAAAAAAAGTAGAAGGGAGAAATCTCCCTTCTACTTTTTTTGTGCCATTTGGCTTAGTGACCCGCTGGTGCCGGTGCCGTAGCTTGAGGAGCTGCTTCAGGAGCTGGAGCTGTTGCTTCAGGAGCTGGAGCTGGCTCAGTGGCTGGTGCCGGTGCCTCCGGTGCTGGCTCTTCTTTTTTCTGGCATCCGATAGCCAGTGCCAAAGATAATGCCATAACTAATACGAGAAGGAAAGACAGAAACCTGCGCATATTCTTAATCACCTCTTTTCGTTTCGAAATTTAGTTTTCTAGAGAGACAATCTTCTTCTATACAGCTTTCTCTAAAACCCGAACAATAAAAGGGAGACACGCCTATCTCCCTCCAACTATCATTAAGACGTTTATTAATGGCCCGCAGGCGGTGCCTCGGGTGCCGGCGTTGTGCCTTGAGGAACCGCTTCAGGAGCCGGTGGTGTTGCTTCAGGAGCTGGAGCTGTTGCTTCAGGCGCTGGAGCCGGTGTCTCTTCCTTTTTCTGGCAACCGATGGCTATGGCCAGAGATAACGCCATAACCAGTACGAGGAAAAAGGGCAGGAACCTGCGCATACATATCACCTCTCTTTCTTGATTTCTTGTTTTCTCCAAACAAAAGATGTTGACGGCATCTCCTTGGAGACGAGTTGCGAGATTCTAAAAAAGTCTTTTTTAAATGTCAATAAAAAATTATAACCAGGTGGAAAATCAATATCTTAATGATCGGGGAAATTAGGCCTTACGAAATCTCCAATGAATTCAGAGAAATGCACGACCTTTGTTTCAAGCCGATTCTTGAATACTCCTGCTTTCCACCGCACAAGACAACCCTTGCATGCAGTAACCAAGGGTCTGTCACGGAATAAGTTGCGCAATTCTGAGTGCTGAGGCGCCCGTCCGGCAAGGCGCGAGGAGGGCGCATACCGTGAGTATGCAACCGACGAGCAACGCAGCCGGACGGGATGGATCGGCGCTCAGAATGCTCAAGTTATTCCGTGACAGACCCTAATGGCTTGCTCAGAAATAAGTCGGCATTTTAGGCGCTCAGATTCAGGTCGGATTTGTTCGATCCGAGGCTGCAAAACCACAGGAATAGTCGTTCTATTTCGCGGATTTTGCAGTTGAGGATCGAACGAAGCCGGCCTAAAGCTGCGATGCATAAAGAGCCAAGTTATTTCTGAGCACGCCCTAACCCGGCGAAGCCGGAACCAAAGAGTTCACGGTTCAACCCTGAACCTTGAACCGTGAACTCTCAGAAAGAAATCTTTGCAAACGCTTTACCGTAAAGGCTTGCCGGAGGCAGTGAAGAATATTCTGCCGCAAATATCGTTAATCTTACGACTTAGTGACTAAAATGTCCACACATGAATCCCGCAGACCGGCCATCCTTTTATTGAGTATATCATGAGATAGCCCATAATGGTCAATATTAAACAGGCCGCCATTTCCGCAGCATTCGGAGCCGCCTTCAAACTCAAGAAAATCCACGTTGGCCGGGGATTTTATGAGTTCGCGTGGTTCAGCGGTTGTCTTTTGTCCAAAAAGGTACCCTCTCCTGATTGGAAATTCGTTATTGAGCATTGAACATTGATCCTAAGATGGCGTGATGAAAACTCCTAATGGATCGTCAAGTAATAAGTGTTACAAGATTGCGCAGGATTTTGGGGCATATTCAAGGCGCCTAGACGCGAGCATATCAAGATATGCGACCGGCTAGGCAACGCAGAATACGGCCCAAAGGACTAGCAAGATGTAACAGTTATTACTTGACGATCCCTAAGTCCCTTATCTCTTTTTGTCAAACCACCATGAGCAAAAATCTGTCTCGATTATTTCTTCCGCGAGCTTCTTGCCGATCGGGGTAGAAATCCGTTTCGTGATATGTCGAAGCCAGCTCTCTGCGTACTTGTTGCCAAGATCATGTTGTTCTTTGAGTTCCAGAAGGAGATCAAGACAGTCTGCATCCCTTGCCAGTCTTGCCTCTTCAGTCCGGCCGTCATTGAACTCGGTTACCAGGCTCTTTACCGAATCACCAAAGGCGAGTCCCTCTGTCATGGACTCGAGGGCACTGTCCACATCCACTGTAGTGTATTCCTTGTATACATAGTTCAAATCACCTGTTCGTGCCTCGGTAAGGTCATGCACAAGACATAACTCTACTACCCTGCCCCTGTCAACGCCGGGAATGAGTTCGGCCAAAACATAGCCAATGAGTATTACGCGATAGGAGTGATCGGCTACGGACTCACTGCCGGACCCCAGGAATCGATAGCCCGTCCGCGGCGTTTTTTTCAGCATCCCGGCCTCAAAAAGAAAATTGGCTATTCTTTTCAGATCCGTCAAAAGCAGGTCCTCAGACTCGAAACTCAGCCTTGATCTTGAATAGCCGCACCGCCGGGAATTGGTGGACCTCTACCCCTGTCTTATTCGTGATTTTGCGTAGTCCCTCTTCTATGGCCTCTTCAGATTCGGCAATAAAGGTGAACCAGACGTTAAACGGATGCCTTCTGAGATAATTATGGGTCACTTCCTCGCAGGAGTTAACGATCCGTGTGAAGTCGTTCAGCCTGTCCGGCCGTACCCTGGCCCCGCAAAGTGTCGTCATATACCCGAGGCGGCGGGAATCAAAGTTCGCGCCAAGCCGCCGTATTATGCCGCTCGACCGTAACTGTCCAATCCGTTCCAACACATCTTTCTCGGAAAGACCCACCCTTTCCGCAACCACGGCAAACGGCCTTGATTCGAGAGGGAAGTCGGTCTGTATCTCATTAAGAATCAAGCGGTCTATATCGTCCATAGGCTCCAGAGTCTTCACCGCCCACTCCCTCCTGGTCGCTGGAGCGCACAGAGATCACAGAGAGCTTGCGTGTGTTTTGGCGCAGTTATTCTGATGAACCTGCGGCGGCAAGCAGAGTCCTGCCTTCGTATCCTTACAAGAAAGAAATTCTTCTCTGCGTGCTCAGCGTACTCTGCGGTGAATCCTTTTTGATGGTGAATCTTATGTTCTCTGCTGCAATCTTGCCGGCTGATAGGTGCAAAGCGGCTCTTCGGCCAGGTAGTCGCCCGACATCTCAAAAGCCCGCGCCCTGCACCCGCCGCAGAAACGATGATATTCGCACAGACCGCATTTGCCCTTATAGATCTTCGGGTTTCGCAAGTTGCGAAATACAGGCGATTCCTTCCATATCTGGGAAAGCGGCATCCGGCGCACCGACCCCGAGTCAATTTCGAGATAACCGCACGGCTGAACCGTACCCTGGTGAGAGATGAAACAAAACCCGATGCCCCCAAGACAGCCTCTGGTCATGGCATCCAGCCCATGCGTCTCATATGTGACCTCTTTGCCCTCAGCTTTCGCCCGTTGCCTCAATATCCTGTAATAGTGCGGCGCACAGGTAGCCTTCAAATGAAGAGGAACCTTGTCCCTCTGCTCATAAAACCAATGGAGCGTTTTCTCGTATGCTTCACCCGAGAGTGCCTGCTCCGCCAGATCCTTTCCACGCCCCGTCGGAACAAGTAGAAATATGTGGTGGGCAACCGCCCCGAGCGAAACCGCCAATTCCTGTATCGCAGGCAATTCCTTCAGGTTGATTTCCGTAATCGTGGTGTTGACCTGAAACTCCAGTCCCGCCTTTTTGGCCTCCTCAATTCCCTGCATGGAACCGTGAAAAGCCCCATTTACCTGGCGAAATCTGTCATGACTTTCCGCCGTAGCCCCGTCGATGCTGATGCTCAGTCGCTTTATTCCGGCATCTATCATGTCCTTCGCCATTTTCAGCGTAATCAGGGTGCCATTGGTAGCCATGACCATTCGCAAACCCTTTTCCGTGCCGTACCGTGCGAGCTCCAATATGTCCGGCCGGAGGAGTGGTTCACCTCCGGTCATGATTATTACGGGCTCTGCGTGGGCGGAAATATCGTCCAGTATCCGCTTGCACTCTTCTGTCGACAGCTCATCATCATATGGACCGCGGGTTGCAGACGCCCGGCAATGGATACAGGAGAGATTACAGTTTCTGGTCAGTTCCCAGGCCACAAGGCGCAACTTCGGTACGTCTTGACCGGGCGCGTGGCCGGAAGAATGAGAATGGGCATGGGGATGTTCCGGTTTCATTTTCTCAGTAGTCTGGCCGCTTCCTTGGCGTAATAAGTGATAATAATATCGGCTCCGGCTCGCCTTATGCCGAGCAGGCATTCCATCATCACCCGCTCTTCATCGAGCCAGCCCATTTTGGCTGCGGCCTTTATCATCGAGTACTCCCCGCTTACGTGATATGCGGCGATGGGAAGATCGAATTCATCGCGCAGGCGGGAGATTATATCGAGGTACGGCAAAGCCGGCTTGACCATGAGTATATCGGCGCCTTCTTCAACGTCCAGGGTGGCCTCGCGCAGCGCCTCCCGGATGTTTGCAGGATCCATCTGGTACGATCGCCGGTCGCCGAATTTAGGGGCGCATTCGGCTGCCTCGCGGAACGGCCCATAGAAGGCGGAAGCATACTTGACGGAGTAAGACATGATCGGCGTGTTCTCAAAGCCGTTTTCATCCAGGGATTCCCGTATTTCGGCAACGCGGCCGTCCATCATATCTGAAGGCGCCACCATGTCTGCGCCGGCCTTTGCATGGGAAAGGGCTGTCTTTGCCAGAATGTCAAGAGTAGCATCGTTATCGATACGGCCTTCCGCTACAAAGCCGCAATGCCCATGGCTTGTGTATTCGCACAGACAGACGTCGGTAACTACTACAATGTCTTTATTAGAAGACTTTATTTCGGAAACGGCCCGCTGGACGATTCCATCTTTTGCATAGGCCTGAGATGCTATCTCATCCTTTTTTTCCGGTATGCCAAAAAGGAGAACGGAGTTGAGACCGGCTTCCTTCACTTCCCTGATTTCGGCCTTCAACTGATCAAGTGATACTTGAAAACATCCGGGCATAGACGGAATCTCGTTTTTCACTCTCTTCCCGGGGACTACAAAAAGGGGGTAGATCAACTGAGATGCTTCAAGATGCGTCTCTCTGACCAGGGCGCGCAATGTCTCGTTTGCCCGTGTACGGCGGGCTCGATACTCCGGATACAGCATGCCTATTTGTCCTCCAAGATCCCGATCTCTTCATCGGAGAGATAGCAGGCCGGATCAGGCGCCCATACATCGCCGGTGACGGCCTCAGCCCTGACCCGGAAATTGCCGGCGCAGATGTCGAGCCATTTGCAGCGTGCACACCGGTCTTTGACATGGTTTTTTTTGTTTTTGAGGGCGGCCATAAGGGGATTTGAAAGATCGGTCCATATATCGCTGAATCGGCGATTCCGCACATTACCAAAACTGTAATGCCTCCAGAATTGGTCGGGATGCACACTGCCGTCCCAACTGACACAGCCGATCCCCCGGCCCGAGTTGTTCCCCTCGTTCATTTTCAAGAGCTCAAGTACTTCAGGCGCCCTGGGAGAGTTTTCTTTGACCAGCCGGAGATAAACATACGGTCCGTCTGCGTGATTGTCCACGGTCAATACTTCTTTGGGTTTTCCACGGCCATGGAGATCTGCAGTGCGGTCGATAATTAGATCAACCACTCTGCGTGTTTCCGCGTGGGAGAGATCCTCTTCCACGAGTTTGCTCCCGCGCCCGGCATAGACCAGATGGTAAAAGCATACCCGGGGTATTTCTTCCTCTTCGAGCAGATCAAAGATGGAGGGGATTTCGGCGGCATTCAATTTGTTCACGGTGAACCGCAAGCCCACTTTCATACCTTCTTCCCGGCAGTTCCTGATTCCTGTCATGGCAGCGGCAAAAGCCCCTTTAACCCCGCGGAAACGGTCATTCACCGGTTCCATGCCGTCCAGACTGATCCCGACGTAGGAGAGGCCGATCTCTTTCAATTTCCTGGCCATCTCTTTGGTAATGAGCGTTCCGTTGGTAGAAAGGACCGCCCGCATCCCTTTGCTGACCGCATAAGCGGCAAGTCTCGGGAGATCGGGACGCGTAAGAGGCTCGCCTCCTGAGAAAAGAAGTACCGGGCTGCCGAACTGACTTAAATCATCAATCAATCGTTCGCCTTCTTCCGTAGTCAATTCGTCGGAAGCGCCGATACTGTCAGCCTGGGCATAGCAGTGAACGCACTTCAAGTTACACCGTCGGGTGGCATTCCAGACGACTACGGGTTTTTTGTCTGCTGAAAACTGGAGAAGGTGTGAGGGGAGTTTTCCTGAGTCTCTGCCATAGCGTAACGCATCAGATGGTTCTACAGTGCCACAATAAAGCTTTGATATTCCAATCATTAATATACCTGCCTAATCTGGATCCGCCGCGGGCGGGAGAACTTGCCGGGATTTCAAATGCCGGATCAAATGCCCCTATGGAGTCTCTCGGACTTGGGGCCTGTCACGAAATAACTTGAGCATTCTGAGCGCCGATCCATCCCGTCCCGCTGCGTTGCTCGTCGGTTGCATACTCACGGGTATACGCCATCCTCGCGCCTTGCCGGACGGGTGCCTCAGCACTCAGAATTGCACAACTTATTACGTGACAGACCCTTGGGATCGTCACGAGGAAGTGGAGGAACGAGACCAATAGTAATCTGATGCTCGATACTGGATACTCGATGCTCGATATTTGAATACTTGATACTCTATCCAGTATCCAGCATCGAATTCCTCGGATTTGGTCCATTCCCCCCACTTCCGCAGTAGATCATCCCTAAGGATGCGTTACGAAATAAGTGTTACAAGATTGCGCCGGATTTTGGGCTGTATTCAAGGCTGCTTAAGGGGCGAGCATACTGAAGTATGTGACCCCTTAAGCAACGCAGAATACGGCCCAAAAGACCAGCAAGATGTC
>JAZDGK010000040.1:0-7979 GCA_043806955.1 Pseudomonadota bacterium | reverse complement strand
CGGAAGGCTGCGAGCCAACCCCAACGATTCAGCTTTCCGGCTTTCCGGCCTCCCGGCTTCCTAGCTTCCCAGCCTGGTGAGGATTAAAATCTGAGCCTGACGCAGAGATTGGGCAAAAGGGGACATTTTGCAAGAGGCTCTGCTGGTTGAAGATAACCCGGATGATATCAAATTGATGCTCCGGGCTCTCAGAAAGAACAGAATGAATAACGATTTCACAGTAGTGCAGGACGGAGCGGAGGCGCTGGATTATCTTTTCGGCCAGGGTGGTTATGCTGGTCGCGACACTGATATCCAGCCTTCACTGGTGCTTCTCGATTTGAATCTGCCGAAGGTGGGCGGACTGGATGTCCTGAGACGGATTCGGGCTGATGGAAGGACGAAGTTTATCCCGGTCGTAGTACTGAGGGACGTGGACATAAATAATTATCCCATCTTGCTTGTCTTTTGATCCGGCTTCTGTGTTGCATCAAGGGTTACATATCCCGATATGCGCCCCTTGATGCGCCTTGAATCCGAACCAAAATCCAGCGCAATATTGATGAGTTCGTAAAAAGTCAAAAAGTACTGCTTCTTGTCATTCCGGCGGAAGCCGGAATCCAGTCTATTCAATTGGTTACGGGGGGGGGGGGGGCTGGACTCCGGTTTTCACCGGAGTGATGACTGATGAGTACGGCATGCGCTTTTGCCTGCGTCGTATGAGTGTTAACATCATGCCGTAACACACCCCGGCATCACAGGAGTCGAAACACCTATGTATGACCATAATGACGGACATTCAAACGAAAAATCATTGAAAAAGATTCGGGTCTTGATCGTCGAAGATTCCGGAGATGACGTGGCCCTCCTGGTCCGGCAGCTCCGGCAAAGTGGATACGACACGGCATTTGAATGGGTCGACACGGCTGAGTCCCTGAAAGAGGCTCTTAGAGATAAATGCTGGGATCTGGTCTTGTCAGATCATGTGCTGCCGGGATTTGACGGCTTGTCAGCGTTGAAAATATTGCAGGAAAGCGGCATGGATGTCCCGTTCATACTCGTCTCGGGAAAGATCGGCGAAGAGACGGCCGTGGAAATCATGAAGGCCGGGGCACACGATTGTATTATGAAGGATAAGCTCGTACGCCTTGTCCCGGCAATCGAGCGTGAACTCCGTGACGCGGAAGTGCGGAGAGAGCGTAAACGGGCGAGGGAAGAACTCCGGAAGGCTTATCGGGAACTGGAACTTCGGGTAAAAGAAAGAACTGCCGAACTGGCCGGGACCAACGAAGAATTGCAGCATGAGATAGTGGAGCACAAGCGGACGGAAGAGTCGCTGCGCGAATCACAGGCGAAGTACGAATCCCTGGTGGAACAGGCCAGGGACGGCGTTTTTATCGTTCGCGATCAGGTAGTAGTATTTGCGAACCAGGCCCTGGCGGACATTTCAGGCTACACGGTGAATGAGCTGGCCGGGAAGCAGATTTCCGATCTGATAGCTCCTGAATCGCTTGCCGATCTTATGAGTCTGTATTTCCAGTCAGTCGCTGGAGGAGCGGTTCCCGACTACTATGAGGCGAGAGGAATCAGTAAGAGCGGCACGATAAAGGAGATAGAACTGTCCGCAAAGCTGATTCAATTCGAGGGCAAACCGGCCGTAACGGGAATAGTCCGGGATATTACCGAGAGTAAAAGGATTCAGGAAGAAGTGTTCCGCGGCCACAAACTGGAATCGATCGGCGTTCTTGCGGGCGGCATTGCTCATGATTTCAACAATCTTCTCCTGGGAGTTCTCGGGAATATAGCACTGGCCAAAATCAGCCAGAAGCTTGAACCCCATACTCTTGATATGCTCAACCAGGTGGAAAAAGCGGCGCTTCGGGCAAAACACCTGACCAATCAGTTGCTGACTTTCTCTCAGGGCGGCGCACCGGTCAAAAGGGTCGTTAGAATAGAGGAGTTGATAAGAGACATGGCGACATTTGCCCTGGGCGGTTCCAATGTACGCTGTAATTTCTCAATATCGGAAGATCTCTGGCCGGTGAACGTTGACGAGGGGCAGCTTGGTCAGGTCATTTACAACCTGACACTTAATGCCCAGCAGGCCATGCCGCAGGGCGGGGATATGGATATAGAAGTTCAGAACGCTATCGTTGATGAAGAGCACGCGGGGAGTCCCCTGGAGGGGAGGTACGTTCGAATATCGGTCAGGGATCACGGAATCGGCATACCGGAGGAACATATACCCAGGATATTCGATCCCTACTTTACGACCAAGCAGACCGGGAGAGGGCTGGGGCTCTCCGTAGCCCATGCTGTTGTAACGAAACACGGGGGCTGCGTGGAGGTGGAATCCAAATTGGGGACGGGCGCCATCTTCCGGATATACCTGCCGGCAGCCGAGAAGCAGATGCCCAGGTCCGAAAAGGGGAATGCCGGCCCGAAAAAGAAGGATACGGAGTTGACCGGAAAGGGAAGAATACTCTTGATGGACGACCAGGACATAGTGCGCAGGGTCGGTCGGGAGATACTCGAACATTTTGGATACAAGGCGGGGCTGGCAAAAAACGGTGATGAGGTTCTGGAACTGTACGTGGAAGCAAGGAAGGGGCCTGAACCGTTCGACGCCGTAATTCTCGATCTGACCGTACCCGGACATCCGGGAGGAAAAGAGACCATTCGCCGGTTACTTGAGATAGATCCGAAGGTAAAGGGGATCGTCTCGACGGGTTATACCAATGACCCGATTGTAACCGAGTATAGAAAACATGGGTTTTGCGGCGTTATCAATAAGCCGTATGATATCGAACAACTGATGAAAGTGCTATGCGAGGTGATAAACGAGAGTGATGGGTCATGAGTGATGAGCAGTATCGAATTCAGGGCGGCACGCAATCACATCGAGGCTTTCCCAACGAGGAGGATGAATTGCTTGAGCAGTTCGGTATCTATCTGTCGCCGCATCTGAGACTGAATCACTCCAAAGGCGGAAAAGGCATGAGATGCATCGCCGTAGCATCGTTTCGTGGTGAGAGCATCAAAAATGTCTACGATACAGGCAATACGGGCGTAGATGTCGATATCACGCATGGTAAGACCGCGAGCATACCCCGAACCGTCGCATTTTTCGTGATGGCTGCGAACAATATTCAAACTCATCTCGGGCCAGTCCGTGATTTCCTGGACGATATCCAGGCCGAGTCCGGGATGCTTTTTAACAATTTCAAATTCTTCCGCAGTAATCGACCCTTGCCTGTCCAGGATTTCTTTGGGTATACGGATCTTCCCAACGTCGTGGAGCAATGCTCCTGCGCAAACGTACGACAGGACCTCCCTGTCGCATAGTTTCATGTTGTTGGCCAGGGCCGTAATGAAGATGGACACATTTACGCTGTGTGTCCATATCTGATAGTCGTAAGACATCAGCTTGAAAAAAATCTTAAAAGCATTTTTTTCTCGCATGATGAACCGCACAAGTTCCTCTGCAAAGACTCTGCAGCTTTCCATATTGGCTTTCACGGGGTTTTCAAAGACGTTTCGGACCGTTATCAGGCCCAGACCATAGATCAGATCGGCTTTTATCTCTTCGGAAACGTCTCTGTTCTTAACCAGATACTCGAGTTTGGGCGCAAGGTAACGAAGCTGCTTTTCTCTATCCTGTTTAAGGGCGAATACCGTTTTCACCCCGTTGGTTCGGAGACTGGAGAGATGATCTCTGGATATATATCCGCCGGCATCGCGGTACAATACAAAGCCGTCTGCCCGCTCGCCCTGTTTCAAATAGATCCTGAAATCAGGAGAGCTTTCTTCGATCAAGGCACAAAGCGGCACGGGAACAAACATTTGTTCCCCCCCGCTTTCTTCCCAACGGACTTCTTCCATGAAGCATAACTCCTTTCCCGCTTCCCATTTCTACGTCATTCTTGCCGTGTGACTTTAACTTCCGAACGCTGCTGAGAAAAGGATTGACATCGCGAGATGCTTCGTTTAAGCGTTGAAACAGCGCCCACGGTGAATGAAACCGAAGCTTTATGTGTGGAATGAGGCAGCAGATGATGGGGACCAAGAGCGATCTGAGACATAGAATACTGCGGCTTCGTGACGGCCTGTCCGCTTCGGAGCGCAGGATCCATTCAGAGATGATTGCTGCGCGCCTTGCAGCCCTTGAGCGGTGGAAAAACGCCCGGTCCGTATTTACATATGTCTCTTTCAGAAGCGAGGTTGAGACATGGTCCATTATGGAGATGGCGAGAAGAGAAGGAAAGGTTTTGGCCGTACCGTTTACCGATTATGCCCGAAACGTGATCATACCCTCCGTGATAGATGACCCTGAAAAAGACCTCGCCCCCGCACGCTTCGGTATCATGGAACCGACAAAGGATCATATTCGTCCTCTCGAAGCGGGGGAGATCGACATTACTCTGGTGCCGGGCAGCGTCTTTGATTTGAACGGAGGCCGCATCGGGTATGGAATGGGCTTTTACGATCGCCTCTTGCCTCAGCTCAGATCGGACTGCCTGAAAATAGCTTTGGCCTTTGAGGTTCAGATTGTCCCCGAGGCGCCCCGGTCCGACCATGACTACTGTGTGGAAATGATTATTACTGAAGGGAGGATAGTTGCGATCCCCTAACCCGGCAAAGCCGGAACCAAAGAGTTCACGGTTCACGGTTCAAAGTTCGTAACAATTTAGTTGTTTGAAATATATCGTCTCTGATTGTTGGGTTTCGCTCCACTCAACCCAACCTACGATCTACGAACTTGATGGTTCTAAGTTCACGGTTCACAGTTCCAAGTTTAACCGTGAACCTGGAACCAGCTCCAGCAACAGCATGTAGGTTGGGTTGAGGTCACGAAACCCAACAGAACATGGCCGGTAGGCTTCGTGACGTTTTCGAAACGCTAAAGTGTTACCAACGTTCGAATTTCATGGTTTTAAACCTGGAACCGTGAACCGTGAACCCAGTAACCAAAAAGTATTGCAATGTTAATTTGGACGCAAACTCCTAGGTCTCGGGAAGCCCGATCATGTTTTCCAGTGTTCGCAGATGCTTTGGATCACCCATGGCTATGAGCGTATCCCCCAGTTCTATCCGGGCATCCGGCAGGGGATTAAAGAGCATCTCGCCTGTGGACTTTTTTATGGCCACGATTATCAATCCAAGCTCTTTTCTTATTCCTGATTCCTTTAGAGAGACTTCAGTAATCCGGGAGGGAATTTTTACGGGGATTTCCTCTATCTGAAGCTCCATTCCGCCCGCATGAACCGCCAGTTCAATAAAATCCGTCACGGCCGGGCGCAGGATCGCCTGGGCCATTTTTCGGGCCCCGATATGGTATGGCGATATAGTGCGATTAGCCCCGGCCTGCAAGAGGTTTCGCTCCGCTTTTTCGTTACTGACGCGTGACAAGATATACAAGTTCCGGTTGAGACCTCGGGCCGTCAGGACAATATAGACGTTATCGGCATCGGAAGAAACGCACGCCACCAGGCCTTTGGCACGACGTATGTTGGCTTTCAACAGCGTATCTTCATTAGTCGCATCGCCCCGGATAGAGAGATATCCGCTCTCCTCTACGTTTGCAATCAGTTCCGGATCATTCTCGATTACTACAAGCGGCAGGGGCTTCCTGGCGATTTCCCGGCATATAATGCTTCCAATACGCCCAAAACCACATATTATGTAATGGTCCTTTAACGACGCGATGTTTTTTTCCAACTTTCTCCTCCCCAGGACCGCCTTGATTTCCCCCTCGATCACCACCCGTGTCAACGCCCCGAAAATATAGAATACACAGCCTACACCCATCAGAATTAAAACCATGGTGAAAATTCGTCCGGCAGGACTGAGAGGATGGACTTCGCCAAAGCCAACCGTGGTTAAAGTGATAATGGTCATGTAGAGCGCATCTTGGACCCCCCAGTCTTCGAGGAATATATAGCCAGTCGTACCAAAGGCGATGATGGCGATGAGAATGGGAATGCCAAGAAGAATTTTCCTGAAATGAATCATAATAACCGTTGACCGTTGACTGTTGACCGAATAAAAAAGCATTTCTAGCATGGGGCAATGCCCGGATACGGGGGGGCGGCGCTCGATACCGGGTGTTTGAGCCGGCATCCGGTATCTTGACTGTTCACCGAAGGAATGCTTTTCGGGCTCTTGCGGACAACGGTTAACGGATACGTCTACAGCCCGCGCCTGACGATGTAATCCGCGAGATCCGCGAGACGGCAGGAGTATCCCCACTCGTTGTCGTACCAGCAGACTACCTTGGCGAAATCGCCGTTCATTACGTGTGTGTATTCCGCGTCAATGATGCTTGAGTGCGGATCACCCTTAAAGTCTGAAGAAACGAGGTGCTCTTCCGCGTAGTCCATAATCCCCCGTAACGGTCCGGCTGCCGCTTCCTTCAGCGTGTTCCTCAGTTCCTCGGTCGTGGCCTCCTTTTCCAGCAAGGCTGTAAAGTCAACCACGGAAACCGTGGGCGTAGGGACTCTGAGCGAATACCCGTCAAGCCTCCCCTTCAGTTCGGGAATAACCAGCGCTACGGCTTTGGCTGCCCCTGTGGAGGTTGGTATGATGTTGCATGCGGCCGCCCTGGCCCTTCGGAGGTCCTTGTGCTGCAGGTCAAGGATGCGTTGATCGTTTGTATAGGAGTGCACAGTGGTCATCATTCCTTTTACGATGCCGAACCGGTCATGAATGACCTTCACCGGAGGCGCCAGGCAATTCGTGGTGCAGGATGCATTCGATATTATGTCATGTTTGCCGGGGTCGTATGCGTTTTCGTTCACTCCCATAACGATAGTTGCATCTTCTTCCTTTGCCGGGGCGCTTATGATGACCTTTTTTGCCCCGGCTTCCATATGCATGGCAGCCTTTGGGCCGGTGCGGAAAAGCCCGGTGCACTCCATCACAATATCTACGTCGAGTGTATGCCACGGAATACGGGAAGGATCCCGTTCCGAGAAGCTCTGGATTTCCCAGTCATTCACAGCCATCCTGCCGTCTCTAACTTCTACGGGCATGGAAAAACGGCCGGAATTAGTGTCGTATTTGAGCATGTGCGTGTTGGTGTTCAGATCAAAAAGATCGTTGATCGCTGCGATTTCCAGCGTATCAGGATGCCTTTCCAGAACTGCCTTCAGAACCTGCCGTCCGATGCGTCCAAATCCATTGATTCCTATTCGTGCTTTTTTCATTTTCCAGCCTTTCTATCCCCGAAGTTTCATAAAACCAGCTTCTTCCTGCGCTCTGGGATTCGTTTAGTCATTAAAGAGGCGATATTCAAAATCGGCCAGAAGCTCGTAATCCCGTTTCAGCGCCTGGTGCAGGTGAGCGTTTTCAATAGCAATGGCGCTCAGATTGGCTATTGCCGTGACGAAATCCATTTCGTCAGGGGCAAAATCCCGGTATTCCGGGGTATAGACGCGCAATACCCCTATTGTACGGTCGTCGACCCTGAGTGGTACAACCAGAACCGATATTATGCCCTCGTCTTTTGCCTGTTCATGATATTGAAACCTTGGATCGGTGCGAACATCCTGGATAGCTACCACTCGCCCGGCCAGAGCCTCCTGATCGATCCCGCTCTTCCCGACTTCGACCGGTCCTTTGCGCAGATAGCCTTTGCTGAGCCCGTGAGAGGCCGCAAGCAAAAGGCGTTTCCCCGGACTGTCCAGCAGCCTGATGGAAACCCCCTTGACCTTCATAGCCGAGGTAACCGACTCGGCGATCTTTTTGAACAGTATCTCCGGCTCGAGGCTGGAGTTGATTACCTTGGCCACTTCGTAAAGAGCTCTGTAAAAGTCCTTTTCTTTGTCGTTCATAGAACCTCTCCTGTTTCGTATAGACCACTAAGGATGCGTTACGAAATAAGTGTTACAAGATTGCGCCGGATTTTGGGCTGTATTCAAGGCTGCTTAAGGGGCGAGCATACTGAAGTATGTGACCCCTTAAGCAACGCAGAATACGGCCCAAAAGACCAGCAAGATGTC
>JAZDGK010000039.1:0-6664 GCA_043806955.1 Pseudomonadota bacterium | reverse complement strand
TTCTTCTCTACAGAGCGGTCCGAGAGCTGGCCACAAACATTGCCAAACACGCACACGCGCAAAAAATGAAGGTGTCCGTCAGTTGCGGCGTTGATAATGTCCGTCTCTGTATCGAAGATAACGGCATCGGCTTTGACCTTTCTAAGGCCGGCCCCGATTCGGTCGAAGCCATGGGTTTTGGGATTTTCAGCGTGCGCGAGAGATTGAAACACCTGGGCGCAGATATGCAGATCGATTCGCAGATGGGAAAAGGGACGCTGATTAACATAGTAGCGCCCTTGAGATCCCCTCGCAAAAGATGAGGCAGGGGGGTAGCGTTGAGCATAAAACTGCTGTTGGCTGATGACCACCAGATAGTTCGCGAGGGTCTTCGGGCCCTGGTTGAAAAGCAACCCGGCCTGGAAGTGATCGGCGAAGCGGAAAACGGGCGAAGCGCAGTCCGGCTGACAAAGGAACTGCTGCCCGATGCTGTAGTCATGGATGTCGCCATGCCGGACCTGAACGGAATCGAAGCGACCCGTCAGATTGTTGCCGAAGTCCCCCAGGTGAAGGTTATCGCCCTGTCGGTGCATGCCGACAGACGGTTGGTAATTCAACTGATAAGAGCGGGGGCCTCCGGCTACCTCCTCAAGGATTGCACCTTTGAGGAACTGACAGATGCCATTCGCACCGTGGTAGAGCAGAATACAGTTTATCTCAGCCCCAGGATAGCCGACGTAGTGGTCAAAGAGTACCTTCGGAAAGTGCCGGAAACAGAAGTTTCGATTTTCTCCATGCTCTCCAACCGGGAACGTGAAGTTGCACAACTGGTGGCCGAAGGTAAATCCACAAAGGAGATTGCATCCACTCTCCACGTGAGTGTCAAGACCGTTGAGACTCACCGCCAGCAAGTGATAAAGAAACTGAACGTCCGGAGCACGGCCGATCTGGTCAAACTCGCCATCCGTGAAGGTCTGGTTTTCCTCGAAACGTGATCTATTCAGCCCGGAATGTTTTCACAACCAGGTCCTCGCCGTTCGTTTTTGCAGTGATTGCCCCGTCCGTATCCGTTCGAAGAATCTTAACTCCCCTCTCGGCATATCGTTCCACAACGTCCGTTCTTGGAAAATGGAAACGGTTGCGTGCACCAACTGAAAAGACTACGAATTCTGGAGAAACTGCATCGATAAAATTCTCACTGCTCGAAGTAGAGCTGCCATGATGCGGCGCCAGGAGTATATCCGAACGTAAACCAGGCGCTGCCTCCAGGAGTTGGTCTTCCCTTGCGTTGTCGATGTCGCCCGGGAAGAGAAAACTCCTCGCGCCGTATTCAATTCTTATGACCAGGGACCTGTGGTTCAGCATATCGCGGCTCTTCCCGGACAATTGAGAGCCTTCTCCCGGCCCGAAAATGTCAACCCGGACACCGTCGATGTCGAATGCAAAACTTCCATCCCGGAACGTATGCTGCCTGATCGATTTCCCGGATAAAGCATCCTGCCACCCGGCAAAGATTTCGTCCCGGCACGTGTCTCCGTTCATCCATACCGATTTCACATCGAAATTATTCAACAAAAAAACCAGCCCTCCCACATGATCGGGATGCGGATGAGTAAGCACGACGTAATCCAGTCTATGAATCCTTCTTGTCCTCAAGAAAGGGGCAACCACCCGTTCGCCCACGTCAAACTCACTCTTTGGCGAGCCGCCGCCGTCTATTATCATAGTCTTCCCCCCAGGCAGCTCGACCAGAGCAGAATTGCCCTGGCCGACGTCCAGACAGGTAACCTCAAGTGTGCCGGAACTGTTCCGCTCGTAAGCGAGAAAGACTTCCACGAACAGAATAGCACACAAACAGGCCGGACCCAGCCACTTGAGGACTCTCTTCCCGCCTGAAAATGTAATAATCAGTATTCCCGCGTAAAAAAGAAGTATCTCAAAGAGATACGGCCGCGGCACCCAGACGGAAGACAGAGGGAACCGGCTCAGGAACCTGGTTACAGCCACTCCAAGGTCCAGGATTAACCCCCCGGGCTGAAGCGCCGCACCGGCAAGGGACTCGGAAAACGGCATGAGGGCTGCCGATATCAGCCCGAGAAAAAGGGCCGCTGTACCCACAAGCGGGACCACAATCACGTTGGCGAGAGGTCCGATCAGAGATAACCGAAAGAAATGATAGGCCACGATCGGCGCTGTTCCAATGGTTGCAGCCACCGAGACGAGCACCATTCTCAACAGCTTGTCAACCAGAGGAAAGGGCCGCGGCCGCAGATCGGCAAAGGGACGAGCTGTTTTTTGCCGCACCCACTCGTACCAGTGGGGGTAGAGAAGGACTATGGAAAAGGCGGCGGCAAACGATAACTGAAAGGAAGGTGAATAAAGGGCGCCGGGCGAGAGCAGCAGAATAAACCACATGGCAATGGCCAGGTTATTGTATATGTCCCACTGGCGGTTCAAAATGACGGCAACGAGAAAGACCAGGGTCATGATCAGCGCCCTGACCGAGGGCGACGACAATCCCGATATCGCCCCGTAAAAAAAGAGCAAAGGGATAGAGCATACGGCTGCGATTTTAAAGGCATTGAACCTGAGGAGGAGATAAGGAAATCTCTTTGTCAGCCACAAAACCAGCGCATAGATCAACATGGCCACAATGGCCATATGGAGCCCGGAAATGGACAGAACGTGATTGACGCCCGTTCTGGTAAATACCTCATATACCTCTTTGGGGATGCCCGAATCATCGCCGACTATCAATGCCTTGTAAAGAGAAGCCGGAACCGGTGCAAGCCGGCGATCAAAAAAGTTCACGAGTTCGATCCGTGCGTTTTCCACAAAGCCGGAGAAGCCCGGGTCAATATGACCGATTACACAGACAAGGGCCGGGTCGGAGACCCATCCCGTAGCGTAAACCTCTTTGAGCGCCATTTGCCGCTCAAAATCGAACGCGCCCGGGTTCCTGTAATTGCTCACAGGCCGGAGGCCGCACATCCACAAAAGCCGGTTGCCGGGCAAAAGCGCGGCCCCCTGTTTTCCCTTAATAAACAAGACGATATGTCCATCAAGGGGCCGTATGAATCCATCAGGGGCAAAATACTGCTCGATCTTTACCAGCAATTCCGTTTTGGTCCCGGTGTAAACGGGCATCTTTTCCAGGACGCCTGAAAGCCTCACAGGACTCCCGTCGGCGAGGCGCAGCAGTTCACGAGGTTGGTTCTTTTCGAGCGAAAAAGGAAGGGCGTAGACAAGACCGATGTTCACGAAAAGCAGCCAGAAAAGAAGGGAATTAATCCTCTTCAGCCCGGGCTTCTCGATTGACTTCCGGTGGTACGACAGGAATAACAGCAGGAGGATCAGTCCGACCGCGGGGGCCGCAAGGCAGCCGGGCCGGATCTTAAGGTGGGGGCTTATGGCCAGGCCTGTAACAAAAGCTGAAAGAAGGAATAAAACCGGCCTATTCAATCACGCTCTTCTTCCTCTACTCTGATTCTGACCGATACTTCTTTTTTGGAAACCCGGGCAGGGAGCTTCTCCATTTCCCTGACATAGCTCGATACCCTCTTCTGGACCTCTCGATCCATCTCTTCAGTCAAGGATCTCAGTCTCTCCTGCATTTCCAGGATGGTCTGCCTCATTTGAAGTATGACTTCAATCCCGGCAAGGTTAATACCCAGGTCGCGGCGCAGCCGCACAATCCTTTCCAGTTCCTGAATATCTTCCTCTTCAAAACAAGGGCCTTCGTGCTCAGATCTGACCTTCAGAAGACCCTCGCGTACATAAACAAGGATCGTCTGGGGCCGGAGACCAAGTCGCCTCGCAACGGCGCTTATATCACAGTAAGCCATCGTTTCACCATTCTTGAAGGCAGGAGTCAGAAGTCAGGAGACAGGAGCCGGAAGCCAGAATTGATGTTCCCCGCGTCACCGCGTCTCCCTCTCTCCGTGTCACTCTCTTCCCAATCCGCAATCCGAAATCCCAAATCCCAAATCCATCAGCCCGCCCCGATCTCCTTCAATTCCTTGAAGAGTTCTTTGGACCGGCGGTCCAGGTCCTTCGGTATGATCACCTGGACATCTACGATCTGATCTCCCTTTTTCCCGCCCGGGACTGGAACTCCTTTTCCTTTCAGCCGAAATTTCTGGCCGTTCTGGGTACCCGGTTTTATCTTCATTTCCACCGCACCGTGCAACGTGTCTACCGTTGCTTTCCCGCCGAGAACCGCCGTGTAGATGTCGATTATTGTCCGGGCATGGATGTCATTGCCCTCACGTTTAAATACGGGGTCCGGCCTGACTTGAATATCTATGTAGAGATCCCCGTGTGGGCCTCCGGCGGGTCCCGGCGCTCCTCCGCCCGCCAGCCGAATTCTCGAACCGTCGTCGACGCCGGCTGGAATTTTGACATTCAATCGCTTCTCCGTCCTGACCGTGCCGGCTCCCCTGCAGGCGGGACATGCCCTTGTTCCTGTTCGCCCCGTGCCGCCGCAACGGTCACAAGTTTGAGCTACGCGGATGGTACCCCGCGTGGCGACTTTCTGACCTGTTCCCCGGCATTCGGAACAAACCTGGCCTTGGCTCGGCTCGGTGCCGTTGCCGGCGCAATTGGGACAGACATCCTCTTCAGAAAGCGTCATCTGCCTTTCCGTGCCGAATACGGCCTCACGAAAGTCCACGTTCAGCACGGTATGAAGATCACTCCCACGAGCCGGTTGCCTCGCTCGAAATGCTCTCTCGCCAAAGAGATCTTCAAAAATGGAGCTGAAGGAATCCCCCCCGTGCTCCTGAGCGAAACCACCGAAATCATAAGCCCTTTCGCCGCCCGGATAGGTATACGTGTGATGCGACTCCGATGCTGCCGTCCTCAGACGGTCATATTCCGCCTTCTTCTCCGGCCGGCTGAGGATATCATATGCCTCTGTAATCTCTTTGAACCTGGCCTCGGCTGTCTTATCGCCGGGGTTTACATCGGGATGATACTTTCGGGCCAGCTTCCGGTAAGCCGTTTTGATTACCTCTGCGCCGGCATCAGGCTTCACTCCGAGTATGTCGTAGAGATCTTTTTGAATCATTGAGGTATGCAGGTCTTTCTTGCAGGATCAATGTCCAATGTCCAATGCTCAATAACCAATTTCCAATCAGGAGAGGGTCCCCTTGGACATTGACCTATGCACTGTAAATTGGCATTTTCCGAATCCCTTACATCTTCCTTTGCTCACGCTTTAACACTACAGGCCCTGTTGAGGTTAGCCCGCAGGCAAGCCGGGAGAAAGGACGGCTCCCGCTATTCCGAAATCCGAAATGGAAGGACCCTCATCAGCAAAAAAATCATGAATCTGGAACTCAGGAAATCAGGAAGAGCTTTCTCTTGCTCAGCACTCAGCACTTTCCTCATTCCGCATTCCGCAATCCGCAATCCCAAATCCGAAATCGAATGCCTCCCGCATCATCTTTCCTGCTGTTTCGCTCCCCATTTCTTGAGGGTGGTACGCGCCGAAAGGGCCTGTTCGCTTTTCGGATACTCTTTTATCAGTTTTTCCAGAAGATATCCGGCTGTTTTTTTGTCTCCGAGCTGATGAAATGCGAGCCCCTGTTTCAACAGGGCCGAGGGGACTTTCGGCCCCTTATGATCGCTAAGGACTTTTTCGTATTCCAGAATCGCCTCTTCGTAACGGTCTTGCTGGAAATAGCTTTCTGCCAGCCAGTACTGCGCATTACCGGCCAGCTCGGATTTGGGGTGTTTCTTCAGAAAGGCTTCAAATTTATCCCTGCACGCCACGAGCTCATTTTTCTTAAATAGCTCATAGGCCTCATCATAATCCTCTTTTGCGGTCCGATTAGCGGGTGCAGTCTTCTGTTCGGTCGGGGCGTCCGGCTTCTCTTTGACAGCCTCGTCAGTCTTTGGGGCGGATCTTTCCGGTCCGGCAGCTTCCAGCAGCGCCAATCTGTTCTCCATCCCGGTAAGCTTCGATTGCAGGTCATTCAGTTGCTCGGAGAGTTTGAGGACCTGCGAGGCATTCTTATCCTCTTTTTCGCTTCGTGCGGCCAATTCCTGCAATCGGTTTGCCTGTTCCTGAATGCTTGCGACATGAATGTCATCCTGGGCTTTTATATTCTCGATCTGATGGGCGTGTTCTTCCATACTGCCCTGAAGCTTCATCATCTCAGCCCTGATCTCATCGAGTTGCAGTCCCATATCGGCCTGTTTCTTAGTCATCACTTCGACGGTCTTTACCGTGTCTATGCTCTTTATGTCCTGTCGCACCTTCTCAAGCTGTGCCTGCAGATTGTCCATTTCCTTATGAATCTGGGTAGTGCGCGTGGTCATTGCATCTATTTTCTGGTTGAGAATCAGGACGTCCTCCCGCATGGCACACCCGCTGACGACTACCGTCGCCCAAAGAAATAAAACAGAAACAGCAGCTTTGAGAAGATGTGATCCGTTCATAGTTCCTTTCCTATCAGTTGATTTCATTCGGAAACTGCCGTTTCCGAATTCAAGCTTTTAGCCATCAGCGATCGGCTCTCAGCCGTCAGCAAACAAATAATCAGACATCCATAAAAACAGCCTATTTTTCTTAAGCGGAACTGTGCATGGTTTAGGGAGAAGCACTCTCTAGTTTTTGATTAATTCGCCATATCACGAACTTAGCAATTTGCCAAAATTCCAAAATGCACACGTTCAGATG
>JAZDGK010000038.1:0-2189 GCA_043806955.1 Pseudomonadota bacterium | reverse complement strand
GCGCCCGCCCAGTACTCTTTGTCTTCATGAACGGGAACCGGCAGCGGTTTTGTATATTCGGCCATTTTCTTATCTCCTTAAAATCGCTACTGCGCCATCGCCCAGGTCACCGGCACCGGTCACCATACCGATCTCACAGATCGACCCGTTTTTCTTCTTTACCTGACCGTCCCCCCTTACCCCTCTTAGCTGCCTGACAGCTTCAACGATACTGTTCCAACCCCCGACGTGAGCTTCAGAACACAGACCGCCATGGGTGTTAGTAGGCAGCTCGCCGCCCAGCTCGATGCGACCGTTCTGACACCATTCGCCAGCCTCTTCGGCTTTGCAGAAACCTAGTGAAGGCAACTGGACCATGCCGACAAAAGTGAAACCATCGTACAGCTCGCAAAACTCGATCTCTTTCGGTGAGACGCCGGACATCTTGTAGGCTATGGGTCCCGCCCACTTGGCTCCCCAGGGCAACTCCCGGCGCGCAAAAACGTTATTGGGGAACGACGGATGCGACACGCCCACTCCCATTATTTTAGCCGGAGTCTGTTTCAGGTCTTTGGCTCGTTCAGTCGTGGTTAAAATGAAGGCAGCTCCGCCGTCACTCTGGAGAGAAAAATCCCAGCGGCAGAACGGGTCAATAAGAATTGGCGAATTCATATAATCTTCGATCGTCAGAGGGCGACCGCGCATCAATGCCTTTGGATTGGTATGGGCGTGTTTGCGCCAGGCAACCGGCAAAGCTCCGAGCTGCCGCCTTGTCAAACCGTAATCGTGCATGAAGCGGCGGCAGACGAAGGAATAGACCGTTCCGGTCACCTGCAGGCCGAAGGGGAGGTACCAGTTCTGGACCTGGTAAACCAGCTCGCCTCCCTGGATGGTCCCCATGTCTACATTCATTTTTGCTCCCAGCCGGCTCTCGGAGCTGCCGTTCATGGCGTATGTGATCATCACGTAATTGCACAAACCGGCGCTTAGGGCAGCCATTGCCGTTTGTATGGCAAAAATGCCGCCGGCTCCACCAGCCAGAGCACGCGAAAAAAATCTCAGGTGTTCGTGTCCGAAAGCTACTTGGAATTCCTCGTTGCTCGGCCCTTTGCCGCGCATTCCCTCGATCATGCCATCGATATCCCGGGGTTTCAGCCCGGCATCCTCGGCAGCTTTCTTGGCAGCTTCGAGCCCGAGCACCGTTGTGCTTACTCCGGACTTCCTAGAATATTCGGTATCGCCAATACCCACTATGGCGAACTTGTCTTTCCATTTTGGAACTTCATGAGAGATAACTGCTTGCCACTGATCCATAACAGGACCTCCTCAGCTATTCGATCATTCGACTTTCGACATATGCCTGATAAGCAGATTACTAATGGTATGGTATCATGTTTTGCAACATGTTGTACTGGTTCCTTTTGCAGATATAGATCGATTATTACTGTATCCCCTACCCCTTTTCAACCGGTCACACTCCTGATTCCTGTTATCTTCACAGTTGGAAAGGGGAAAAGAACAAGAGAAGGGGCGAAGCCCTTCTCTACCTGTCTTCCCCTGTCCGGCCAGGTAATTTCCTCTGTGCCAGGATCATCCAGGCCGGAAAGGGGACACAGGGGAAAGGCGATGAAGCGTGCCTTGTATCCATACAATCATAAGACCATGAGTATATCATTTTCCTTGTCTGGTAATCTCTGTGAGACTACGTGTCAGTCGCCTTTTCAACCTGAACCAGGGAAGTGTTTGTCGGATAAGACCCTCCCGGTGAGTGTTGGTCTCTTGTTAGAACGTTTGAACATCCTCCCCTATCTACTCCATCCTGATCGGGGCTATACCAGGCACCCTGCGGGATATCTACGACTCCGGGCATTATCCTCTCCGAAACTCTCGCCGGTAGTATGGTCATACTGTATTGGTTCAGTCGTTTCCGGACAAATCGATAGTATCAATGCTACAACTCCTCTCAGTCCTTGTCAAGTCCTAGCCTCCGCTATCTCCGCTATCGCTTCGGCTCCTCGTTCACTCCGCCCCGGTTCTGGGGCTCCGTTCACGAGTCTAATTTCTTTCTTGCCTCTATTCACCTCCTTTATTCGTTTTAGGCTTGTAATACCTTTGCGCGCGTCCCCTTATTTTCTCTCCCACAAAACATCCAGTATGTTAATTCCCATCATGTTGAGCTTACCTAAATCCCAATCCTTCTTCACCTTGGC
>JAZDGK010000037.1:0-6497 GCA_043806955.1 Pseudomonadota bacterium | reverse complement strand
ACTATAGTCTGCCATGACCCTCTTGACCGTCGCCGGGCCAATGCCAAGGGCTTCAGCAGTTCTTTTGGTGCTTGGCTCTGAAGGTTGAAACTTGTTTCGATCAAAATACTGCTTGACCGAAACCACAATTTTTTTGGCCTCCGGCGTCAAAGGCTTGCCCCGAATTGAATCCATACTCTACCCAGAATTCCGTCTGAAATTAAATGGATTTTCTTGATAGAGTAGCATAGGAAAACAAGAAAAATCAAGTATCAATTCATCTGCTACGAACTATAGATGAAGCGAACATCATCAGGAAAGTAGACTTCAGTCTTCCGGACTGCGAAAAAGGACCTGATATCAGAGTGGCGCCGGCCGGTATGGAATTTTCGGGGCAGATTGCACAGCCTGGACTTGAGAGTCTTCTGTCGATAGGGGGGGCGGAAGGCCGGGTATCTGAGTTGTCGCCGGCGGAAGAGATCATAAGAACGCAACCAAAGGCGGCGGCTTGGAAGGAAAAGGATTACAGGATAATGCTCAAGTCCGAGAGGTTTACCCCGGCACAAAAACGCATGAGAACGAAGATGGATTCCGGACCCGAGAAGGAGAGGCAGGCACGGGAGAACAAAACAAGACGATATATGCTCGTTCAATTAAACGATATCCCGACAAAGGAAGAGATCAGGCGTCTAAAGTCGTCCGGAATCAACCTGCTCTCATATATTCCAAACTACGCATGGATCGCATCCGTGTCCGGCGAAGGCGAGACTGTGCTTTCGACTTCTCCCCTCATCAGATGGTCAGGCGAGCTTCCTGTAAAGAATAAGATGTCAAAGGAGTTGTCGCAAAAGGCCATACCATCCTGGTCGGACAATGGTGACGGCACTGCCCGGGTGATTATACGATTCCACGAGGACGTACCGTTGTCCGAGGCAAGACAGTTAGTGGAAAAACGCGGCGGGAAAATTCACCAAGAACTCCGTCTCACAAACTCACTTATTGTATCGGTCATGAAATCCGCGATAGGGGCTTGGGCGGCTGAGGAGACAGTTCAAGGGATTGAAAGTGTGCCGCCGCCTCCGAAGGAATTCAACGACAGCTCACGCATTGCGATTGGGGCCGATATCTGTTGGTTCTCGCCTTATGACCTAACCGGCAGTGGAGTTACCATTGGTGTATGGGACAGCGGGCATGTTGATGCCGGACATGACGATTTTGAATCACGCGTGTCGTACGGGGATGTCTCGTCTTTGGGCATAAGCGATCATGCCACGCACGTAGCAGGGACTGTAGGAGGCTGTGGTGTTCTGAGTGAGAATATGGGCGGGACTCCGTTCCAGTGGGCAGGAATGGCGCCGGATTGCTTCCTTCTATCCTATGATTGGAAGGAATCAACCCTGGAGCACTATAATGGCATCAATCAATACGCTGTTGATGTGTCCCAGAATTCGTGGGGATATGTCGTTGGATATGATCCGGAAACCGGGAGAGACTATGGAAACCGGGATTTTTTTGGAGACTACACGACGATTACGGCAGAATACGATTCGATTGTGAGAGGCAATTATGGCAAGCGAGTTGCCATTGTCTTTGCGGCGGGCAATGATAGAAGCGATTTGAACCCGACTACGGGCGTTGCCGATCCGCTTATGGCGGGCGGATATAAATGCGTGCCGCCTCCCGGGACCGCCAAGAACGTTATAACTGTCGGGGCAGTGAATTCCGAAGATTTTTCGATGACAACTTTCAGTAATTGGGGGCCGGTCGATGATGGGCGCATAAAGCCGGAGATTGTAGCTCCAGGCGCCCAGAAATCGGAGGACCATGGGGTGACCTCTTGCCTGCCCGGGGATATCTACGGGGTATGCCAGGGGACATCAATGGCTGCGCCGGCTGTGTCCGGCGGCATCGCATTGATTACGGAGGAGTTCAGGAGGATTTATGGAGGGAACCCACTTCCGTCCACGCTCAAAGGGATACTGGTCCACTCGGCAATAGATCTTGGGAATCCAGGGCCTGACTATTCATACGGGTATGGGTTGATTGATCTCCCGGCAGGCCTCAATATCGTTCGAGATTTGGGGATTATTGAATCCGCAATAAGCTCGCAGACTGAAGAACATGTCTTTGAAATCAAGGTGGCCGAAGGTCAGGAGGAACTAAAGATAACACTGGCGTGGGATGACGCCCCCAAAACGGCCGTCAGTGGAGCGGATTTGGTCAACGATCTTGACCTCAAACTGGTTTCGCCTGCAGGTGTCGAATACTATCCCTTCATACTCGACGGAGAAAACCCAGCCGTCCCCTCTGTACGCGGCACGGACAGAATTAATCCGGTAGAGCAGGTATGTATTGCCAATCCAGACGCGGGGACCTGGCAGGTAAGGGTTACAGGGTTCATAATACCTGTCCCGCCCCAGAACTACTCCCTGATCGGGGAGAGTGTCGGTATATCCAGTCTCGGTCTATCTCGAATAATGACGGTCTATAATGATGGGGAGAGCAGACTCGACATAAGCAGTGTCTCTCACGAGAAAAACTGGCTGTCAGTCAGTACCGACGCGGAGTCCATTGAGCCGGGCTGTTCAAAGGAGATCGCAGTGGCGGCTTCCAATGTGGGACTGCAGGGCGGCACGTACTATGATGCCATCAGGATTGTCTCAAATGACCCGGATGAAGGTACTTACACCATACCCGTAAGCTTTATCGTTTCGGGCGATGTTAACGATACTACTCCGCCATCAATTTCAACTGTGCTCTCTTCGGTGGGAGTGGATATGGATGGGGAATACCGTTCAGATTCTCAAGTGGTGATAGCTGCGACGGAATTTAATGGAGAAGTCGGGCTCACCGGCGCCGTCACCATCACATCGTCTGTAGACGATCCCGGAATAGGCAATCAACCGCTTACAGATAGTTCTGATGGCACATATACTTACTTGTGGGATACAAGAGGGCGGAAACCGGGAAATTACCAGGTACAAGTGGTACTGGCGGACCGAGGGGGCAATCAGAGCCCTGCGGGCAGCCTGACCATCGCTCTTTTCTTGCTTGATGGTGATGGGGACGGGATATCGGACGACTGG
This sequence comes from Pseudomonadota bacterium, assembly GCA_043806955.1. Taxonomy (GTDB): domain Bacteria; phylum Desulfobacterota; class QYQD01; order QYQD01; family JAZDGK01; genus JAZDGK01. The sequence continues at coordinate 3,432 of JAZDGK010000037.1, read as the reverse complement.
GAGACTGAGCACGGTCTCGATCCAAAAGAATCATCCGATGCGAGCTTGGATCCGGATAAGGACGAACTGAGTAATCAGCAAGAATATCAGAGTCGGACGAACCCGCTCAATTCCGATACGGATGACGATCTTATGCCCGACGGTTGGGAAGTGGGCCACGGCTTGAATGCGCTCGATCCGTGCGACTCCTTAGAGGACACCGACCAGGATGGGTCTACAAACCTTGAGGAGTACCAAAACGGTACTGATCCCGGAGTGGCCGATTTTTACCCGGCCGGCGATCAAGACCGTGATAAGGACGTGGACGGGAGTGACTTGGCCGCATTCATAGCTGCTTACCAGGCAGGGAATGCGGATTTGAATGAAGACGGGCAGACAAATGGAAACGATTTAGCCGCGTTTGCACAAGACTTTGGCAAATAAGGCAACTGCTTACTGTCTACTGTCTACTGTTCACTGCTTACTCCTCCCCATACGTCTACAACAATAACCTGCCGATGTAAACGCTCTTCTTGATTTCTCAGCTTCAATCCGGAATAATGGGGCTCACCGCAGAGACACAGAGCACAAAGCGCGGCAGAGCCGCAACCAAAAGATTTTTAGCCACAGACACACGCAGACGCACGCAGACATTTTTGCCGGGCGACCTGCCCGGCAAAAAGGGCTATCGCCGGCGCGAAACATGAATCGGCTCTCTCTTCCCCCGAAGGGCGACTCTAATTATCCGGCCAAAGCCTGCCCCGTGAGGCATTTACACGGGGTCGGCCGGATAATTGTCCGCGTCTGTCAGCGTGGGTCTGCGGCAAAAAATGCTTTACTTATATTGAGAAGCGGGTGGTTGATATGAAGTGCGTACAGGCAAAGACAATCTATACCGGCAATTCCGTTTTGCGGGATGCCATCCTCCTTTTCGACGATCAAAAGATTTCCGGCATTGGGAAAGCCAAAAAGGGAGAGCTTTTAGGGGCATACGAAGTCGTGACGCCAGCCTTTATCGATCCCCACAGCCATATCGGCATGGTCCGGTCCGGAGAACCGGGCGCCGAGGCCGAAGCCAACGAGAAGCTGGATACCATTCTGGCCCTTGCCGACGCCCTTGATTCGCTCCAGATGGACGATTCGTCTCTCCGCGACGCCCTTGAAATGGGCGTCCTCTATTCCTGCATTCTCCCGGGGAGCGGCAACGTGATCGGGGGGCGGTCGGCAGTAATTCGACACTATGCAAAAAACAGCTCGGAGGCCCTTATCGCTCGCGCCGGTCTCAAGGCCGCCTTCGGATACAACCCCATGTCGACGGACAAATGGAAGGGGACGCGGCCGTCGACACGGATGGGGGCCGTAGCCACTCTTCGAAAAAAGCTCGATGAGGTAAGGCAAAAGACCGAAAAGTACCGCTCTGCCACAGGAAAGAAAAAGGAAGAGATCTCTTTTTCCGCGGAAGAAATGATTCTGCGGGATCTGCTCGAAGGCAAAGAGATGCTGCGCACGCATGTGCACAAAGTGGACGATATCGCGGCGCTGCTCCGCCTGGTTGACGACTTTAAAATCAGGGTTTCTGTGGAACATGCGATGGACGTGAACCAGCCCGATATATTTAGGGAGCTTAAAAAGCGCAATATTAGAGTAACTTACGGACCGGTCGACGCTTTCGCCTACAAAGTGGAACTCAAACACGGGTGTTGGCGAAACATCCACCATCTTTTGGAGTCCGGGGTTGAATTCGGACTGATGACCGACCATCCGGTAGTATTATCCCGCCAGTTATTTTTACAGACCCGCTGGTTCACTCGGGCGGGTCTTTCAAAACAGCAGGCAATAGAACTCGTGACGCGCAAGAATGCCGAGATCCTCGGAATCGAAGACAGACTTGGCACGCTCGATAAAGGAAAATGGGCCTCGTTCGTCTGCTGGAATAGAGACCCATTCGATCTGACCGCCTATCCCGTCGCCGTTTACGGTGAGGGAGTTTCGCTTTTTTTCGGATAAGGTTTTCGTTTTTTTCTTCGTGCCTCTTCCTGTGCTTCATGGTAAACATGCAGATCATGCCGTTTTGCGGACGAACCAATCCTTTGGAGGACTGTAGTAAGAATGGATAAAGATACAACGATACCTTCAAGTACGAACGATGACGAGAATTTTTCGGAGCTCCTGGAGCAGAGTCTTTCTGATGCTGTTCGGTTCGAACCGGGCCAGAAGGTCGAGGCAGTGATTCTTAACATCGGCAGTGAATGGATCTTTCTGACTTTAGGAAGAAAAGGAGAAGGCTGCCTCAACAGAAAGGAATTCCTGGATGCGGACGGGAATTTGACCGTTCGCGAAGGCGATACCATCCAGGCATATTTCCTCTCTGCCAGGGAAAACGAACTCCTTTTCACGACCAAGCTCACCGGTGAGACCGGCGGGAAAGATTTCCTTGAAGAAGCCTGCCGGAACGCCATTCCGGTGGAAGGGCTCGTGGAGAAGGAAATCAAGGGAGGCTATGAAGTAAAGATAGCAGGAAACGTTCGGGCTTTCTGTCCGTTTTCGCAGATGGGATTGCGCCGGGCCGCAAAGGAAGCAGAGTACATCGGGAAGCATTTGACTTTCAGAATTATCGAATATGCTGAAAACGGGAGAAAAGTCGTCCTCTCCAATAGAGTTATTCTGGAAGAAGAGCACAGGGAGAAAGTGGAAGCGCTGAAGTCGTCCTTGCAAGAGGGAATGACTGTGAACGGGACCGTCACTTCCATTCACGATTTCGGCGCATTCGTAAACATAGGTCTGATAGACGGTCTGCTTCCGGTCTCTGAGATCGGATGGGGACGGGTGGAAGATGTCGGTGAGAAACTCTCCGTAGGCCAGCAAATCCAGGTGGTCATAAAAAAGCTGGACTGGGAAAAGGAGCGCTTCTCATTCAGTCTTAAAGACACGCTTCCGGACCCTTGGGACGACATAGAAAACAAGTATCCGCTCGGCTCATACCATACCGGAGAGATAGTCCGCCTTATGGAATTTGGGGCATTCGTTAATCTTGAAGGCGGCGTGGACGGCCTGATCCACATTTCAAAGCTCGCCAAGGGGAGAAAAATAAAACACCCTCGTGAGGCGGTCTCAAGAGGCCAGACGATCGAGGTAAAAATCGAGGCCGTAGATAAGGAGAATAAGCGCCTGTCATTGTCTCCGGCCGGGGCTGCCGAGGAAGAAGCGGCGCAGGATCAATCTGTTGATTATCGCACCTACGTCAAGTCCCAGCCCAAATCAATGGGCACGCTGGGCGATCTCCTGAAGTCCAGGATTGCCGGGGCGAAAAAATCTTAGGGTGCGTCACGAAATAAGTGTCACAATACTGCGCAGGATTTTGGGCTGTCTTCAAGGCGCTTGGGAGTGAGCATATCAAGATATGTGACCGACCAAGCAACGAAGAAGACAGCCCAAGAGACCAGCAGGATGTGA
>JAZDGK010000036.1:0-2244 GCA_043806955.1 Pseudomonadota bacterium | reverse complement strand
ATCAGTCTTACAAAGAACCGGCACCTTCCAAATCTTGTTCTTCACGTCGAACCGGGATGTCCCAGGAGTAGTAAGGTGCCCGATATTCTCGTACAAGTACTTTCTTACTTTTTCGTAGATTTCCATAGTTTCAATCCCCTGCCGTTCTGTCGCCGAAGAGTTCGTCCTTGATCGGCAAATAGTCAGGAGGCTGTCCGAGAATTGGGATCGTCGCGAGGAAAGCGGAGGACGATGCGAAATATTCACGGATTTGAGGGATAATAGTGGGCCTATGGCCCGAAAAGCCGGGGATATTTGGCGCGTCATCCCGCTTCCCGCAGTAGATCCTCAGTTCTCGGACAACCTCCTGGTCCCTGTCGCATGGAGTCCCTCAGGAAAAGGGCAGCTTTTGTAATCCCCAGATGTTCTATAAGCGTTTGTACTGCTTCGTTTCTTGTTTCTTCACTTCTGGGAATGGTCAACATGTCAGGTATCATGGTTTTTTCACCAGGGTTTCTCCGCGGTCCAATCCGTGGTGGCATAAGCCTGCTTTTGGTTACCGGCTGCGAATTCCAATTCTTCGCGTTCGCTATGCTTGGGACTTATTCGGACGTTTTGGAACCAGGCTGATAAGAGTGCGGAGGGCTTTATTGACGGCTTGTGCATCCGGGAAGTACGCGCGTACGTCAGGATCCAATACGATAGTTCCCTCCGGCATGAGATAGTCTCGTTCTTCAACCGAGCCGTCCTCTTTCAAAATGCGAACTTTGTAGCCCTGTTGAAGTGCGCGTGCATGCTTACCTCGAACGCCACCGGAAAAATCGTATTCCGGGAGCATGTCATCATTATGCGTAGTGGATGAACTACATTCCTTGTTCATATTGCTTTCGCTCCGCCGCCGTCGCCTGCCGGCTGCTAATAATACGTATACATGATTCGCGTTCGGTATATACTACAACCAGGATATGCCCCTAGTTTGAACATCCAATATCAATGAATCGATCCTCGCCAATGGAATGCTGGTTGTCATAGATGGTTAGAGATAAAGGATCGAAGAAAACCGTTGCAGCCTCTTCAAAACTCACTCCATGTTTTTGGATATTGGCAAGGGCCTTCGTTTCATCCCACTCGAAAATCAAAGGCATAACATGATTTCCTGCATCTTAGTATAGCGTAGCGTACCACAGGAAAGGCGCCCTCGCAACCAACCGTTGCATTTCAAAGAGAATTCCGCGCCTACTATACACTGTACTGTGTGGCTTGAACCGGATCTGGACGGTCGAGGCCGAGAATCTCATCCCGCAACTGAAAGAGATCATCGCGGATCCGGAAGTACAGACGTTTCTGGCTCCTCTCCCTCAGCAGACTCAGGAGAAACTCTATCAGTTCCTGGGTGAAAGAATAGAACAGGTATCCACGGCAGCAGCCCGCAAGGACACCCTGGAGACTGCCAGCCTCAGAGGGTGTCTAGAAACTCTCCCTTTTGTTCAATCTCTGCATCAGGCTCGGATTCTAATCCTCACAATATTAGCAGTATTCCCCCGGTTGGAATCCTCGCCTTCCTTGACCTTGAACAAAATTGAGAGCTTTTCTACAGGCTTTTAGCAGAGAAGACCGCTAATTTGACCTTTTCCAAATTGCCGTTCGTGGGAACGGCCTTTGGCATCTCGGTCAATCCGGCCCACGACATAACCCTGTTCTTGGGTAGGTGGTGGTCGTGTCAAAGAGGAGCACGGCGGCGGCGGCAATTTTTTCGGCATCTGTGGCCTGGCGAGCCTGGCTGCAGTTTCTTGCCTGAGCATACAGGGCCTTGGCTGCCTCAAATACCGGCTGCCAGAGTTCTTCCCTTTGTCTGGCCTGTTTGATTCTGACCAGATCCTGCTTGATCCAGTTGGAAACAGCCTCTTTCAAGTTAAAGAGTTTCCACAGACAGGCTTTGGAAAGGTCTCCGCGCGTCATTCCAAGACTCAGGGTCTTGCCGTCTCTTTCGCGGCGCACGTGGTAGCCTGAAAGGTTGGCCCTGGCAAGAATCTCGTGGTGCTCTTCAGGAGCCTGGCAGCGATCTATGTCATACCCGGTCTTCTTCACGACAAAATCGTGGACTCAGGAGCCTGTCGGACCTACGGGATCGTAGCGAGGGGAGTGGGAAACGAGACCAAATGTTCACGAATTTGAGGCGCAATAGTAACCGTTCACTGTTGACCGTTCACCGAGAAGCACTCTTTAGGTAACATAACCGGTGCGGTCCGTTTTACGGGAAATACA
>JAZDGK010000035.1:0-11203 GCA_043806955.1 Pseudomonadota bacterium | reverse complement strand
CAAGGCGGGGAAAATCCTCCTGGCCGAGGATTCTGACTTTTTCCGCAACCAGGTCAAGAATTTCATTCAGGAAGAAGGCTATGCGGTACTTGCCGCGCCCGACGGCCTCAAGGCTTGGAAACTCCTGGAAAAACATCCGGACGAGATTACGCTTGTCGTCACCGATATCGAAATGCCGAATATGGATGGGTTCGAGTTGGCCGGGAGGATCAGAAAAGACGCCCGGTTCGCGGGCCTCCCGATAATTGCTGTTACCTCTCTGGCTTCGGAAAAGGACATGGCCAGAGGAAGAGACGCCGGTATCAGCGACTACCAGGTCAAGTTGGACCGCGAAAAGCTGATGGCGAGCGTTCGTCAGTTTCTGGACGGCGAGTGATGAGTACTGAGTGGTGAGTACTGAGAGATGAGCCGCTTAGCCCCGCCTGCAATTAGCTGATCGAGTTTTCCGCTCTGCAAAGCCGCAACCCAAAGATTTTTAGCCACAGACACACGCAGACATTCTTGCCCGGTCCGCCTCCGGCGGCGTGGGCCTGCGGCAAGAAAATCATGTACTCGCCACAAGAAACTTCAACGAAACTCAAACAAGACCAGAGCAGAACTAGTAGGGTGGGCTCTGCCCACCGAAACGGCTTAAGCAAAGCCGCGGTTAGTAGAAGAGAACAATAACAGGTTGCATTATGCGCATAATGCGATAGACTTTGTTTTATGATTCTCAGACGACAGTGTGTAACCTTGGACGGAGGCGGCAATGAGAACTCTCAAAATCAAAGGTATGTCCTGCAATCATTGCGTAACGAACGTACAGAAAATTCTTAACGGTATTCCGGGGATCAGGAACGCCAAAGTCGATCTCGCCAAAGGCGAAGCCGGCTTTGAAGAAGAAGGCCCGGTGGAGATGAAAACAATCGAGGAGAAGATCAGAAATGCGGGATACGAAGTCTACTGATTGCGGATTGCAGATTGCGGACTGACAAGAGAGTGCTGAGTATTGAGCATAGAGCTTGGAGAAGGTGTTCGTCGGTGAACGGTCGACAGTGAACGGTCAACGGTCACGTGAACAGGACAACCAACAAACTAAACAAACCAAATGAACCAGACAAACAAGATAATGCCGGTTGAAAAGACGATTATTTCCATTGGCGGGATGAGCTGCGCTGCGTGCGTGAGGCGGGTGGAACTCGGCCTCAAATCGATAAGCGGCGTGAGGGACGTGGCCGTCAATCTCGCCACATCCAGAGCCCGTCTCCTCCACGACGCCGACTGGGCCGGACTGGAGATGGTGAAACAAAAAGTATCCGATATGGGATATGAATTTGCCGGTGTTCTGACCGGGGCCCTTGACGATTCCGAATACTCGCGCACGAAGGAAGTCCAAGGACTAAAAGTCAAACTGTACGCAGGAATCGGACTCAGCCTCGCCATCCACGCGGCGGCCATGCCGCACTGGATTTACGGTTTGTCTCGTGTTTCCATCCAACTATTGAATTTGGTCGCATTCGCCCTGACCACCGTGGTCATGTTCTGGGTCGGAAATCGGTTCTTTATCGGGGCGCTAAAGGCAGCAAGGCAGAAGACGGCGGATATGAATACTCTCGTGGCTACGGGGACCTCGGCCGCCTATCTCTATTCCAGCCTTGCCGTATTCATGCCGGAGATTTTTGCCGGTCCCGCCGTGCATCCCCATACGTATTTTGACAGTGCCGCGATGATCATTACGTTTGTTTTGCTCGGGCGATATCTGGAGGCCCGGGCGAGAGGACGGGCTTCGGATGCCATAAAGAGCCTGATCGGATTGAAGCCCAAGACCGCGCGTGTCAAGAGGAATGAAGAATACACGGATGTTGCCATAGAGGCCATCGCCAAAGGAGATATGATCCTGGTCCGGCCGGGAGAGAGAATAGCTCTGGACGGAATAGTCGTATCCGGCCAATCCGAGGTGGACGAGTCGATGCTTACGGGAGAGAGCCTTCCGGTGCTGAAAGAGACCGGGATGGATGTCTATACGGGGACCTTGAACAGGAGCGGAAGTTTTGTTTTCGAAGTGACCCGGACTGGAGCGGAGACCTTTCTGGCGGGAATCGTCCGCATGGTTGAGGACGCGCAGGGATCCAAGGCCCCTGTACAGAGATTTGCGGATAAAGTGGCCTCGATCTTTGTCCCTGTCGTAATCGCCGTCGCAGCGATCACGTTTCTGGCATGGTTTATTCTGGTCCCAGATTCTACGTTCAGCCTGGCTCTTTTGAACTTCGTTTCCGTTCTCATTATTGCCTGCCCCTGTGCAATGGGCCTTGCAACGCCGACTGCCATAATGGTCGGCACGGGAATCGGCGCCCAGAGCGGTATCCTCTTCAAGGACGGTAAGAGTCTCGAAAGGGCACACAAGATTACCAAAGTGGTTTTTGACAAAACAGGCACACTTACAAAGGGGAAACCGGTCGTAACAGAGATAGTGCCGGCCGGGAGCAGAAACCAACAGGAAATCCTGGAGATTGCAGCCTCTCTGGAAGCAGTTTCCGAACACCCTCTCGCACAGGCCATTGTCGAGAAGGGAAGAAACGAAGGCGTATCCGTGCGCGCCCTGGACGGATTTCGGAGCCTGCAGGGACTCGGGGCCGAGGCAACTCTTGCCGGCAGAAAGATACTGATCGGGAATTCCAGGTTGATGAAAGAAAAGGGAGTCCGGATTGGTGTTTATGAAGAAGATGCAAAGCGGCTCGCTACGGACGGGAACACTTGTGTTTACGTGGCTGAAGAAGGGAAAGCGGCCGGGCTGATAGCCCTTTCCGACGTTCCCAGAGAGTCGGCAGCCAAGGCGATTTCCCTCCTGAAGGAGATGGGGCTGGCTGTCTCCATGATCACCGGCGACAACAATCAAACAGCCGCTGCCATAGCAGGAGCCCTTGGCATAGAAGAGGTGCGGGCCGAAGTGCTGCCTGCGGCCAAATTCGAAGAGATCGGCAGATTACAGGGAGAGGGAGAGGTCGTGGCAATGGTCGGGGACGGCATGAACGACGCCCCTGCACTAAGCAAGGCCGACATAGGGATTGCCGTTGGGGCGGGGACGGATATTGCCATTGAGGCAAGTGACATCACTCTGATCGGCGAGGACCTTCGTGCCGTTCCGAAGGCCATTGTCTTATCTCGCCTGACCATGAATACAATCAGGCAGAACCTCTTCTGGGCTTTCTTCTACAACGTCATCGGTATCCCGGTGGCTGCGGGGATACTCTATCCATTTTTTGGAATCCTGTTGAACCCGGTAATGGCCGCTGCGGCCATGGCGATGAGCTCGGTTTTTGTGGTTGGAAACTCGCTTCGCCTGCGGGGGAAATGGAAACGTACAATCTCCTAACTCCGACAGGATTGTTCATGCTGCTGTTGCCTGGTATTTTCGGATCCGTGCCCCAAGACAGGCCGGACAAACAGCAGAAGTTGTCAGCAACGGGATTACACGCCACCACGGCTTATCAAGCTTTAGCCCGATGATTTTTTTACAGCCGATACACTTTCTGATGAGCAAATTGAGTCCTCCGTTCTGAAGAAATCAGATAGTTTCCATCCGGAAACCCCGGTTTTCCGGATAGAGCTATCAGCAGTCAGCTATCAGCTTAAGATGTTGTTTGTCTTATTCTTTGGCTGACGGCTCTCGCCTGATCGCTGACAGCTTGAAACCGGAGACCGCAGCTTCCGAATGAGAGCTAACTAGTTGAGTTTATTATATCATATTTGCCAAATAATGCTAGAAGACACGGTTACTCGGGTGCAAGTAGAAGTGGGACTCAATTCCAAACCTAACCCCTGGGAGTCTGTCGGACTTAGGGATGATCTACTGCGGAAGTGGGGGGAACGGCCCAAATATCCCCGAATTCTCGTTGCATAGCAACACTATGCGCCTCAAATTCGTGAATATTTGATCTCGTTCCTCCACTTCCTCGTAACGATCCCCTAAGTCCGACAGACTCCTAGCCAAGATCATTTGGCACAGCCGCCATTGGCTGTGAAATCACGCCGGTTCACAGCCGAGGGCGGCTGTGCCACCCAGATGTCTTTTCGATACCGACTGATTCAATAGGCATTCGTATCAGCCCAGTCCCACTTCTACTTGCACCCCGGTTACTCGAAAGAGTCTCTTGCAACATTCCCATCTTTACTTCGTGCTCGTAATCGTGCTCGTAATCGTAATCGATTTCCTGTGCCATTTTCCTCACCTTCCGATTACGATTACGAGCACCGCTTCGCTGAGCACGAGCACGATTTGGCCCAGTCATGTAGTTTTGTAAGAGCCTCGCTAACGATTTTTTTCTTTGACTTCCGTTTGGAGATGCATGTAAAAAACAGGTGACACGGGAGCCTGTCGGACTCCTGGGACTTGAAAGTGACAAATCAACGTTGAGGAAAAGAGAACATGAAGGTTTTGATCTGTGACGGATTACATCAGAGCGGGCTCGATTTGCTTCGAGCTGCCGGAGAGATCGAGATAGACGCACCGGAACAACCGGGCATGGAGGAGATAAGGGCGAAGCTCCCCGACTGCGATGCGCTCATTATCCGAAGCCGCACGAAGATAACTGCCGATATGCTGCAAAAATCCGGCCGCCTGAAGGTCATCGGCCGGGCTGGAACCGGAGTGGACAATATAGATACGGCAGCCGCAAGCAGCAGAGGCATCCTTGTTATGAATACGCCCGGAGCGAATGCCATGGCTGCCGCCGAGCATACCCTTGCACTCATGCTCGCCCTGGCTAGGCACATTCCCCAGGCTGCACGTTCAGTACGCGAAGGGAAATGGGAAAAGAAACGTTTCATGGGGACCGAGCTTTATCAGCAGACGCTGGGTATTGTCGGTCTGGGAAAGATCGGCTCCATCGTGGCGGACAGGGCTGTGGGAATGCATATGGAGGTACTGGCCTATGATCCTTATGTCACGCGTGAAGCCGCCTCTTCTCTGGGCATACAACTGGTATCGCTTGACGAACTCCTTTCCCGCAGTCACTTTATCACAGTGCACACGCCTTTAACCCCTGAAACCGAACGGATTATTAACCGGTCTACAATTGCCGGAATGAGGCAGGGCGCTTTCATAGTCAACTGTGCCCGAGGCGGTCTGGTAGACGAAGAGGCATTATATGAGGCGCTGAGCAGCGGTCATCTCGGAGGGGCTGCGCTGGATGTATTCGCGTCCGAACCACCTGCAGGCAATCCGCTCGTTTCCCTGGAGAACGTGGTTTGCACGCCTCATCTGGGGGCTTCGAGCATACAGGCACAGGCCAATGTTGCCCGCACGATTGCCTCTCAACTGATCGACTATTTGAAACATGGAATCATCCGGAACGCAGTCAATTTTCCATCAATCAGTTCCAAGGCGTATGAAAAGCTGCGGCCGTATCTCGTGCTGGCGGAGAGCCTGGGGCGGCTCCAGGGGCAACTTTGCACCGTCATTGAACGCCTGGAGATCGAATACAGTGGCCCGGATCTGCAGGAAGTGCCTTTGCAGCCCGTCACCCAGACGGTGGTTAAAGGCCTCCTCGAGCCTGTTCTGGCGGAAAAAGTAAACCTGGTAAATGCACCCATTCTGCTCCGGGAAAGACAGATCCGGCTCGTCACTTCGTCTACCTCGGAACCCCGGGGTTACACGGGAATGATCACCGTTCGGGTGGGGTGCAGGGGAAAACAGATTTCTGCCGCGTCCGGTACTGTCTTCCCGGGAGAGGGGCCGCGTTTAATCCGATTGAATGATTACAGGCTGGAGGCCCAGCTCGAGGGAATCAATCTGATAATACAGAATCTCGACCGTCCGGGTGTTATCGGATTTGTCGGTTCCACTCTGGGCAAATTCGGGGTGAATATCGCCGATATGCACCTGAGCCGCACGTCGGACAGGGATAAAGCCATAGCCATAATCAGGATAGATGAAGAGGCCCCCGCCGGGGCTGTTGCCGCGCTTCAGGACTACAAGGATATAGTCTCGGTTCAGCAGGTAAGGCTCTAGGAGGGTGTCTAAAAACTCTCCCTTTTGCCCAATCTCTGCGTCAGGCTCGGATTCCAATCCTCAAAATACTACAGTATTCCTCCGGTTAGAATCCTCGCCTTCCTTGACCTTGAACAAAATTGAGAGTTTTTAGACACCCTCCTGGGAGCCCGTCGGACTCAGGGACTTAGAAGTCTCCATCATACCATTCTAGGATCAATGTCCAATGTTCAATGCTCAATAACCAAGTTCCAATCAGGAGAGGGTCCGTTGGACATTGAACATTGAGTATTGGACATTCGATATTGGGAATTGACCGACGCACGGTATATCAGCATGTTCCGGGTCCCTTGGGGATGATCTACTGCGGAAAGTGGGGGGGCGGATGATTCCTTTAGTCCGACTGGCTCCTAGGCAAGTGCCAGTACTTTGTTTACCACTTCGAGGGGGTCGCGGCCGAGGACCCGGATCATGGGTTCTTTTCCGACGTCGCCGCAGTCGTAGATAATATCGGGGATGCGTTTGCTCTTCTTGAGGGCGGTCCCGACGCCCCATCTCAGCGAAGCACCTTCGGTTTGCTTGACATGCGGCGGTTCTTCGCGGCGGTCAAACGATGAAACACGCCACTTCAGCTCCCGGCATTTCCTGAGCGTCGTCTCGTTGAAGCGGACGTTCATTGCCGCCCTGCGGGTTGGATCGTGAGCCATGACAGCCATTACCAGGCGGGCAATATGATGCGAAGCCCCGAATGCCGGTCCTGAAACGGTAGCAATCGAATTCCGGATGCCTATGATGCGGCCCGGAAAGGCGGCCACATCGTTTTCGTCCAGCGGAAAGGGCAGGGAGTAGGCAAGGTTGGACTGAACCTCCGGGATGAGCTGCCCCACAGGTTTGCACTTGAGCACGTCGAGGGCATCTTCCAGAGATTTGATAACCTGGTAGCGAAGAATCTCCCGTTCGGCGTAAGCGTACGGATTAGTCGGACCGATCCCCTTCCCGACCGGAAAGGCCGATTTTATGGCCAGAGTCACAAAAGATTTGGCCTTGGCCACAGCATCCACCAGCTCAATATCCTGGGCAAGGAAAGCAGCCAGGGCTGCTGCAAAAGTGCAGCCTGTCCCATGGGTATGCACGGTCTCCACCCGTTCGGCACGAAAATGGTGGAAATCCTCGCCGTCAAAAAGGACGTCTACAGGCTCCCCGGTCAGATGACCGCCTTTGACCAGAACATTGGCCGCGCCGAGATCGTGTATTTTTCGGGCGGCTTTCTCCATGTCATCAACGCTTTTAAGCTTAATTCCTGCCATAGCCGAGGCTTCGGCCATATTCGGAGTCACAATATGGGCCAGCGGCAAAAGGTCCTTCGTGAGGGCCGGCAAGGCAGCCGGCTCTGTAAGGGCTGCTCCGCCTTTGGCGAAGAGCACGGGATCTACGACGAGTTTTTCTACCCGATACGATTTGATTTCGGCAGCCACAGCCGAGATGATCTCCGCATTAGCAAGCATGCCGGTTTTGACCGCATCCGCTCCGATATCGGAGAGGACGGACCTGATCTGGTCTCGTACAAATGCGGCTGGAACGGGGTGAATGCCCTGGACGCCCTTGGTGTTCTGTGCGGTGAGGGCCGTAATCACACTTGAGCCGTAAGCCCCAAGGACGGTAATGGTCTTGAGATCAGCCTGAATCCCGGCGCCGCCGCCGGAATCAGACCCGGCAATGGTAAGAATTTTGTTCATAGAGTCTGAAACTACGAATTGCACGAATGCAAACGAACATTATTTAGTCAGGAAAACACGAAATCACGAAAAATATTTTCTTTTCTAGTTTTTCTGTTTTCCTGATTCGCAAGATCTTGGTCCTAGTCTTTGTGTTTTCGCGTCTTTGTGGTTCCACTTTGTTTCATTGCGCGTTTATATATTTTTATCGCGCAGTATTCGCCGCACATCGTGCACGTGGGGCCGGAATAAGTCCCGCCTTCCTCTCTATAATTCCTGGCTTTTTCAGGATCGACGGAGAGCTTGATCTGTGCCTCCCAGTCCAGATTGTTGCGGCACCTGGCCATCTGTTCGTCTGCTGCAATCGCCCCCGGGACCTTTTTGGCTATGTCAGCGGCATGCGCAGCTATTCGCGAGGCTATTACTCCTTCCTTGACGTCGTCGAGCGAAGGAAGCTTGAGGTGCTCCGCAGGCGTAACATAACAAAGGAAATCCGCACCGGCGGCTGCGGCGATTGCTCCCCCGATCGCACTGGTGATGTGATCATATCCCGGTGCAATATCGGTAACGAGCGGTCCAAGTACGTAGAAAGGCGCTCCAAAGCAAAGCTTTTTCTGCAATAAAACGTTTGCCGCAATCTGGTCCATGGGCATGTGGCCGGGACCTTCAATAATCACCTGCACGCCTTCGGCCCAGGCGCGCTGTGTCAATTCCCCCAAGATGATTAACTCCTGAATCTGCCCGGCATCCGTGGCATCTGCCAGGCATCCGGGCCGAAACCCATCGCCCAGGCTGAGTGTAACATCGTACTCTCTTGCGATCTTGAGAAGCTCGTCATATTGCTCATATAGAGGGTTTTCTTTCCTGTTATACTCCATCCACTCCAGAATGAACGCCCCGCCTCTGCTGACAACGCCCATGATGCGCCCCGATTTCTTGATGCGCTCCGCAGACTCCCGGGTTATCCCGCAGTGGACGGTCATGAAATCGACCCCGGATTCAGCCTGCTTTTCAATAGTATGGAAAATATCAGCGGCAGTCATTTTGACCATGGCCTTTTTTTTCTTTTCGACTGTTTCCACAGCAGCCTGATATATAGGAACGGTGCCCAGCGGGACCGGGCATTTTTCAAGGATAGACCGGCGTATCTCGTCAATCGCCCCTCCCGTGCTCAGATCCATTACGGCATCAGCGCCCATGGCAACGGCGATTCTCAATTTCTCCAGTTCGTAATCCATATCGACATGGTCCTTGGATGTGCCGATATTGGCATTGATCTTGGTCCTGAGGCCCTTTCCCAGACCTACAAACCGCTCCAGTTTTCGCCTCTTGTTGACCGGGACGGCTATGCAGCCGGAGGCAATGCCATTACAAAGCTCCTGGGGTGTGATTCCCTCCTCCTGAGCGCACTTTTTCATTGCAGCATTAATCTTTCCCTGTTCGGCATCTTGTTTTAGCGTGTTGGACATTCTATTACGACGGCTCCTGGCGAAAATGATTTGTGCCTGGCGACCTCCAGGTAGTGGCATGATACCCGTCTCATGCTTTTGTTGTCAATTAGAAATCAGGTAACACTTTAGCTCTTTTGAACTTCGTGCTCGTGCTCAGCCTAGCGACAGCGGAGCGGTGTTCGTAATCGTAATCGAAAAATTGAGGACCCGTGACCATGGCAACGTTCAAAGATTCGATTACGAGCACGATTACGATTACGAGCACGAGCACGAAAGATGATAACGGCATTTCTTCAAAGCGCTGAATTGTTACGAAATCAGTTGTTTCAAAGGGAGAACAAGCCGGCGGGAGAACCTATGGATTAGCTTGGGGATCAGGAATTCTCAACGAGATTAAACGTTAGATAAAAGGTACTGCCGACGTCGGGTTCGCTTTCCACGAGAATCTCTCCACCATGAAGGCCTACGATTTCCTTGACAACAGAGAGTCCTATCCCGGTACCCGGCACATCGGATTTCATGGAAGTCGCTCCCCTGTAATACCGGTCGAAAATCTTGCCGATTTCCTCTTTCGGGATGCCCACGCCCGTATCTTTGATCGAGATACAGACCTTTTCGTCGCCATGTCGTTTCGCCGCAATCCTGATTTGACCATCCGGACGATTATACTTGATGGCATTTGAGAGTAGATTGTTAAAGACCCTTATCAACGCGGTTGCATCGCCCTTGGCCACGATTGGCTGGTTCTCAAGGTCCGCTTCCAGCCTTATGTGTTTCAGTTCAGCCAAAGGTTCAAAGAGGGCTATGCTGAATCCGAGTATCTCATTGAGATCGATATGTTCCTTATCCGAAACGAATTTTCCGAGCCGGGCCTCAGAATAATGATAGATGGACTCTATTAACTCATTCTCGCGCTCAACGGCGACAGCACAACTTTCCAGGAAACCGGTTTGCCGTTCGTTCAACCGGCCCGTTTTCCCGCTCAACAATATATCGACGAATCCCTTCAGGGCGGTCAGGGGTGTCCTCAGATCGTGTACTATGCAGGAAAGATACTGAGCTCGCAAACGTTCCAGCCGCTGCATCTCCTCACATGTCTTCTCGAGTTTTTGCCGGCTTTCGAGTTGGTCGAGAATACTGCGTGCGGAGCATATCGTGACCTTTACCGCACCAAGAGCAATTTGGCAGAATCGCACTTCAACAGGCTTCCTGGCGCCGTTTTTACAGACATACTCCGTTCTGGTTTCGTAGACCTCGGATGTTCTCTTTCCGAGGACTTCGTTGAGCAACTCGGCTTCTTCACCAGGCAGTATGCTGCCAAAATTCAACTGCAGAATCTCTTCCTGGGAGTATCCAAGTTCCGCACAAGCCAGCGGCGTCGCCTCGACGATATAGCCGCCATTGTCGAAAACGATCACCTGATCAGGCAAATGCCGAAAGAGAAGGTTATAGGTATCACGAACCAGGGACGATACAAACCGGGAGGAGTCGGTTGACTGCTCAAGCTTCTTTGGGGCAGAAGCGGCGTCTATCTCCTGTGTAGTGCGAGCTGTCTGCGGCGCTGTAGAATGTCGATTGACCATGGGAGATCTCTCACGGGGAGTTGCGCTATTGATAGAAATACGTATCGACACTTTTGCGCAAAACATGAGGCAAGGAACCACGAGGAGACAAAGACACGAAATCTTTTGACTATCCCTTGAAATGCCGTTAGCATTCAACCATAGACTTCCAGATAAAGCTTTTGGGTGCGTTAGGGTCTGTCACGGAATAAGTTGCGCAATTCTGAGTGCTGAGGCGCCCGTCCGGCACGGCGCGAGGAGGGCGCATACGGTTAGTATGCAACCGCCGAGCAACGCAGCCGGACGGGATGGATCGGCGCTCAGAATGCTCAAGTTATTCCGTGACAGACCCTTATTGGTCGGGGATGTACGAACAGGTACTACCCCCTCCCCGCTGCCTTCCCAAAAACATTATCTGAAAGTCTATAGTTGATGATTTCGTAAAAAGTCGTCACTCCGGTGAAAACCGGAGTCCAGCTTCCTCGTAACTACTTGAATAGACTGGAT
>JAZDGK010000034.1:0-16070 GCA_043806955.1 Pseudomonadota bacterium | reverse complement strand
ACGCAGTCTTTGAGCTATCCAAGGAGCCTGTCGGACTTAGGGGGGATCTACTGCGGAAGTGGGGGGAACGGCCCAAATATCCCCGAATTTTCGTTGCATAGCAACACTATGCGCCTCAAATTCGTGAATATTTGGTCTCGTCCCTCCACTTCCTCGTGACGATCCCCTAAGTCCGACAGACTCCTAGCGGGAGTGTTTCTCCTGATTGGAGGAATGCCGAGGAATCACATCGAACGACGCACCGCAATCACTGTTGAATTTCTGGGATGCAGCGACTATTATGCAACTCTCGGGAGCTTGGCGTTCATGGGGCGCGTTGCACACAGGGGGCACGAATTCGACACAATGAAGACAGACGAGACAAAGGCCGCCCTTTCTGTTGCCATCATCACGAAGGATGAAGCTCATAACCTGCCGGACTGCTTAAGCAGCGTCCGGTTTGCCGATCAGGTTGTTGTGGTGGATTCCGGCAGCGCTGATGAGACTGTGCATATTGCGGAGGATTTCGGCTGCGAGATCTTCAGGAAAGACTGGCAGGGGTTTGGAGCCCAGAAACAGTTTGCTATCGACCAGTGCCGCAATAAATGGGTACTGGTGCTTGATGCGGATGAGCGTATACCTGAAGAAACGGCTCGGGCCATAAGGGATATTGTGGCGGGAGCCAGGGCTTCATCGGGATACAGCTTTCCAAGGAAGAATTATTTTCAGGGCCGCTGGATCAGGCATGCCGGATGGTGGCCGGACCGGGTTGTCAGGCTCTTCCAGAAAGGCTGCGGCTCCGTGACTCGCGCCCGGGTTCATGAAGCCATCCATATCAACGGACCGGTAGTTGAATTGAAGACTCCCATCGAACACTACACGGAAAGCCGGCTTGACAAGGTCCTGCTCAAGATCGACAGGTACTCAACCCTGGGGGCGGAAGAGGCATATCAGCAGGGAAAGAAGACCTCTGTCTGGTCTGCCGGATCGCGCGCCATGGTGACTTTTGTTCAGGACTATTTTTTCAGGCTCGGTTTTCTTGATGGCCCCCAAGGCTTTACCCTGGCCGTTACGGATTCAATTAACAAGTTTTTCAAATACGCGAAACTGAACCAATTAAACTTACAAACGAAACAGCAGCTTACGAAGAAACAGTAGAGGTAACAGTTTATAGACTTCCAGATAAAGCTTTTGGGTGCGTTATCGGTCGGGGATGTACGAACAGGTACTATCCCCTCCCTGCTGCCTTCCCAAAAACATTATCTGAAAGTCTATATCCAGACCTCGTAAAACCTAGACTTTAACCATGCTATAACATGCTGCTTTTATTGTATTTCGCTTAAGAATTGGACATCGCAAACAGTAAATTTGTTGGGTTTCACTCCGTTCTACCCAACCTACAATGTACAACCTCAGTGGCAAGTTCGTGGTTCGTAGGTTGGGTAGAGCAACGCGAAACCCAACATGACTGGTTCCATGTCCAAAAAAATCGTACCTTTTAGGTGTGCGTTTACGAGGTCTGATATCATGAAAACGCTCTTATTTTTCTGGTTCCGCGTCTTGAGTTTTCTTAACCCGAAACACAGAGCTCGGAACACGAAACAGAGTTTTGCAAACTTTTGATGGATGTTTCTATCGTCATAGTGAACTGGAATACTCGCGATCTCTTGCGGGATTGCCTGAATTCAATACAAGAAACCGTAGGGGATATAGCCTGCGAGGTTATTGTAGTGGACAACGCCTCCGGGGATCAGAGTGTGGCTATGCTGGAAAAGGAGTTCCCGGAGGTCAGAGTCATACGAAACAGCGAGAATCGGGGCTTTGGTGCGGCAAATAACCAGGCATTCGCCGTAATGAACGGCCGTTACGCGCTTCTTCTCAATACGGATACGATTCTGGTCGCGGGCGCCGTACAGCAGCTTTTTTCGTTTATGGAGGCGAATCCTGAAGCAGGCATGGCATGCGGGCAACTCTTGAATCGGGACGGCACGAGGCAGAATTCCATTGCAAAATTTCCAAACCTCTTAACACTGGTTCTTAATGTGCCCCTTCTTGAGTACCTCTTCCCTAAATACTACCCAAGCAAACGTTACAAACGTAAGATCCCTGTACAGGTGGATTCCGGTATCGGCGCTTGCCTTATCATACGGAAGCGGGCGATCGATCAAGCCGGAGGTTTTGACGAAAGATACTTTTTCTTCTTTGAAGAAACCGATCTGGCCCTCCAGATGCATCTGCAGGGCTGGAAAGTCTATCATGTGCCCTCGGCTTTCATCTATCATTTGCAGGGTAAGAGTATAGGGCGAAACGTCCGGTCCAGGATAGAGTTCTACCGCTCCAGATATCAATTCTTTCGAAAATGGAAGAACCCTTTATGTTTCAGATTTCTTTCCGTCATTGTAATTACGCGATTGATCCTGAATTACGCCTTGGTGTTCGCCGGGAATCTGATCACCTTTGGCGCCGGCGCCGGACTACGAGAGAGGCTCTCCGTTTATGGGAATTTGATCCTCTGGCATCTGCACGGCTGCCCCTGAGCCATGAAAACCATGGCCACAGACCAGCAAAGCGCGACCAAAGAATGTTTTGCCACAGAGCGCACAGAGGGCACAGAGAAAGCTGAACAATTTCTGACCAAATCCAAGGCCCCATGTTCATCAAAGATATCCAGACAAAGAGCATAAAGAAGATCCTGATAATTCAGCTTGGCGATATTGGAGATGTTGTCTGGGTAACTCCTACGATATGGGCAGTTAAGGCAGCCTTTCCATCTGCACAGGTATCAGTTCTTCTCTGTCATGGTTTCAGAGGAATATTGGAAAATGACCCCTCTCTTGCCAAGGTTTTCGAGATCCCGGCCGGCAGGAAGAACATGTTTGAATCGCTGAAGGAACAAGTGGGTTTTCTCCGGCGATTGCGTCAAGAACGCTTTGACATGACCATAGATCTCCGGGCCGGAGACAGGGGAGCCATAAACTCTTACTTGACAGGGGCGCCGGTCAGGGTGGCTGTGCTGTATCGGGAAGGCGTGCCTTTCTGGCGAAATCATTTGTTTACGCACCTGGTCGATCCTCCCGAGTCTTCGGTGAAGGTGCGGGGCGCTGCGGAACAGAGTTTAAGAATCGTGAGAGAATTAGGAATTGAGGCCAAGGACACGGTTCCTCACCTGTGGGTGTCCGAAGGCAATAAGACAAGAGCCCTGAAGATCCTGGAGCAGCACGAACTGGACGACTCCGTTAAACGGGTCTCCATTAACCCGTTTTCCAGATGGAATTATAAGGAATGGCCGGCAACCAACTGGATAGCAATCATAGATTGGCTATGGAACGAATACCAGTTGCCTTGCATGATCGTAGGGGCTCCGGAAGAACGGGATTCGGCCTCTATTCTGGTACAGAAATCATCGGGCAGAGCATTTAATGTGGCAGGTGAAACGACCCTGGGGGACTTGAAAGCCCTCTTGTTCCTCAGCCGTCTTCACATCGGCGTCGACAGCGCTGCCCCGCATATAGCCGCCGCGGTAGGAACACCAACAATCACTATCTACGGGCCGTCCGACTGGATTGACTGGGCCCCTGTGGGGGACCGGCACAGGGTGGTAACCCCGGACTGCGGGTGCGCCCCATGCCGCCGGAAGGGCTGCGACGGGACAGGGCGGAGTAGATGTTTGGAGGAGCTGGGGCCGGAAAAGGTCAAGGCCGCCGTAAAAGAGGCGCTTGCGGCAGGCTCCTAGTCGATTTTCTTGGCCTCATCTATCAGCATTATTGGTATATCATCCTTTATCTCATAAAGGAGTTTGCACTTGTCACAGATCAGCCCGTCCTTGCTCTCGTTGAGCCTGATGTCCCCCTTGCATTTGGGGCAGGCCAGGATATCAAGCAGCGTTTTACTGATCATATTACCTCCTGTTCTTCGTTCACCGACAGAGTTTATCTGGTTTGTCTGGTTTGTCTGGTTTGTTTGGTTTTGTTCGCCGAGTTGGCGCTTCACAGCCTCAAAAACTACATCGACCTTTATCCCGCTCATGCACTTTGGATCAGGGCACTTCTTCCTGAAACACGGACTGCAGGGCTCGTTTGTTCGTATGACAATGTGCCCGTCTCCAAAAGGGCCGGTTCGCCAAGGCGCGGTGGGGCCGAACAGTGCGACTACCCTGGCATTTACGGCTGCTCCTATATGCATCGGTCCGGTATCAGTAGTTATCATAACAGAACTTAGGCTGTACAGGTAAGCAAGTTCTCCCAGGTTAGTCCTCCCGCAAAAATCTATCGCTTGTTCGTGCATTTGGGCTATCATAGACCTTACCTCTTCCCGGTCATCCCGGCTGCCGGTAAAAACAACCGGGAGACGCAATTCCTGAATGCATCGGTCGGCGAGAGATGCAAATTTTCCCGTATCCCAGAGTTTGGTCTCCCATTTTGCTACAGGATTTATCACGATAAATGACCCGCTAACCTCGTATCCCTTAAGTAACTCGTTAACTCTGTTCTTATCTGTATCTGAGACTGGAATGGGGAAATGATAGCCGTTCGGCCGAGCTCCAATATGCTCTGCCAGATTCATATACCTCAAAACCGCGTGCCGGTCCAAATCGTACGGAGCTATTCTCTCGTTCAAAAAAACAGAGCTTCCCTCATCTCCCTCCCTGTAGCCTATTTTGCGACCGCTCCGGGAAAGCCATATGAGGAGCCCGCTCTTCAACAAGGCGTGCAAGTCCAGGACGATATCGTACTCGGTGTCTCTCAAGTCCCGGACAAAAGACCTTATCTCACTCAAGGCCTTCTTGCACATTCCCTGCTTGAGTATGTCATTCAGCCAGGTTTTTCGTTTTGAAATGATCACCCGGTCAAGAAGAGGATGCCCGATCAACAGGCCCGAAGCAGCTTCTTCGACCAGCCAGACAATGTGTGCCGAAGGAAACTTCTCGCGAAGTGCATATAGCGCCGGCAACGAATGGACCACATCCCCTATGGCGCTGAGTTTTACAATAAGGATTTTCATATCAAAAAGAAGAAACTACGAATGGCGAGAATTTCACGAATGTTCTTTTTCCTTTCCACTCTATTCGTGTTCATTCGTGCCATTCGTAGTTTCTATATCTTTAAGAATCCATTTTGCCGCATGGAGTAGATCTTCGGCAATGAAATCAGGTGCAGCCTGCCCGGAACTCTTGTACTCCAGCTCTCCTTTTCCATAGCCGCTCAGGACAAGTATGGCTTTTGCGGATGCATTGCGTGCCAGCTCCACGTCCACAAAGCGGTCACCCACTATGTAGGATCTGGAAATTTCTATGTCCAGTTCCTGGGCGGCTTTTGATAATAGACCTGTTTTGGGTTTCCGGCAGTTACAGATCACCTTGTATTCCGGGACTATGGCGTCTTTATGGTGCGGGCAGTAATATATCCCGTCCAGGTGCGCACCGTTTTCGTTCAGGGTCCGTACCATTTTGTCGTTCACCTGCCCTATGAGCTCTTCCGGGAAATACCCCCGGGCCGGGCCGGATTGGTTCGATACCACCACCACTTT
Organism: Pseudomonadota bacterium; assembly: GCA_043806955.1. GTDB lineage: Bacteria > Desulfobacterota > QYQD01 > QYQD01 > JAZDGK01 > JAZDGK01. The sequence goes on along the minus strand of JAZDGK010000034.1, from coordinate 10,565 downwards.
TAATCCCGCTTTGTTCAACAAGCTGATGGCCTCAATGGCAAAAGGGAAGATCCGGAACCGGGAAATGTGATTGATGTACCCCATTTCCTCATTAATCGTGCCGTCGCGGTCAATAAAAACTCCTATGTTCAATTACCATACTCCTCTATCAACTTGACAACCGCATCAAATACTTCCTCGGGTCTTATGCTCTTCATACACCGAAAGTCCGAGGGACAGACCGTCTTAAGGCACGGGCTGCAGTCAAATTCCTTGCGGATTATCCTGGCCCTTCTGGAAAACGGACCGGTCGTAACCGGGTTAGTGGAGCCGAAAATCGCCACCAGCGGCACATTCAAGGCCGCCCCGACATGCATCAAGCCGGAATCATTGGTGACAAAGACCCGGCATTGAGCTATGGCCGCAATTGCCTCACCCAACGTAGTCCTCCCGGCAAGATTAAGCACCCTGTCCGGCGAGGCGAGACGGGCTTCTTCTCCTATCCCGTAATCGGCTTTTGTACCGAATATTATGACCTTGCATCCCGTGGCCTTAACCAGGCGCCTTATCACCTCCAGGAAATACTCCGGAAGCCAGCGTTTTGCAGGCCCGTAGGCAGCGCCCGGGTTTATTCCGATTAGAAAAGGCTTATGTCCAGCCCTTTCCTCTATCAGTATTCTCTCTATGGAGAGTGCGTCGGAGTTTTGGGGTTGCAAGAAAAGCTCCGGTTCCCGGCCGGTTATATCGAGCCCCAGCCCCTCCAGCATGCGAAGATAATAGTAGACCTGGTGTATCTTCCTTGTCTCTTTCTTGAGAACCACCTTGTGGGTCAATAGCAGGCTGCGCGCATCCGTATTGTAACCGGCGCGCCTTGGTATTCCCGCCAGGCGGGTAATCCATGCCGCTTCGAAGGCGTTTTGCAGCAGGATGGCAAGATCAAAACCCTTCAGAGACAGCTCCCCGGCCAGGCGCATCTGCCCCTTCAGTCCCCTGTACTCATCCCCATAAGAGATTACTTCATCGACGGAGGGATTCGCTACGAGCACGTCGCGAACCCATGGCTTGGCCAAGGCGCTTATCCTTGCAGAGGGGAAATTTTCCCTTATCACCTTCAGGGCCGGAGTGGTCATGATACAGTCGCCAACCCAGTTGGTGCAACGAACAAGGATATTTCTAATTTGTTTGTCGTCTATCAATCGCATCGGTCTATTTTGTTGGGTTTCGCCTTGCTCAACCCAACCTACAATAACGGTCGCTCAGGGTCCAAAACCTTGGTCGCTGTCGTAGGTTGGGTTGAACGGAGTGAAACCCAACAATTCCTCCGGAGGTACGTTTCAAACGGGCATCCCGAAAGTCGGATAGGCGGTCCTTTCCAGGGCCGCCCAGCGACCGAGGCGTCCATAGGCGGGGTTAGAAAACCCCGCCTATCCGGGTATTGTTTTTGGGTACACAATTCTTTCACCACCTACAGGTCCTCCAGATGCTTCGAGATAAACTCTTCAAACACGGGCTCAAAGGTGAATTCCGTCTTCAGTGCTGCTGTCGGAAGCTTCCTTTCGTCATACATGCTTATCTTTACCGCGTCCTTCTCCGTGGTAATCATGATCTCAGCGCCGCATGCCAAGGCTCTTTTTTCGAGATCCAGGAGATCCTGTTCCTGAAAGCCGTAATGATCCTGATAAGCACGGAAATCAACGAGTTCCAGGCCTGATCCGGCCAGTGTGCTGCGAAAGGACTCCGGATTGGCAATACCGCAAAAAGCCAGGGCCTTCCGCCCCTTCAGTTCCGCAAAATCGTATTGTCCTTGATCCCCGCAATAGAAGAAACCGGTCGGCCGGCAATGGCTTATGAAGACCGGTTTACCGGGAAAACGTCTTTCGAGGAATTCTCTCTGCCTTTCGGTCTCAGAAGCGCTTTCCTCCTGCGCGTAGGTGAGAACAAAGGCGTCGGCGCGTTTCAGTGCGGAAAGGGGCTCGCGCAAAATACCCGCAGGAAAGACGTATCCATTGCCAAAGGGCCTTCCCGTCCTGAGCAAAACAATGTTCAGGTCCCGGTTCAGGGCAAGATGCTGGTACGCATCGTCCAGGATGATAATCTCCGACTGAAAAGCCTGTATCGCTCTCATCCCGGCATCAAAGCGCTTCTTTCCGGTGAGGACCGGAATACCGGGAAGCGCTTTAGCCATCATAAAGGGCTCATCCCCTGCCGCAGCCGGACTGAGTAACAGTTTTCGGCCGTCCGAGACTATGCCCACGGATTGAGTCTGCTGCGCTTTATACCCTCTGCTTACTATGCATACTCTCTTGCCTCTGTCCCGAATATATCCTGAAAGCCAAATCGTTGCCGGGGTCTTTCCGCTCCCGCCCAGTGTCAAGTTCCCAAGACTTATGACCCGGCAGGGCAGAGTTGCCCGCTTGAAAATACTTCTTTCGTATAATTCTGATCTTACCCTCATCCCCAGTCCATAGAGGCAGCCCAAGGGCCAGAGAAAAGGGAGATTCAGCGCCGTCCCTATTTCGGATTTCGGATTTCGGATTTCGGATTGATTGAAAAATTTCATAGCCGCGCCTGGAAGTCTGCCGGACTTGCCATGATCTACTGCGGAAAACGTGAGAACGGACGATCCCCATCCCCCAAGACCTTCGATATCAAGTCCACTGCTCTGTCGACCGCCCCTCTGTTCTGTTCAACGATCCTGTACGCATTCTGCCCGTGCTTATCGGCAAACCCTTCGTTCGCAAGGAGTGAGTCCAATATCGAGACGAGATCTTCCGCATTATTAACTAGAAACCCGCCACCTCCGTTTATGAGGGCGCCCGCGGCCTCTTTGAAGTCTTCCATATGTGGCCCGAACAGAACAGGTCTCGCGTGTGCTGCGACCTCCAGGACATTATGTCCCCGTTCCGGCACGAGACTCCCCCCGACAAACGCCGCAATTGCCAGGCCGTAAAGGCCGGAAAGCTCACCCAGGGTGTCCAGAATTATTGCATTCACCGGAGTCGCTTCGGGCAAAGCCTTCAACTCTGTTCTTTTATGAGCCCGAAACCCCACTTTAGAAGCAAGGTCCTTTATAGCGTCCGCCCGATTCGGGTCCCTGGGAGCAAGGATGAGCAAGAGACCGGGTTGCCTTTGCCGAAGTTGTTCCAGGGCTGAAAGGATAATCTCTTCCTCGCCGTCGTGAGTGCTGCCCGCGATAAAAACGTTTCGTCCCTGACATATTCGCCTTATCTCGGACAAATCACCCCGGTCTTCCCCGGTGTCTTGCCGGGCCTGATCATACTTGAGATTACCTATGGACACAACTCTTTCAGAGCTTATGCCCATATCGAGCAGCTTTCCTTCGTCTTTGCGCGACTGCATGGCGAAGCAGGTTATAAACGAAAAGACCCGCTGGAAGAAGAACCGGAACAGCTTGTAGTTGCGGTAGGAGCCCTCGGATATCCGCCCGTTTATCAGGATGACCGGCTTGCCGCGCCGGGAAAGCTGCCGGAGCATATTCGGCCAGAGATCAGTTTCGATCAACAGAAAGATATCCGGTCTAATCCTGTCCACGACCCTGCATACCGGCCATATCAGGTCCAGGGGATAAACAACAAAAGCATCCGCCCATCCTCCAAGCATCGTGGCCGCGACAGACTCGCCGGTCATCGTAGACGTTGAATATACCAAAGTGCATCCGGGAAACCGAGCACGAATAGCCTTGCTGAGCGCTACCGAAGATATTACCTCGCCCACGGACAGTGCGTGAATCCATATCCTCGGTCCCGTTCCTCCATCATTTATCGGAGGCAACCCAAAACCCAGCCTTTTGAAAACTCTTCGCCGGTATTTTGGAGTACACGCAACTTTAACTGCCATGAATGGGAATAAAAGGAGAAGCAATATCACTTGAAAAAGGTTGTATAGGATGAACATGGCTTTATGGCAACAATTTAGCGCTTTGCAAAAACGCGCTAAATATCAATGCAAAATGAAAAATGCAGAATGAAAAATACAAGATCTCGAAACAACTCCGTTAAATTTTGAAATTTGCATTTTGCATTTTGAGTTCAAGTTTAGCCAGTTTTTCAAAAGGCTAAACTGTTACGTTTTATGTTATTTCAAGACTCACAGAATCCAAGGTCTCATGGATTTGGGCCGGTTCCCGTTTCCGAAAAACCGGGCCGCTCCTCTTCTTCCTGGAACTGCATATGGTGCAGTTTCTTGTATTCGCCGCCTGCCGCGATAAGCGTATCGTGAGTTCCTTCCTCTACTATTCTTCCTTCTTTCATGACTATGATCCGGTCTGCATTCCTGATGGTAGAAAGGCGGTGGGCAATAACGAAGGTGGTTCTGCCTTTCATTAGATTGTCGAGCGCCTTCTGCACCTCAAACTCGGACTCGGTATCCAGAGAAGATGTTGCCTCATCAAGGATCAAAATCGGCGCATTTTTTAGAATGGCACGGGCAATGGAAATCCGCTGTCTTTCTCCACCGGAAAGCTTTACGCCCTGTTCCCCGATTACCGTGTCCCATTTCTGCGGCAGTTTTTCTATGAACTCGAAGGCATACGCCGCTTTAGCTGCTTCCACTATTTCGTCCGCACTCCGATTTATGTCTCCGTAAGCGATGTTGTTATGAATCGTATCGTTAAACAGTATGGTCTGTTGGGTGACAACCGCTATTTGGGAACGTAGGGAGGATAATGTAACGTCACGGATATCTACACCGTCTACCAGTATCGCCCCCTCGGCAACCTCATAAAACCTTGGAATCAGATTCACCAGCGTGGTCTTCCCGCCTCCGCTCCTGCCGACTATGGCCAGAACCTCGCCTGATCTCACGGTCAGGTCGGTGTTCTTTAGAACCATTGTATCGTCGTACTTGAAGCTCACGTTCCTGAATTCGATCGACTGCTTTATGCGCGGGAGGTCTGTCGCCCCTTCTTTATCTCTAATTTCCGGCACCATGTCGAGCAAGTCGAAAACCCGTACCGCCGCAGCTACTCCTTGCTGTATCGTGCTGTTTGCGCCGCTCAGATTCTTGACCGGTTCATAAAGCATGACCAGGGCTACCAGAAACGAAAAGAATGTTCCGGGCGTGGATGTTCCCTCTATCACTTTGGAGCCGCCATACCACACGATAAGGGCTATGCCGATTCCCCCGAGGAGCTCGATCAAGGGATGCGCTGTTGCCTTGACCCGCACATCGTTCATAATGACGTTATATAGTCTCTTGATCAGCTTGCTGAACCTGTTTATTTCGTACTCCTCCATGGTAAAGGCCCGGACAATACGACTGCTCGAAATGGTCTCATGGAGCATGACGGTAATATCGGCCGAGGTCTGCTGATTCTCGGTGGAGATCCTCCGCAGTTGTTTCCCGAATTTCACAATCGGAACAACGGCAAAAGGGAGTATCGTAACGGCCAAAAGGGCGAGCTTCCAATCCAGAGTAAAGACCAGGATGAGCATGGTGATGATGGTGAAAGCATCCTTAAGAATGCCGACAATCACACTCGACACAGCCATCTGGATCAGGCCCACGTCATTTGTTATGCGTGAAATCAGAATTCCCGTAGCAGTACGATGAAAAAACGGCAGCGACAAGTAATTCAAATGCCTGTACAAAGCGACCCTGAGTCCCGCAACGATCTTCTGGCCCACGGAATTTATCAGGTAGAAGTGCCCGAAGTATGATATGCCCTTGACTAAAAAGAGAAGAACGATGGCAACGGGTATTAAGTGGATCATGGTAATGTCTTTTTTGACGAAGACATCATCCACCATAGGTTTCAGAATATATGCCTGCGCGGTAGTCAGCAGCGCCACGGCAATCGTGCACACCACAGCTACCGACATCCGGCTCAAATGGGGAACTATCAGCTTTAGCAGGCGTATGTAGACGGATTTGTCAGACATTATGAAACACGTGAGCCTCTTGCGAAAGTCCCGTTTTTACTTCGTGCTCTTACTCGTTCGGGTTGCGGGTTACGAGTTGCGCGTTACGAGTTAACATCATAAAAAACCGTAACAGTTTAGCCTTTTGAAAAACTGGCTAAACTTGAACTCAAAATTCAAAGTGCAAATTTCAAAATTTAAAGGATTTGTTTCGAGATCTTGTATTTTTCATTCTGCATTGAGATTTAGCGCGTTTTTGCAAAGCGCTAAATTGTTACAAAAAACCTTTCATTTTTCGGCTTCCACGTTTTGAGTTCTTTAACCCGAAACACGGAACCCGCAACTCGGAACTCAGTATTATCTAATCCCGGAGCATCTCACAGGCAATCATGGCTGCCCGGATCGATGCTCCGGGCGCACCAAGATTTTTTTGTACGGCCGCAAGTCCGCGCTTTATGGCCGTCTCATACTCCAAATCGGTTGATATGCGGTAAATCTCCTCAGCGATTCTTTCTCCCCGCGCCTCTCCCTGGACCAGCTCCGGAACGATCCTTTCTCCCGCCACGAGGTTCACAAGTCCGATATGAGGGACATCGACGAGGAGTTTTCCGACAAGATAGCTCAAATTCGAAACCTTGTAGACGATTACCATCGGGACCCCGATAATGGCCGCCTCCAGAGTGACCGTACCCGAGGCGGCAATTATGGCCCTCGACACACTCATGGCCTCATAGGCATAGCCGTCCAGAATCCTTATATCGAGCTTTTCAGACTGCAGTATTCCTTTTACCCATGTCTTATCAATGGCAGGGGCCAGCGGGAGCAAGAACCGAAGACCCGGCATCTTTCGATCGAGTATCCTTGCTGCGTCGATAATGCAAGGCAGCAGCCGCTTAACCTCTTGGGTCCGGCTTCCGGGGAAAAGGCCGATAACAGGCATGTTACTGTCAAGACCGAATTCTTCCCGGAACTCTTCCGGTGTCATCTTCGGTTTGACGATGTCCAGGAGCGGATGCCCGACAAAATCCACCTTCACATCATACCGGCGATAAAACTCGACTTCAAAAGGCAGGATTACAATCATCCTCTTCACAAGCTCTTTTATCTTGTTGACCCTGCCTGCCCGCCACGCCCATACCTGCGGGCTGATAAAATACAGAACCGGCAGGTTCAGCTTCTTCGCCCTGCCCGCCAGCAGCAAGTTGAAATCCGGGTAGTCAATCAGTATAAGAAGATCGGGCTTTTTCTCCTCCATCAGACTTCGCATAAGGTTTTGGGCGTGGATGATTTGCCTTATGTGGGTCAGAACTTCAGAGATCCCGACCACCGCCAGCCGGCCCGCGTCAAATACCGTATTGACCCCGGCCTCCCGCATCCTGGGGCCTCCGATACCCCAGAAATGTACTTCGTGATCGATGCTCTTGATGGCCTGAACCATCTTGGCCCCGTGCATATCGCCGGATGCCTCTCCGGCAACGATAAGAACGTTCTTAATTGGCACTGGGACCGTTTACCTCAATAGCGGTCAAGATGCGGCTCAAATCCTTAGCTTTTATTTTCTTGTTGATTTGTCTGGTAATCTTAAGCGCCAGTTGGAGAGCTCGCCTTCCGTCTTCGCCTGAGACGACCGGCCTTTCTCTGGTCTTTACTGCACGCAGAAACGAGCGCAATTCTTCCATGAGAGCGTCACTCTCCGGAAAAACCTTGGTCTCCGCCTCTATTCCCGGGAACCCCAGATTCCCGTTGTTCCCTGTTTTTCTGATTACAGTGATTTCCTTGCTCGCATAGTCCGCGGACAGATATGCGTTTGACTGAAATATTCTGATCTTGCGCATATTCTTGTTAGATATCCGGCTGACCGTGACATTTGCGGTACACCCGTCATCGAACTGAAGATGCACGTTGGCTATATCGGTGTTCGGCGTAATAACAGGCACTCCGACCGCATGAACCCTCTTCAGGTTGGATTTTACAATGCTCAGGATGATATCGATATCGTGGATCATGAGATCAAGCACGACATCCACGTCAATTCCTCTGCCCTTGAACGTCGAAAGCCGGTGAGACTCAATGAAAAGTGGCTTCTCTACGTAATTCTTTAAGCCCATAATTGCCGGATTGAACCGCTCCAGGTGTCCCACCTGCAGGATCAGGCCTTTCCCGCTCGCCAGATCGATCAGTTTGCCGGCCTCGGATAAGGTGCAGGTCATGGGCTTCTCAACCATTACATCGACACCCTGCCGCAAGAAATCACGAGCAACCTGGTGATGCAAGGTGGTCGGAACCACAATGCTCACGGCATCAACGCGTTCCATCAGTTTTTTATAATCCGTATAACCTTTGATACCGTATTTGTCCGACAATTCTCGAAGGCGTTTCTCATCGGTATCAGCCACACCTACAAGATTCGCCTCTTCCATAGCCGCATACTTTTCAGCATGAAACCGGCCCAGGTAACCAACACCCACAACCCCGACTCTTACTTTCTTCATAAGCCCCCTACCATCAGGTCAACCGTCAAATCGGGACGGAAGACTGGACCCGGAAAGGACCTGGAATACACACCGTGCACAGGTCAATGTCCAAGGAATCTTTCTTAATTGGAAATTGGTTATTGAGCATTGGACATTGGATATTGAGACTAAACCGGTATAATTGAAATGTAATCGTTCACCGTTATCCGTTCACCGTTGTCCGTAAGAACTCGAAGGAGTCGAGTCCACGCGGACCGTTGCTGGATGCTGGTTCCAGGTTCACGGTTCAGGGTTCACGGTTGAATCTGGAACTGTGAACGGTTACATTGAAACCACCAAGTCCCCAAAACGAAAAAGGCACCGGGGTTTTATGACCCCAGTGCCCGACAATACTACAAATACGGGAAACTTACAAGGCGACGATTGCAATCCCGCTGCGGTCCGCTTCCCTGACCATCTCCTCTCTTTCAAACATGATAACACTGCCGGCCTCTATCGCCAGGCACGAGGCCTCGACTTCCCGCATGGTCCGGATAGTCTGCAACCCGACAGCGGGCAGATCGAACCGAAGGTCCTGGTTTGGTTTCAAGACCTTCACTACCACAGCTCCTCTTTTGGCCAGGCGGCCGCCACGCCTGATGGTCTCGTCCGTACCCTCAATCGCCTCCACTGCCACGACAACAAGGTCCTTTACCACGATGCACTGCCCGATATCCAATCCGCCCATTTCTTTGGCTATCTTCCACCCAAAATCTATATCTCTCTGTTCGCTCTCGCCGGGGGGCTTTCCGGTCAGGGTGCCCTTCGGGGCCATAAGCCTCTTCAGGAAAAGCGTGGACTCAACTACTTTTATTCCCTCATCTTCCAAGACCCCGGCTACCGCCCGCAGGATGCCGTCATCAAGCCTGTTTCTGAGCTTCGACCACAACGAAAGCGCTTTCATATCCGGCCAGACCTTTCGATAGATATTCTTCTTATCTATCCCCCCGGCCATCACCACTTCATTCACGCCCTCGTTCTTGAAAAAATCCACAAGCTTCCCGAGCTGACCAAGTTTTATCCAGAGGATCTTATCCACAAGGTCTGCAAGCTCCGGCATCGTCTCTCCACGATGGGCAACCGCCACGACCTCGAGACCTTCGCTCCGCGCAGACTCCGCAAAGACCATTGGGAAACTGCCGCTCCCCGAAATTAATCCGATTCTCTTCGCCATGTCTTCGGAACACCATGCTTACTGTCTTTAATGAAATCGAGGAAATACCTGACCTCGGGTATCTGCGGCGCTTCCCGTTCCGCAGCTTTCACCGCTTCCACTAGAGTCCTCGATGAACGTATTACCATCCGATAAACAACTTTCAATGCCTCTATGGTCTCAGGGGCAAAATTGTGCCTTTTCAACCCGATCTTATTAATGCCATAAAGCCTGGCCCTGTCGCCCGAGGCAATTACATACGGAGGAATATCCTTAACAATCCCTGTCTTCCCGCCTATAAAACAATAACAACCCACTCGCGAGAATTGCTGAATAGCTACCAAACCGCTGATGACAACATCGTCCTGTACTTCGACATGACCGCCCAGTGTGGCCCCGTTCGCAAAAATTATGTGGTTTCCGATCCTGCAATCATGCGCAATGTGGGTGTAAGCCATGAAGAAGTTCTTGTCCCCGATGCGGGTTGTGCCTCCTCCGGCCTCAGTCCCTCTGTGAATCGTGACATACTCTCTAATGACATTTTCATCACCGATCTCCACAGAAGTCTTTCCGCCTTTATACTTCAAATCCTGAGGCGGCGCTCCCACGGTCACGAATTGAGAAATCCTGCAGTTTTTTCCTATCGAGACAACGCCTTCTATAGTCGTGTGAGGGCCAATGATTGTGCCCGAACCGATCTTTACTTCACCGCTGATTATGGTATATGGACCGATCTCGGCCTCATTATCAACTTCAGCAGCACTGTCAATAATCGCTGTAGGATGAATCTTCATTCTATCTCCTCAAAAATCAAGCCGTACCGTCAAACTCTTGCCACAGAGAACACAGCGCAGCAAAGCCGCAACCAAAAGTCTCACCACGAAGCGCATGAAGAGAACTGGATAGGGGTAGGAATGACATCTTACGATGCCACCCCTCCCTCCGAACCGGACAGGCGGATCTCCCGCATCCGGCTCTCCAGTCAGTGGTTACCTCACGAGGACTGGAGTAAAAGGCGATGGGCTTCTTCAAGGCTAAAGA
>JAZDGK010000033.1:0-2102 GCA_043806955.1 Pseudomonadota bacterium | reverse complement strand
AAGCGATTTTTATATCAAAGTGGGGATCGGGCTGATCGCCCTCCTCCTCATTCTCAATCTCATTTTCCTGGCCCTTTTTATCAAAGAGACGAAAACCAGCAGAACGGCCCTGCGGATTCTTCAAGAGACCAACAGGAGTCTGGTCCTTCTCCAGGATTCGCTTGGCAGGATGGATATGCAGAAGGCCTTTGTTCATCTTGCGGATGCCAAAGGTCGGATAGCGGCAGCTTTGCCGCCGGTGCCCGCAGCACCGCCTGCAAAGACCGTTTCCGAACCCAAGGTCCAACCGGCACAAACGGTTGCCGAATCCAAGGGCGAACCGGTGAAACCGCCGGTTGTTGCGCAGAAGCCGCCCCCTGCACCGGTGAAAACGGCTCCGCTATCGATACCGGCCGGCGAAATGCCTGCGCCCCTGGGCTGGGCGACAACAGGCGAGTATGCGCTCATTTGCGAGAAGGAAGGCAAACTCCTTCATCTGTTCAAATTCCAGGATGAACGGTTTGCGCTCGCCGGATCCTACCCCTGCATCATCGGGGCGAACGGTACGGACAAGAAAAAGGCCGGGGATTATGCGACGCCCAAAGGGAGTTATTTTACGCTGCGCTACACGCCGGGGAGCGCCCTGCAGGAGATTTACGGGGAAGGGGCCTTCGTATTGAACTATCCCAATTTTCTCGATCGCAAAGAGGACAGACAAGGCGGGGGAATCTGGATCCACGGACATGTTCCCGGCAAGGTTATCGGTGTGGGAGACCTCGTGAATACGAAGGGCTGCATCGCCGTTTCCAACGACGTCGTGAGGGAGCTCAAAAACCTGCTCAATCCCAGCGGCGCCAGCGTTTCCATTGTCGACAAGGTCACATTCGTCAAAGAGAGCCGCCGGAAGGAATCGCTTCAGGAGATCCGTAATTTCATGGATGCCTGGCGGCAGGCGTGGGAGAGCGGCAACACGGCGAAATACCTTGGTTACTACTCGAAAAATTTTACCAACAGTGAAGGGATGAATTTTGCCGCCTTCAAGCGTCACAAGGAGCGGGTCAACAGCGGCAAGAAGTTCATCCATGTGCAGGTAGAACAAATGGCCATCGTTTTCCCGCAGGAGCGTGCAGGGGAGATAGCCACCGTGCGGTTTGTTCAAAAATACCGTTCCAACAATTTCGTGAGCCAATCAAAGAAGTTATTCTATCTGAAAAAGGGACAGGAGGGATGGACAATTTTCGGCGAGTCTGCCTTTTAGCCGTAGCGGCATTCCTTGTTCTCTGCTTCAGGTTCGATGGTCTGACTGCTGAAAAGAGCCAGGCGCCCCCGGAATCTCAAGCCAAGGCGTACTTCGAGGAGACAAGGCAGGAACTCACCGTCCACCATGTCCGGGGAAAAGAACCGGGACTGACGCTGCTCATCATTGCGTGAATCCATGGTGACGAGGCCGGCGGTTACCTGACTGCGGAGCGGTACGCAAACCTCAAACTGAACAAGGGAAACCTGATCGTTGTCCCGCGTTTGAACGGAGCGGCCGTCCATGCGGGAAAGCGGTGCGGCCTCGGCGGCGATATGAACCGCCTTTTCAACCTGCCACCGAACCATTCCAACCCCGATGCCAAAGTCGTGAATCTGGCTAAGCAACTGATCCGGCAGTCGGACTATGTCCTGAATCTTCACCAGGGTTACGATTTCTACAATCCACGCTGGATATCCCGCAAGAGAAATCCCTCCAAATGGGGACAGTCCAATGTAATCGATGCGGCCACGTTTCACCTGCCGGACGGACAGAAGTTAGAGTTGGGGAGTTACGCCAAGCGTGTCGTCAACCGGGCCAACCGGAGAATCCCTGATGGAGATTACCACTTCGCGGTCAACAACACCAAGACCGCGGTCAAGCAGTCGCGGCATCAGGAGCAGAGGGGATCGCTGACCTATTACAGCCTCTATCATCAGCAGAAGATCGCCCTGGGGCTGGAAGTGACGAAGAATTGTTCCCTTGCGGAGGCGATCTCCTATCTGACGATTGCGGTCAATGCCGCCATCGAGGAGGCGGGGATTCAGGCGGAAGCCCTGCCCTCTGAATCCAGCCAATCCGCGGGCGTTCGGGAAGCCAAGTCAAA
>JAZDGK010000032.1:0-4753 GCA_043806955.1 Pseudomonadota bacterium | reverse complement strand
GAACTCCCGCATGCTGAGTTCATCATCCACGATCAGTATCCTGGCACGGGGTGTCATAAGGAGTCTTTAGCCACAGAGGACACAGAGGGCACAGAGAGTAGTGTTTCTTGTTCTGCCCAAGGCAGAAAAGGGGAAAAAACCGCCGTAACGTGTATCCACGTTGATTGTTTTGTACCCCGGACCAATCTCTGTGATCTCTGTGTCCTCTGTGGCGATAGGGATCTATAGACTTTCAGATAATGTTTTTGGGAAGGCAGCAGGGAGGGGATAGTACCCGTTCGTACATCCCCGACCGATAACGCACCCAAAAGCTTTATCTGGAAGTCTATAGTTATCCGTAGGGTGGGCTTTGCCCACCATAAAGGCGACCGGGATGACTGCCAATCCGCGATTGCCGTTTCGGTGGGCAGAGCCCACCCTACTCTTTTGAAACTCTGTGCGCTCTGTGGCAAAAGGGATTTTCAGTCGGGATCGCTATAGACGATTCTACCATCTATTATCGTCATAATAGCCTTGCCCCTTAATTCCCAACCGATGAAAGGCGAGTTCTTACTGAGGGATTTAAAGCTGTCTGGATCGACCTTGAAGCCCTTATCCGGGTCGATAATGGTCAGATCGGCTGCTTCCCCGATCTTTATGGAAGCATTCGCCAGTCCAAGAATTCTGGAAGGATTTGAAGAGAGTTTGGCAATAGCCTCCATGAGAGAAAGATGCCCCTTCCGCACCAGCGCAAGAGTCAACGGTAAAGCGGTTTCAAGGCCGATTATTCCGTTTGCCGCCATAGCGAATTCAACATCTTTTTCCAGGACACTGTGCGGGGCGTGGTCAGAGGCTATTGCATCAATCGTCCCATCTGCGAGACCTTTAATTACAGCTTCAACATCAAGAGCGGTTCGGAGCGGCGGGTTGATTTTTGCATTTGTCTCGTATCCCGTGACTGCCCCTTCCGTTAACGAAAAATAGTGCGGGGCAGTTTCTGCCGTCACCGGAATGCCGCCGGCTTTGGCCTCTCTTATTAAATGAACCGAACCCCTGGCGCTCACGTGTGCGATATGAACCGGGGTCCCGGTGAGCTCCGCCAATTTAATCTCTCTGAAAATCATGGCCTCTTCAGCCACGGCCGGGATACCAGGGAGACCGAGACGGGTGGAGACGGCCCCTTCATTCATTACCCCCCCGCAGCGAAGTTGCAGATCCTCGCAGTGGGATATAACCGGCAGATCGAAATTCTTTGCGTACTCGAGAGCGCGGCGCATCAATTCGCCGTTCATGACCGGATGGCCGTCATCTGATACGGCAACAATGCCGGCGCTTTTTAATTCGCCGAACTCGGCCAGAGATTCCCCCTTAAGGCCCTTGGAAATTGCCCCGACAGGGTAGACCTTGGCCAGACCCGCCTCTTTCGCTTTGCCCAGGATATATTCAGTTATCGATTTATTGTCGTTGACCGGCTGGGTATTGGGCATGCACGCTATCTTTGTAAAGCCGCCGGCAACGGCAGCCAGGCAGCCGGTGGCTATGGTTTCCTTATATTCTTCACCGGGCTCGCGAAGGTGCGTATGCATGTCCATCAGGCCGGGAGTCACGATTTTGCCGGTCAGGTCGAATACTTTCATTTCCAAAGGTAATTCGGCCCGTGGATCGTATGGAATAATAGACTCTATTCTGCCGTTACGAATGACAATGTCGAACTCACCGTCGGTCTTCTTAAAAGGATCTACCAGTCTCCCGGCCCTCAGATACATATTCACTGCCTCTCACCCCCTAAAAGAAGATAGAGGAGGGCCATCCGAACGGCTACACCGTTCGATACCTGATCGAGGATCACGGATTGCGGCCCATCTGCGATATCCGGACCAATTTCAATTCCGCGGTTTATCGGGCCGGGATGCATCACTATTACGTCCGGTGCAGCGTGCGCGAGGAGTTTTCTGTTCAATCCGAAGAATGTTGCATACTCGCGGCCGGAAGGGAAAGTCATTCTGTTTTGCCGCTCCAGTTGAATCCGCAAAGCCATTACTACATCAGCCCCACTTACCGCATCTTCAAGATTCAGAGCTACTCGAGCGCCCAGCTCTTCTATATGCGGGGGAATCATGGTGGCCGGACCACTTACCGTAACAGCAGCCCCCATCTTTGTAAAAGCCAGGATGTTTGAATGGGCTACACGGCTGTGAGCTATATCTCCAATTATGGTTATCTTTAACCCTTCAATTCTGCCCTTGTTTTCCCGGACCGTAAGGAGATCAAGCAGCGCCTGGGTTGGATGCTCATGGATGCCGTCCCCCGCATTTATGATTGATGCCTTAAGCCGCCCGGCCAACAGGTGGGGAGCCCCCGATGCGGAATGACGCAAGACGATCGCATCCGGGTACATGGCTTCAAGATTCCTCGCGGTGTCAATAAGCGTTTCCCCTTTCACTACACTGCTCGAAGCGCTCGAAATGCTGATCGTGTCAGCACTCAGCCTCTTGGCTGCTATTTCGAAAGAAGCGCGCGTGCGGGTACTGGGCTCAAAAAAGGCGATGATCACTGTTTTTCCGCGAAGGGTCGGCACTTTCTTGATCGATCTGGTAGAGATCTCCTTCATCGATTCGGCAGTATCAAGAATACAGGTTATCTCACCCGAAGTAAGACTCTCTATGTCCAGTATGTGTCTGCGCTGAAACTGGGTCTCGGTCATCTAATTCATCTCTGACGATGGATTGGGGGAAAAAGATCATCTCGAACTCCGGCAGGCTCCCGGAGCCTGCCGGAGTGCCAAAAAAAAGCCTCCTGACTCAAAGGGCAGGAGGCCTGAAAGCGAATCTCATGACAGGAAGTTTCATATACTCTCGGCAAGCGATCTAGATCCTTTTTCTGAAGATTATCACCATGACCGGAAAAGAGTCAAGCACTTTGTAGAACCCCAAATCCACCAAGAAGCCGGGGCTACGCCTTTTCCTTTAGTCGCATCAGCCGTTCACCGGCGGCCATCAACGTCTCTTTCCGTTTGGCGAAATGAAACCTGACCAAATGGCCGACCGGTTCGTTGAAGAAGCTTGAGCCCGGGACTCCGGCCACACCGACTTCCTTCGCCATCCACCGGCAAAAAGCCGTGTCGCTCTCCCTCTCAAAATCGGATACATCCACCAGTACGTAATACGCCCCCTGAGGAGGGGTGTAGGCAAGGCCTGCCTGATCCAGGTATTTGAGAAAGCAGTCTCTCCGGTCGGTATACTCGGCCTGGAGTCTTTCGTAGTATTCGAGCGGAAACTTGAGCGCTGTTACGGCAGCTTCCTGCAGCGGAGCGGCTGCCCCCACCGTCAGAAAATCGTGAACTTTGCGGGCTGAAGCTATAATCTCAGGCGCTGCGATAATATACCCGAGGCGCCACCCGGTAATGGCGTATGTCTTGGAAAGTGAACTGCAGGAAATCGTACGTTCAAACATCCCGGGAAGACCGGCAATATAGTGATGCCGGCGGGGTGCATAGACTATGTGCTCATAGACTTCATCGGTAATTACGAATGCATCAAATTCCTTAGCCAGATCAGCGATTAGCGCCAGTTCGGAAACGCTGAAGACTTTTCCTGACGGATTGGACGGATTGCAGAGGACCAGGGCCCTGGCCCCTTCCTCGAACCGCCGGCGCAGTTCGTCCGGATCAAATTCAAATTTTGGCGGATGCAACGGGACGTACAAAGGTTCAGCGCCGGCCAGGATGGAATCCGCACCGTAGTTTTCATAGAAAGGTGAAAAGATGATCACCTTGTCTCCCGGGTTGCAGACGGTCATCATGGCAACCATCATGGCTTCGGTGGATCCGCAGGTTACAACGATATGTGCATCCGGATCCAGATCGAGCCCCATCCAGCAGCGCTGTTTTTCTGCCAGAGCGGCCCGGAAGCCGGGCGAACCCCAGGTGTTGGCATACTGATGGTATCCTTCGTCAAGGGCCCGTTTCGCTGCGGCGACCAGTTCTGCAGGTGGATCGAAATCGGGGAATCCCTGTGAGAGGTTGATGGCCCCGAATTCGGTGGCTACGCGGGTCATCTCCCGAATGACGGATTCGGTAAAATTTGAAAGGCGACGGGCGACAGACGGCATACGCAGTCCTTTTCTTCAATAACAGTCAAACGCATGGAGATAATAAGCCATAGGGATGTGCAGGTCAAGCCAAACGGGATCCCAGAATCCACCGCCTAATCTGACTCGCAACCTTACGTTCCAAAGGGATAATTCCAAAAAACCAAGCCACGCTACCGGCAGCGAGCTGACAGATGACGATGCAATCATATGCTACGAAGGAGAGGATGTAATTGGAATAACCATTTTGCATGCCGGCAAACGCTAACGCCTCCTTCTACTCCCTTCCTTACAGATTCAAAAAGCTCAACTCGCCACTGCTCCTATATCCGTTTTCTATCGAGGCTGCGGTACTGGATTGCTTCAGAGATGTGGACTGACCTGATTGATTCTTCTCCTTCAATATCGGCAATGGCGTCTGTCTTTGTCATAAACGTAAGTGTAGCTTCCGCTTAACGGGGTTTCGTAGGACTGAAGGAGATTGACGCCGTTATGGTCAAATATGTGGCGTCCGATGGAACGTAGTTCCGATAATTCCGTTAGCTACGCAACAGAAGTGGGATCACAGGACCAAGTTCAGGAAGTGGGACATGGTTCGGAACAATTGTATCTTTCCGCCGATGACCCGAAGCTGTATTTTGAGAAATTTCTTGCCCCAAAAGACGTTGCGGAACCAACGGAACTA
>JAZDGK010000031.1:0-8076 GCA_043806955.1 Pseudomonadota bacterium | reverse complement strand
TACGCAACAGAAGTGGGATCACAGGACCAAGTTCAGGAAGTGGGACATGGTTCGGAACAATTGTATCTTTCCGCCGATGACCCGAAGCTGTATTTTGAGAAATTTCTTGCCCCAAAAGACGTTGCGGAACCAACGGAACTACGTCCCCAAGGCCCCCCGTCCCCAAGGCCCCCTTTTTCGGCCAAGTGTCGGAAGCACTCCGTGGGCTGGTCCGCGAAGGCATTTTCTTTATGCATTAACCGGCAAGTATTACGAGAGTATGCCTGCGTGGTCACAAGACCTGCTCCAAAGGGTTTTGGTTCGAGCGTAGAGCGTGCCCTTTCCGAGATCGCGGAATTTGAGGCATTCTACTGCGTGCTTCCTGATCCCGAAGGCGTTTGGATGGAGTGGAAGCGCTTGGTCACAATAGGCAATTGTACGGGGTTGAGTCTTCACGATGCGTATATTGCCGCCGTAATGGTAAGACATGGCCTGTCAGGTATCCTTACTCTCAATACAAAAGATTTCGATATCTTCCAAGAAATCAGACCCGTTACGCCCGCAACTTGGAAAGAACTGGCCCAAGTTCCTCCCTTCTAAGACGAACAGTTGGTAAAAACTCTCCCGTTTTATCCCATTTCGCAGTCCGAAACTCCAAATCCGAAATTCGAATTCCGAAATGTAGTGGCAGGTCGTCTCAGCATTCTTACTATGCATAAGGCCAAGGGCCTGGAATTCACACACGTTTTCATTCCGGGATTGAAAGAAGGACTCTTCCCGAATACGGAAAGGGACTCGGATCTTGAGGAAGAAAGGCGGGTTTGTTACGTGGCAATGAACCGGGGCAAAGGAAGCGATACACTTCAGTGCCTTAAAGCCGGCTTCACAATTTGTCCGGGAGATTGCGGCATGACAGTCAAAGGATCATAGACATCCCTGACAAACCATATTGGGAGTTCAACTTCTTTTGTACCCGATCCCCGAGAGAGTGTCTACCCAGAAAAAGGCTTGCGCTCAACGACCTGATCATATTACAAAGGTATTGGATGCCGCATTAGCAGGCAAGTGGATTGGGATCTCCAGGGCGAGAAGATGCACATCCGTGCAGGCAAAACAAAGTGGACATGGATCACACGGGTATCACAGATACGAAACGCGACGGGAAAAGTATGCGCCGGCGTTATAGTCCAATCTCCGACGGTCTACGTGATCTCTGGGCCTAACGGGGCTGGGAAGACTACATTTGCAAACGAGTTCCTGCCTGATTTTGTGCATTGTCGTGAATTCTTGAATGCCGATCTGATCGCTGCCGGCCTATCGCCCTTCGCCCCGGAGACACAGAACTTCCGGGCTGGACGGTTGCTTCTGACCCGAATTAAGGAATTGACCAAAGCAAAACAAGACTTTGGCTTTGAGACAACCCTGTCCGGACGTAGTTATGTGTCCTTGCTGAGCAAGATGCAGACGGACGGCTATAGCATCGTGCTCTTCTTTCTTTGGCTTCCGAGTGCGGATCTGGCAGTGGCCAGGGTAAGGAATCGCGTTCAGCAAGGCGGGCACAATGTGCCTGAGTCTATCGTACGGAGACGATTCGAAGCAGGCATTCGAAACCTGTTTCAACTCTATCGGCCATGGCTCAATGCCTGGTGGATCTATGATGCGTCACGGCTCCCGCCGGAGATTGTCGCTCAAGAAGAAGACGGCAAGCTCCTGGTGCTTGATTCTCCTCTTTTTGAAAAAATCAGGCGAAATACGGAGACATGAATTGATGAACAAAGACAAGGGTGAGAAGCTGCCTTTGTCCTTCAAAGCCAACGAGGCATTCCGACAGGCAGCGAAAGAAGTGATCAAACGGGCCCAACAGACCGGCACCCCGGTCATTATTTGGGAAGAAGGCCGGGTCAAAGAGATTCCGGGCGATCGTTTTGAGACGACAATGGCAAGATGACGGGCCATGAGGCCCTGAATTCTTCCTCTCGATTTCTGGTCCGCCGGAAACGAGAGTGTCGGGATGGGGAACACGTCGCCAGTTCTTAAGCCATGATTCTCGAGCAGATTGAGTTGACCGCCCTACAGTCCCAAAGACAGACCAGGTAATCGCATCCTCGCTGTGGAGGGATTGCAGGTCGCAATAATAACCGACACCGAACTTACAGATTCTCAGATTTTCTCCTTCAAAAGCACGTACCTGCCGGCTCTGGTACAATTTCTGAACGATTTCCGGAGGCGGCCATGGATGGCAGCCGGTGCGGATGAGGTTATCAAAAGAGTGCGCAAAGACTTTGACATCGCCTTTACTGCGCGCGGACACGACGTCTTTCCCGTTCCAGTCTTTCATTCATCACCCAGCCAGTCGGTTTGTTTGACTTGCCCGCTACTGAAATCCAGTCACATTTCGCCACATATTGCAAGCAACTTATAATTTAATGGACGTCCCGGCGTTTTCCTGCACTTATCATAATCTATCCTGTATATTGTTAATCAGCTTATTAAAATAATCCGGCACTTTGGCTTCAAAAGTCAACTGCTCGCCGCTGGTCGGGTGTTTTAAGTAAATCAATTTGTAATGAAGTGCTAAACGACTGTACCCATCCCTGGCTTTTCCATATTTACGATCTCCTACGATCGGATGTCCCTTATCAGCCATATGTACGCGTATCTGATTCTTCCTGCCGGTCAAAAGATTAATCTCCAGCAGACTAAACTGCTTGGTCTCTTTAAGCACTTTATAGGCAGTATGTGCCAGTTTGCCTTTTGTGACATCGTTTGTGGAATAGACGACATAAGCCTTGTTCTCCGCCAGATATGAGGTAATAATTCCCTCTTTTGCGGCCAAGTGACCATAAACCACCGCAACATATTTCTTATCCGTACCTTTCCACTGAGCCTTCAAATGGTACTTAACTTCTTCACTTTTCGCAAATATCAATACGCCGGATGTCCACTGGTCCAGCCTATGAACTACGAAAATTCGGTTTCGCGACTTAAGACAGCCTTTGCGTACATAATCGCTTAGGATGTAGGCGGCCGTCTTGAATTTATTAGTCTCCGTCCCCACTGTCAATAGCCCCGCAGGCTTATCTACCACCAGGATATCTCTATCTTCATAGAGTATTTCTAACCCTCTTGGCAGATGTTTACGGGTCAAGTCTTTTTTTTTAAGCATGCTGAGTACTTTTCTATTCTGTGGGGGGAACCGTGGAGACATCCATAAGATTATAACTTAGTCCTCCTTTTCCAACCGGAATCCTTTTTCCTTCGCTATTTGTTCTCCCCTTTGCACCGAAAGACTGATTGCCGGTTGGGAAAGGCCAAATTCCTTCGCCAGTCGAGTGGCACTCTCTCCCAGTTCCCGGACTGCCCAGTAGCAGAAAAGGCTCCGGGCCTGAACTATCCTTGGATACTTCCCTGGAGATCTGATCTCTCCGGGTTCCAATCCAAAGAGGTCGGCCACTCTCTCCTCCAGATCTTCTAAACCATACCCCCCTGCCTTCAATCTGTACTTTCGCTCAAATCTCTCCTCTGCTTCCCTAAGAGCCCCAAGTGCAAACTCGCTATCTCCCAGTATACGCTCGTCCCCTTTTACCCTTTCTCCCTTGCGCAGATCCTTAACCCGTTCCCAGCCACCTATGCTCCGGATCAGTCCGCCACCCACCAGTTCCGGTCTGCGCCCCCTTGCCACTCCGGCTGCTACAAACTCTCCATAAGCCTTCCGGGCTGAAGAGGTTTGCCGGCCAAACTGTCCGAGAATATATCGAGCATCCTGCCAGGAATTCTTCCTCTTCCCCATCAGGACGCTGTGGCCCGAATAGGGATAGCTCTCCAGCGCGGATATATCCGGCACGATTCTGGCTCGAACGGGATTGAGATGGATATAACGGACAAGTTCCAGAAGATACGGCTCTTCTTGGCAGAGGAAAGATTTGTAGCGGTTTTGAAAAAGCTGGCCGTGCCTTCGGTGCCGCCGGTTATAGCTGATTGCGTAACCGGTAAGGAGCCTGGCCATTACGGTAGAAATAGGTACCGTACCGGTTCGAAGCAAAAGGTGTACATGGTTCGGCATCAACACCCATGCATAGCAGGAGGTAGACGTTTCTTTTATGATGACTTCAAGGCGGTCCAGGAAATTGCCCCGGTCAAAGTCATCTTGAAAGATCCTCTTCCGCTCGATCCCTCGAACAATTATGTGATGGAGTGCTCCTGCGACGTCAAGACGGGCTCTTCTCGGCATGGGCGTAACCATAGCATATACTTTTCTCTCAAACAACTTATAATCTTATGGACGTCCCCCATTCCGGATAGATATGCAGGATGGTCTTCCCGTCAATCTCCACTTCATCCACCGACAGATAGCATGCCGGGTTGAGCTTCTGGGTGTTGTTAATCGCGGTGACAAAGTCCTTCTTGATCTGTGCGACGCAGTGCGGATCGACGCCTGTGATTGCCCCGGAATCACTGACACCCAGTAATATTCTATGTCCGACAGGCTCCCAGGCCAATGGAAAAACTAAACCAATGCGTCTTGCCCCCTCGGCATGGATTCTGTTATCCTATTAATACAACCTATTAATACAACCTGTTAATACAACCTGATCTGAATCCCGCCTTATGGTTGTCCTCTTTAGCTTTCTGCACGCCCTGAGGAGCGTCTCTTTCAATCGAAGCCTGCGCCGCCGCAATATGGTCCGGCGGAGCGATTACGAAAACAAATCACACAGGAGGAAAAAGCTATGGCCGAGTACAGTTTGTATTGTCGAGATGCAGGAGTTGACTGCAGCTACGTTATGCATGGCCGTTCAGAGGAAGAAGTCTTGGACAAGGCCAAAGAGCACGCGAAAGAGGACCACGGGGTGGAAGAGGTGACGGACGAGTACCTTGCAGCCTGGCGAAAAAAGATTAAAAAGGAATAAGACTCGACACGATGTAACCGTTGACCGTCTACGGAGCAATAGTTTGCTTTTTGCTCAGCACTCAGCACTCAGTACTTTCTTCCAACCCGTAACCCGAAACTCGTAACCCGAAACATGATTGAGCTTCGCAGCGTTTACAAAATATATCGCCAGGGCCGCGAGACGATAAGAGCCGTCGACGGCCTCAGCCTTACTATCCAAGCCGGTGAGTTCCTCTTGATAAACGGGAAAAGCGGATGCGGGAAAAGTACCCTTCTGGGGCTCATCGGCGGACTGGACACGCCTACGAGCGGAGACATTCTTTTTGACGGCCGAAATCTTTCCACGATGTCCGATCCGGAAATCTCAGGCTTCAGGCGAAAAAATGTGGGAACCGTTTTTCAGGCATATAATCTCATCCCGATCCTGTCCGTGGAAGAAAATGTTGGTCTGCCACTGCTCCTGGATGGGCATTCACGCATAACCGTGAAGCACAGGGTAAGAGAACTGCTCGAAGAGGTAGAGTTGTCACATCGGGCCGGACACAATCCTCATGAGCTATCAGGCGGAGAGATGCAACGTGCCGCAATCGCCCGCGCGCTCGTAAATGACCCTGCCGTAATCATTGCTGACGAACCTACGGGGAATCTCGATTCCAGAACCGGAATACGGATTCTGGAGATGATCGCCGGCCTGCACCGGAAACGAAAGAAAACAGTCATTATGGCCACTCACAGCCGGGACGCCAATGCACTCGCCGACCGGCTTTTGCAGATGCTGGATGGAAAACTGATGAATGCGTAAGCCACTAAGACACAAAGACACGAAGAATTCAGGTTCATCTTTTTCGGAATACTCTCTCCTTTTTGTGTCTTCGTGACTTCGTGGCGAAAAAATGAGACACCTCATTCGATTAATCACCCTGAGGCATCTGCTGGGGGGAGGGTGGCGTACCCTGCTCCTGCTGCTCGGCATCGGTCTGGGTGTAGCCGTTTATGTCAGCACCGATATAGCCGTCGGCACTGCCATTGACGCTTTTAAGGCCACTATTGACGCCGTGGCCGGTAAGACCCAGATTCAGGTATCCGGAGAGGTCTGCTCGCTTGACGAAGAATTGTTCCTCTCTATGAAGAGGCTTCCCTTTGTGGAGGCTGCTGCGCCGGTGGTGGAGAGCGTCGGTCTGATCGAAGTCGAGCCTGGAGAACCCGTACTGTTTCTCGGAATAGATATCTTCAGCGACAGGGCTTTCCGGGGATACCGTTTCATAAACCCTCAAAACGGAATATCCGATCTGGAAGACTTCCTCGTAACTCCCTGTTCCATTATCGTTTCTGAAGATCTGGCCCGCAAATACCGACTTCGCGCCGGCGACACCTTGCCGATTACGATCGGCAGCCGGAGTATCCGCTTTAGAGTGAATTCCATACTGGCCGGTACGGGACCGGCCCGTGCCCTTGATGGGGCTTTTGCGATCATAGACATTGCGGCAGCGCAGGAGATTCTCGACAAGGTCGGGCGCCTCGACCGGATTGATCTGATACTGAAAAAGGATGTGCCTATAGATGCGGGATTGGCTCGGATCAGGTCCATTCTTCCTCCGGGTGTAAAGGCCGAGCCCTCTGATCTTCGAAACACCCGGGTGGAAACAATGGTCGGGTCGTATGCTTTGAATCTCTTGGCCTTCAGCTTGATTGCCTTCCTCGTAGCAGCATTTCTGGTCTACAGCAGTATGTCTTTTTCAGTGGCACGGAGGCAGAGAGAGATAGGGCTGTTGCGGGCGCTGGGTTCGGGCCGTGGTGAGATCAGAAACCTCTTCCTCATGGAAGGCGTTTTCTACGGGCTTGCGGGCGGATTGCTGGGCAGCATCATCGGAATCCTCGTGGCCAAGATCACGTTCGGCGTCGTTGCGCGCAGCATCAGCTCGCTCTATCTCCTGGTAAAGGTCAGGGAACTGGACCTATCGGCATCCACGTTTATCAAAGGCTTTGCCGTTTCCCTCTTTATCTCTGTTTTGGCCGCTTTTTATCCGGCGCGGGAGGCTTCGAACGTCAATCCACGCGATGCTTTCGATATGGAAAGACTGAAGGCAGGAAACTCCGGCAGCAAAACCAGGCTTTTCGCCGGCGCCGTCGGGTTCCTGGCAGGAGCTGTGGTGCTGGCCTTTCAGAGACCGGTCATGGGAAAGCCTCTGTTCGGTTTTGCTTCGGCCTTTTTTGTAATCTTCGGGGTTTCGCTCTTCGTGCCGGTCTTCGCCTCCGGAGCAATTTCCGTCCTGCGGCCGCTCCTCAACAGGGGCAGATGGTCGGACGCTGATCTCTCCCTTTCTTATGTGAGCCGGTCTCTGAGACGGACAGCAGTGCCCATGGCCGCTCTGGTTACGGTAATTACGATGGTCATCGGGGTGGTCATCATGGTCACGAGCTTTCGCCGGACAGTGGAGGCGTGGGTTGACCAGGGGATCAGTGGAGATCTCTTTGTTTCCCCTGCTCTGCTTTATACGGCAAGACACGAGGCCTATCTTCCCGGAAAGATAGTTACGGGACTGAACAGGAACCCCGATATCAAGGACGTCTATCTCCACCGCCATCTAAGATTTGATTACCGGGGGCATCCCGCGACGATTACCGCCGGCAACATTGAAGCCCTGAACCGGCACGGCCGGATCAGTTTTAAAGACGGTGACTCGCGGGAGACCTTGGGGCTGGTCGCGGCGGGCAAAGGCATCATTGTTACGGAGACATTTTCAGAGACGCACAAAATCAAGAGAGGCGGCCGGATTTCTCTTTTGACCCCAAGTGGAACGATCGTTTTCCCCGTTCTTGGAGTTTTTTATGATTACCGCACCGATGGCGGGGGCATATGGATGGATCGTTCTGTATTCATACGTTATTGGAAGGATGACCGGGTCGACAGCCTGCGGCTCTACCTGCACGATAAAACACATACATCCGAAGTCCAAAGGCGCATTAAGCAGGCGTACGGGGCGAAATATAGACTCTTTGTCTTCTCCCATCAAGACCTCAAAAAACGGGTTCTCGACATCTTCGATCAGACTTTCTCCATTACGTATGTCTTTGAAATAATTGCTCTCTTCGCGGCTACTCTGGGCATGGCAAATACATTCCTCATTCTGATTATGGAGCGCAGGCACGATATCGGGGTCTACCGGGCCATCGGCGCCACCAGGCGGAATATCGTCAAACTGATA
>JAZDGK010000030.1:0-4460 GCA_043806955.1 Pseudomonadota bacterium | reverse complement strand
CATTTTGCTAGTCTTTTAGGCCGTATTCTGCGTTGCTTAAGGGGTCACATACTTCAGTATGCTCGCCCCTTAAGCAGCCTTGAATACAGCCCAAAATCCGGCGCAATCTTGTAACACTTATTTCGTAACGTATCCTAAGGGATCCGGAAAGTGCCAAAATACCGCGCATAGGTCAATTCCCAATATCGAATGTCCAATACTCAATGTTCAATGTCCAAGGGACCCTCTCCTGATTGGAAATTGGATATTGAGCATTGAACATTGGAAATTGATCCTAAGTCCGATTCAGGCTCCTTATTACGCACGCAAAAAGAACAGGACCTCATAAAAAAGGACCGGGGCGGCGAAGATGACTCCGTCCATGCGATCCAGCACTCCTCCGTGTCCAGGCAGGATTGCCCCCGAGTCTTTCACACCTACTGCGCGTTTAATCACCGATTCCACCAAATCTCCTGTCTGGCCGGCCAATCCGAGAGTCGCTGCCATGACGATTGCCTGCCGGTTGCTCAGCCAGGGCAGATAGAAGACTCGCACTAAATATCCCATCCCGATACTCACTGCGAGCCCCCCGATTGCCCCTTCCACGGTTTTGCCCGGACTGACGCTCGGATAGAGTTTCTTGCGGCCGAAGCATTTTCCTGTATAGTAGGCCCCGGTATCGCCCCAAAAAACGACGAACAGCAGAAACAAAACCCATTCACGCCCGATATGTCGAAGAAGGACGAGATGAGTAAAGGACAGGGCTACATACGCGATCCCTGTTATGAACAGGCTGACAGACTGGAAGATATCATGATAAGAGTCGTAATTCAGCATGTAATAGGAGAGGGACAGGAGAACGATCAGGACAAGGGCGCCGAGCACATGAGGAAAAGAAAAACTGTAGCTTGACCCCACCAGGAGACAGCCCAGTGTCACTCCCAGCCAGACGGGAAATGAGGCGCCCGTTTTTCCCGCCAGTGCATAGTATTCCAGAAGTCCGACTATAGTGCCCGCCAAAACCAGCAACAGGAAGAGGAGCTTGGAGCCGTATAATATTGTAAGTAATACGACCGGGGCTGCAATCAGGGCGGTAATTATACGCTTGAAATCGTGCATCTTACGCTTGATGGCCGGCTTGGATCTGCTCGCCTGTCAGACCGAAACGCCTTTGTCGCCCTTGAAAATGCAACAGGGCATCCAAGAGATGCTCCTTGCGGAAATCCGGCCAAAGGACATCTGTTATGTAAATCTCCGAATACGCTGTCTGCCAGAGGAGAAAATTACTCAGCCGGTATTCGCCGCTTGTTCTTATCAAGAGATCGGGATCAGGCAGTCCGGCCGTGTCAAGAGCCCTTGAAATACTTGCCTGATCAATATCTTCAGGCTTCAAACACCCCTCTTTTACGCTGTCGGCAAGCTTCCGCACTGCGCGTGCGAGCTCCTCCCGCCCGCTGTAACTGAGAGCCAGATTCAGAATCATATCACGATTGGATGCCGTTTTCTCAATCGTACGAAACAAAAGCGCCCGTACCGAGCGGGGAAGGTTTTCAACAGACCCAATTGCTCTAAGTGCAATTCCGTTCGAAAGCATTTCGTCTAATTCCCTGGCCAGATAGTCCGAAAGCAGACCCATTAATGCGCTGACTTCAGCCTTGGGCCGTCTCCAGTTTTCCTGTGAAAAGGCATAAAGCGTAAGGACACTTATTCTCAGCTCTCGACAAGTCCTCACTACCTCCCGTACCGAATCAACGCCGCGCTTGTGCCCGGAGATGCGAGTCAGACCGCGCATTTTGGCCCAGCGGCCGTTTCCATCCATAATTATGGCAACATGTGCAGGCATTCTTTCCGGATCTAGGATGGCAGGGTTTGAATCAGGCAAGTATCTATCCATTGAGGCTCTTGCAAAACCCCATGACTGGTCTGAGTTGTGCTCGTGCTCAGCGAAGCGGCGCTCGTAATCGTAATCGGAAAGTGGAAAAATTTACAGAAGAAATCGATTACGATTACGAGCACGAGCACGAAAGAATATGGGAATTCTGCAAGAGGCTCCATTGACTGAAAATTGAAAAGTAAGAAGTGAAAAGTGGAAGACATACTGCCTTCGCTTCCGACACTTTTCACTTTTTGGCATTCACTGTTTAGAACGTCATGATCTCCTTCTCTTTTTCATTGTATATCTGATCGACCCTCTTTATAAAGCCGTCCGTCATATCCTGAACTTCCTTTTGTGAAGCAAACACCTCGTCTTCCGCCATTTTCTTGTCTTTTTTCAAATCCTTGAGTTTTTCGTTCGCATCGCGCCTTATGTTTCGAATAATAACCCTGTATTCCTCAGCCGTCTTCCTTACTGATTTGACTATTTCTTTCCGGCGTTCCTCTGTAAGCGGGGGCATCATAATGCGGATGACCTTCCCGTCATTGGCCGGAGTCAACCCCAGTTCGGATTTTAAAATCGCACGCTCTACGCTCGCCAGAGCATTTGCGTCCCAGGGTTGAATCATTATCGTCCTGGGTTCCGGTACGGTAATCGAAGATATCTGGTTCAACGGCAGGACTGAACCATAGCAGTCAACCTTGATATCATCGAGCAGGGAAACGGAGGCCCTCCCTGTGCGCACCTTGGCGAGATCGTGTTTCAGGACGTCAATGCTTTTTTCCATTTTTGTTTTTACGTCGGATAATGTTTCGGTCTTCATGATCAACCCTGCACTATGGTTCCGATAGATTGCCCCAGAATAGCCTTTTTGATGTTGCCCTTCTTGCGAATGTTAAAGACAATTATAGGTTTTTGGTGATCCATGGCCAGCGAAATGGCTGTGGCGTCCATGACGCCGAGCTTTTTCTGCAGGACGTCCATGTAGGTGACCTCTCTAAATTTCTTAGCTTTCTTGTCGAGCAGAGGATCGCGGTCGTAGACACCATCGACACGCGTAGCCTTAAGAATCGCATCAGCGTGTATCTCCATCGCCCTCAGAGCGGCTGCGGTATCAGTGGTAAAATACGGATTCCCGGTACCGGCGCCAAATATCACGACCCGTCCCTTTTCAAGGTGCCTTACACTGCGCCTTCTGATATAAGGTTCGGCGACTTCTCTCATCTCTATGGCCGTTTGGACCCTGGTCTGGACGTTTCTTTTTTCCAGTGCATCCTGCAAGGCTAAAGCATTTATAACCGTTGCCAACATGCCCATATAATCTGCTGAAGCCCTGTCCATTCCGCGTGAAGCGCCGGCCACGCCCCGGAATATGTTCCCGCCTCCTATGACCACGGCCACCTGCACGCCCAACTCGACGACATCCTTAATCTCCCCGGCCATAAACGCGATAACGTCGGGACTTATCCCGAATTGTTCATCGCCCAGCAGGGCTTCGCCGCTCAACTTCAGAAGAATTCTCTTGTACTTCACCGCGCCATCTTTACTCACCTGCGCCCTCACCCAGATGATATCTTGCAAAACGCCGCAAGGATATATTCTCGCCTGTCTTGGCGATCAAATCATTGAGGACATCTTGAATCTTCAGATTGGGGTCCCGCACATAATTCTGTTCGAGCAGACAGGCCTCCCCATAGTATTTCTCGACCCTTCCTTCCACTATTTTGTCCAGCACCTTTTCGGGTTTGCCTGCCTCGATCGCCTGTGCACGATAGATTTCTTTCTCTTTTTCCAAGACCTCAGGAGAAACATCTTCTCGTCTCAAGCAGAGCGGGTTGGCCGCAGCAATATGCATGGCAACGTTCTTTGCGAATTCTTGAAACTGCTCCGTTTTGGCGACGAAATCAGTCTCGCAGTTGACTTCCACCAATACCCCTATCTTGTTTCCGGCATGAACATAAGCCTGAATGACTCCTTCAGTCATAGCGCGTCCGGCGCGCTTCACGGCTATGGCCAAACCTTTCTTGCGCAGACAGGTAATTGCCTTTTCCATATCGCCCCGGCTTTCCTGAAGCGCCATTTTACAATCCATTATGCCGGCATTTGTCTTGTCGCGCAGATCCTTTATGGCCTTTGCTGAAATCTCCACCTTCTACCTCCAATTCTTTCCGCTATCCGTTCACCGTTGTCAGTCCTTCATAACTGCATCACGATCATGAACTTGCTGCTGTAGAAACGGTGAACGGTTGATTGTGAGCAGTAAACGGGTTTCTATTTTTCACCCTCTGCCGGTGCGGCTGATATCTCGGCCGGGATTTTCGGAACCTCAGAAACCGGCGCCTCCGCGGCCGCGGCATCTTCAACCTTGTCAGCCTCGGCCTGAAGGCTCTCCCGGAGACGTTTTTTCCCTTCAAGCACCGCATCCGCCATACGTGAAGTCAATAATCTTATGGCCCTGATAGCATCATCATTACCTGGGATGACATAATCGATTCCGTCAGGATCGCAGTTGGTATCGACTACGGCCGCTACCGGTATCCCAAGTTTCCGGGCCTCGCTAACCGCAATGGTTTCTCTCTTCGAATCGACTATGAAAAGGGCGCCC
>JAZDGK010000029.1:0-2916 GCA_043806955.1 Pseudomonadota bacterium | reverse complement strand
CCTCGCGCCTTGCCAGACGGGCGCCTCAGCACTCAGAATTGCGCAACTTATTCCGTGACAGACCCTAACGCACCCAAAAGCTTTATCTGGAAGTCTATAGCTGGTTTCCATCCGGAAACCCCTGTCTTCCGGATGGAGCCGTTAGCCTTCAGCAGGGAAGATCTAACAATATTTCGGCACATATCACATACTTCTCCTGGCCCGACCCCGGGGCACGACTAATGAAGAGGCGTGGCAGCGCCTAACAATCCGTGATTCCAGCAAAGGACGGCTGGAGGTGGACCTCCTCACACAGCGAGTCTGGGTCTGGATCGACACGAAACAGACCGTCCGCCAGTGGCGCCTTGTGGTCAGACGAGAAGTCTCTATCAGGGACACCATCAAGCACAGCCTTTCCAACGCCCCGACAGAGACTCCCCTTGATAGACTCGCCTTCATGCAGGGGCAGCGCTATTTTGTTGAACGCTCCTTCCAGAACGCCAAGGAGTCTGCCGGCATGGACCAGTATCAGATCCGCGGCCGGCGAGCATGGCATCACCATACGGCATGGTGATGATGATGTCCATGCTCTTCATGCTGGAAACCCGGCTGCAACAGAAGGAGCCGTACCCATTGCTCAGTTGTCCCGACATTGCCACACTGCTTGCCCACTTTCTTCCGCGCCGGGATGTGAATCCGGAGGAAGCGCTCCGGCAGATGGAAGTCAGGCACCGGCAAAGGCAGGCATCCATTGACTGAGCCTATGCCCGACAGAGGGCCGGCTAATATGACAAAGTAGAACTAAGGGTAAGGATCTGAAGAGTTACAAAAAATCTTGCAAAAGCCATTAAGTTAACTTACACTCCCAAAAGAGGCAAAATGACAAAAATTCGTAGCAGTATCGGGATATTGCAGCCATATGAACATTCGATACTATGTCGATCCAGAAACAGACTTGCCACATATTTATGAGCACAATGTCCGTGAGGATGAAGTAGAAGATATACTGCTCAGGCCGGGAGAAGACCGGCCCGGCAAGGAAGGTTCGAGGATAGCCATAGGTCAGACCCGAGCAGGACGTTATCTCAGAGTCGTTTACGTGCCGGATCCGGAACCGGCGAGCATTTTTGTAATAACCGCTTTTGATTTGACCGGAAAACCATTGAAAGCGTATAACCTCAGAAGGAAGAAAAGAAAATGAATAAGACGAGGTTTCCGAAAGGATGGGATGAGGAAAAGGTCCGGAGAGTTCTTGAACACTACGAAGCGCAAGGCGAGGGGGAGGCTTTGGCTGAGGATGAGGCGGCATGGGAGGATATGACCCAGACCACCATAGATATCCCTGTTGAATTGGTCCCCGCTGTACGAGAACTCATTGCAAAGCATGAAGCTTCTCACTCCCATGATTCAACATAGCAAACTGGTTAGGCGGAGGTGGGGACGTTCTTTAAAAATAAGTAAGCAACTTTCTGGTTATAAACCAAGGTTCTTGACAAAGTCATACCGGTCTTGGTCATCCTCGAATATCTCTCGTCGCTCAATACCTCGCGCAATAATGTGATGCAGCGATCCTGTCGTGTCAGTGCGTGATTGTCTGGGCATGCGGAAGACAATATCAAAAGCAAACCATCACGTTAAGTTAATAAGTTAAGGGCGTCCCCATGTGGCCTCACTAGCCGGCAACGGCATACTCCACCGACCGCGGATTCTCCATTCGCTTGGATGCGTCCAGGATCTCAAGGCCCACTATGTTGCCGTCCCTGTCGTAGTCGAGAATGACACCAGGTTTTTCCTGATCACTCTCCTCGATGGGGGTATTGCTGAAGAGGATTCGAAGGACATCGACTTCCGGATCATACGTTACCTTCATCATAGCCTCCGATATTTGTTGATCTTGCTGGTCCGGTAAGCGGTAATGACCATAGCCGGTTCGACTGTATCGTCAACAAGGACTCTTACCAGAAAAGTCCTACCCTCGGCGAAATCAAACTCGGATTGGTATACCTTTTTCCCATCTCGTTCTGGTACTATCTCCTGAGGGTTATGCAGCACCGATTCCACATAGTCGAGCGGTATGGCCCTACGCTCAATTTCCTGGCACGCATGTCGAGACATCTTGAAAGTACGTTGCTTCTGTTTCACTTAAGTCCTGCGACCCGCCGAGGGCTGTCTCAATTTGCCGTTCTATGAGGAGTTTTATAGCCGCTTGCTGAAGTAATTGCAACTTTGTTTCGTGAATCCTGCGGACATCCTTGCCACGTGAAATGAATCGGGCTGGCTGGTGCAAGCGGGACAGCCATGGGGACGTCCTTAACTTATTAACTTAACTGAGTTCAAATCCTTCCTTTTTTGCGATGTCAGCTCCTCGGGCCACCGACTTGCTCACAGCCACTGTAGAAATATTGAGCCGACGCGCCATGGAAGCCATACTCACGCCCAGCTCACGTGCCGCCCAAAAACACAATAAACTGCGGGCCCGTACAATATCCTTAAATTTACCCTCACGCCAGACGGTGTCCTCTGGAATATCCAGCAGAGTTGCTACCCTTTTTGCAATAAAATCTATATCCACGCCGCCGGCTTTCAACGCGTAACGTCGTTCAAGGGATTCCTCGGTTCTGGACAAGATTTCGGAAACAAACTCACCATCGCCTAAGATGCGCTCGTCACTCTTCATGTGAATTTTGGATTCCTGCAGTTCCTGGACAGCTTCCCAGCCCCCTGCACTCCGGATCAAACCGCCCCCTGTAAGATCATCCCTCCGGCCCTCATCTATTCCTTTGGCTACAAATTCCTTGTAATTGCGTCTGGCTGAGCCGGCCCGTTTCCCGAAATACCGCAAGATCTCTTCTCTATTCTGCCAGGGTTGCTGGAGTTTGCCCATGATGACCCCATGACCGGAAAACGGGTATTGGTCCAGTTGATCCAAATCAGCAA
>JAZDGK010000028.1:0-2530 GCA_043806955.1 Pseudomonadota bacterium | reverse complement strand
GATTTGAAGAGAGCTGGGCGTACTGGGAACCACCCGGTGCGTAATCTACGTTCCCACGCTGGATATCGACCTGTGGGTAATATGCCGCAGATGATACCGCAGACAGAATAAAGATCAGCCCGAGATCTTTGCCAGCCTCTTCAACGGGGATCTGGGTTGCCACAGTTGACGCCGTACATAACCGGAATCCCGGAAGGGAGAGTTGAGACGAAAGAGCATCAGAACTCCACGCCCGCCCGGCGGTTGATGCTTTCATGAGCTTATCCCGGTAAAATGTCATTGGGTGGATATCGGTTGTCATGATTCCACCTTACTCCGGAATTGTGAATGCGCCTACATAACACGTCTGGGCACTGGCGGAAAGAGCGTCATGAGATGCTGCTGTACCTGCCGCCTCGCTTGAAAGACCGACCATCACATTGATGAATCCTTCATACTTGTCAGTGATGTTACTGGATGTTCCACCGAAATTACAGGCATATCGCGCCGTATCAATCGGACCGAGCATGAATGCACCGGCCATTGATGAGGCTATTTCCTCAACAATCGTGGTGCTGACATATCGTGCCCATGCTGATTCCACAGTGGTGGGAATACCCGAACCGAATGTGGTTTTCTTTCCCGCCCATGCGGGATCGGTCGTGTTGTTTGCATATGCAATATCGATCTGTGCATAATACCCCGCACTTGAAGCGTTTGGAGTAAAATACATGATCGCCATATGATTCCCGGGTTTTTCAATTGGGAATCGAATGACCGTATCAGCTGCGGCAACCTTTCGGAATCCCGGAACGTTGGATGTTAAAAGCCCACCTGCGGTACTGCAGGCAACGAGTCTTTCCCGGTATGCGTTATTCGGACTGATGTTTGTGGTGACTGCCATAGTGAATCACCTCAGACCGTGGACTCTTGGAACGGACAAGCAACGAGCGCCTTGGGTGCGACTACCTTCATACCGTAGACGTGAAGTCCCTTGACGGCGTCGCTGAACATAGTTTCGGGGCGGAATGCCTCGACTGATACGATCTGGTCGGCGAATGTGATCGCGTCCCGTGTCCCGGCTAGAACATACTGATACCGGGTTGTGGATGCGTCGGATGCGTGAGCGGTAAGGTTGTTGCTCATATAGAGATCAAAACCAAGAACCCGCCCGACACGACCCGCGGTGAATGCAGGGGTGCCGTCCACATTGAACATGACCCCGCCGGTAGATCCCCCGGCTGCATATCCGATGTTAGCCTGCAGGATCTTTTCATAAGCCCATGGGGGTACGACGAGCCAGCGTCCCGGGAACGGGACGGAATACTCATCAAGTTTCCGGTGGATGAGCGTGAGCTGTTCGGGTGCCGCTGTGGGACCGAATGCGGCGGTTGTCAGAAGTGTGCCCGCATTTGCATAGAGCGCGCCGATCCTTCCATCTGCTGTCTCCGCCATCTTGACGGCTGCCTTCCTCATTGCCTCACCCATGACCTTGGGTTTGGTCTGCGCCTTGTCAACGTCGTCCACAAAGAAAGCGAAATAATCCGCCTTGTCGATCACGAGCGTCATGTCCGCGCCAGTGAGCTGCTCAATCGAGACGCCCGAGGTGCTGTTCTTGGTATAGTCTGAAACGGTGATAGGTCCGACCGCGTTTATCTTGACGGTATCGCCCTGTCCTGTGATGTCCCCTTCGTAGTCACGATTAACGAGCTGCCCGAACACGAACGCTTTGTCGAAGTCCTGGAAGATCTTCTGTGACCAGATCTCGGGGATAAAGTTGTCAATTGCCATGTTGATTCCTCCTTAAAAAGAGATTATTAAGAGATTAAGAGATTACTCGGGTTTGACGCGCCCTTCGAGCATTGCCGCAGTAATCTCGGCGTCGTATTTTGCATACTCCGCTTTCGGGATTCTGGCAATCTCGGAACGTGTCCAGATCCGCCTGCTCTTTGCAGGTTCTCCCTTTGCTGGGTCGTGCCCGGTCGCCTTGAATTTCTCTGCAACCGCCGACTCGACCGCTTTCTGGAACTTGTCTTTTAAGAGCAACACCCGCGCCTTGGTCTTATCAGGATCCTCCGCAATCACGAATTCCCGGAAATCAATGGGCAAATTGCTGTCCCTGAGGGAGTCCGTTGCCACGATTACCAGTTCTTTCTGCTGGAGTTCCTTTTCCCGCTGGCTGAGTTGTTCCTCTTTATACTTCCGGATCTCCGCCTCCGACATCTTGGACTTCTTCAGTTCCTCGATCTCGGTGTCCTTGGCCTTGAGTTTCGGATAAAGTTCCGAACGGACGCGATCTGTCTCGCGCTGGACCTGCAATGCAATCATCTTCTCCACATCCTCCATTTTAACCGGAGTCTGTGCCGCGCCAACCCCTGCGTCTGCAGGTTTCG
Source organism: Pseudomonadota bacterium (assembly GCA_043806955.1). Lineage (GTDB taxonomy): Bacteria > Desulfobacterota > QYQD01 > QYQD01 > JAZDGK01 > JAZDGK01. Next base: position 158 of record JAZDGK010000028.1, on the reverse strand, counting down.
GATCGGTAATGGGATTTGTTCCCTTAACCTCTGGGTTTTCCATAAAGTGCCTCAAAAGAGTTCTGCCATAACCGCCCTGTTAAAAAACAAGTTCGGTAATAGACTGGAGGGCAGCCCTCCAAAAAATACAATAATATATATTGTTAAGGTAATATTTA
>JAZDGK010000027.1:0-43435 GCA_043806955.1 Pseudomonadota bacterium | reverse complement strand
GGATGACGGCCCAAATATCCCCGAATTTTCGTTGCATAGCAACACTATGCGCCTCAAATTCGTGAATATTTGGTCTCGTCCTCCACTTCCCTCGCGACGAGCTCCTAAGTCTGACAGGCTCCTTGGAATAGTCGTTCTATTTCGAGGATTTTGCAGTTGAGGATCGGACGAAGCTGGCCTGAAGCTGGGATGCATAAAGAGCCAAGTTATTTCTGAGCAAGCCCTAAGCTCCGGGCGACCTTTCGCTTCTTGAGTTCCAAGTTCACGGTTCACAGCAGCTATGCTCCGGACACGTTTTTATGTTCGGCAATATCAAAGAGACCATTGACATCCAGTATAAGACCGATTTTCCCGTCGCCGAGAATGGTCCCTCCGGCCAGCCCCTTTACGTCCTTCATGTGCTCCCCGAGGCTTTTTATGACGGCTTCCTGCTTGCCAAGGAGATCGTCCACGAGAAGACACTTCTGACGGCCCTCGTTTTCCACTACAACCACAAGCGCTTCGCAGGGATTCGTCCGGTCGGATTCTACTTTGAACATTTTGTACAGCCTTACGAGCGGGAGAAGATTACCCCTGACCGTAATCATCTCCCCCTTTCCGTGTACCGTTATGTACTCTCCTTCTTTCGGTCTTATCGTCTCTTTTATGGCAGTAGTCGGTATTATGTACCGTTCCGGGCCCACTTTTACCACGATGCCGTCTATGATAGCCAGAGTTAGAGGCAATTTTATGGTAAAAGTCGACCCTTGCCCGGGGGCCGAATTGATCTCGACCTTTCCCCGCAGTTTTTCGATCGCTTTTTTAACCACATCCATCCCGACGCCTCTGCCTGAGACATCGGTTATCTTATCTGCCGTGGAGAAGCCGGCCTGGAATATCATATTGTCGATTTCAAATGTCGAGAGGCTTTCATTCTCCTTGATCAGACCTTTGTCTCTTGCTTTCTTCAGTATCTTCTCTCGGTTCAAGCCCTGGCCGTCATCTTCAATTTCAATTATAATGTTCCCACCTTTCTGGTATGCCCTGAGCCAGACCGAACCCGGGTCCGGTTTGCCCTTGGACCGGCGTTCCTGCGGCATTTCCATCCCATGGTCTACCGCATTCCGTATCATGTGGACGAGGGGATCATATATTGCGTCCACCATATTGCGATCGATTTCCGTGTCTTCTCCACTCATCTGCAAATCAACCGACTTGCCCGATTTTTTCGCAAGGTCCCGCACAAGCCGGATCATCTTCTGAAATGTCTGTTTAATGGGGACCATCCTCAGCGACATGGCTGTCTTTTGGATCTCGCCCGTTATTCTGGCCAGTTGAGAAAAGTCCCGCGCCAGTTTCTGGTCCTTCAGCGCCAGGATGTGTGAATTCTGGTGAATCAAGGACTGGATTATGACCAATTCTCCAACCGTATCCACAAGATTGTCCAGTTTTCCGATATCGACCTTTATGGCGCTCATGACGTTGCCCGATGCAGCAGGAACTCTGCCTCTGTCGTCAACCGGCGCTGAACCGGCAACAGGATGATTCGCACCGGCCGCAGGGGGAGGTTCTGTCTCGGTTTTTGTGGTAACGGGAGGGGCTGAGGGAGAAAGATCCCCGGTTTTTTCTGCGACAGGCGCCGGTTCCGGCACCTTCTCAGGTGCCTTTTCAGGTTCCCTTCTGGGTTCCTCTTTTGGTTTCTGTCCTTCTTTTGGAACCGGTTTTTTCCCGCCTTCTTCCTGAGTGTCCGCCTGTACGGATTTCAGTCGATCGATATAGTCATCGATCGCGTATTCCTTGTTTTCGACCTGCCCTGTCTCGATGACCTGCTTTATGTCAAGCACCATCTTCTTCAGGATATCGACGCCATCGAGGATTAGATCGGTGATTTCAGAAGTAATGGCGATCTGGCCATTCCGCGCCTTATCCAGGACGTTCTCCGTCTCGTGCGCGACCTTTTTGATCTGGAAGAGGTTCAAGAAACCCGAAACGCCCTTGATCGTGTGAAAAGGCCTGAACACGGCATTGATGCATTCTCTGTCATCGGGAGCGTGCTCAAGGGCAAGAATATCCACTTCTATTTGCTGAAGGTGCTCGAGGCTTTCCGAAACAAAACTGGCAAGTACTTCCTGGTCCTGATTTTCATCTATAAAGGTACTGGCGGGTGCGGCAGCCGGTTCGGCCGGAATGGTCTGTTCTTCTTCGGCGCATTCATGTACTTCGACTTTTTCTTCTATCTCAGGTTTCTGTTCTTCCGTGCCGGCAGTTTCCCGGACGCCCTCCCCTTCCCCGATAATCCTTATTCGTTCCAGGTGCCCGTCAATATCGTATCCACCCAGGTCAAGGTCCCCTGTTTCCACCGCTCGTTTCAGGTCGCCGATCATTCTCTTGAGCACATCAACGACACTGAGGATCAAATCGATAACGTCCGACGTTATTGCGAGTTCATCGTTACGCGCCTTGTCCAGGATGTTCTCGGTCTGGTGGGCGAGTCTGTTCATCTCCTCCAGATTCAAGAAATTAGATAGCCCTTTGATGGTGTGGAACGGCCTGAAAATCGCGTTTATGCATTCTTTGTCCCCTGGAGATTGCTCCAGAGATACTATTTCTACCTCGATTTGCTGAATGTATTCGAGGCATTCGATAATAAAGCCATCCAGGCATTCCTTTTGTTCCGGATCATTGAGAAGGTCCCGTACTATGGCGCCGGTTGGGGACACAGGCTTTCCCCCGGGTATATCTTGAGGGTCGGTATTCTTCCCCTCCGTTTCCAGAGCGATCAGCCCGGAAAAAGTTGAATTAAAACTGCTGATCAAGTTGGCGCCGCCGGTCTCACCTTTCCTCAGAGCCTCCTGCAATATCGTGATTCCCTGGTTCAGCTTCGACCGGACCTCCGTCGTGTCCTCTATGTCCATGAGTATTATTCGTTCCAGAAGCGACTTAATCCCCTGTGCTATACTGACAGCGACCGGAGATGCGGGCTGATCTTCGCAGGCCAGGATTTCTTCCGTTTGCGAAAGAATATTCCCCAGCCCTGCCAAGTCACCCGAACTCGACATCAGAGCAGATAGAGCTATCCCGTCTGAAATCTCTTCAAGGCTCTTATTCATTGCATCCTCTTTGAATGTGTGGATTAATCTGGATGTAGTCCAAGATGCTTCTTACCTTAGATCGGCATAAGCTTTTGATTTCTTAAAGGGGGGGATTGGAATGAAATTGCGGTATGAAGTTCCCGCGGGCATATGAAGCGGGTGTCGGAAAAACTTGACATAAGTGGCCTGAAGTAATTATATATACACCCATTAGAACTAATTTCAGGGGAGGCTTTTCAATTGGCAAATCATAAATCTGCAATCAAGCGCGCCAGACAATCCGAAAAAAAGAGGACAATCAATAAAGCCGGGAAGACCCGTGTCAAGAATCTCATAAAGGCAGTACGGGCCGCTGTTAAAGAAAAATCACCGGACAAGGCGAAAGAGAATCTTGCTCAGGCCATTCCAGTAATCGACAAGGCTGCCGGAAGGGGCACACTTCACAAAAAGAATGCTGCACGGAAGATCTCCAGACTGGCCAGACAGGTCAATGCGCTCCAAAAAACATCCCAGGGTTCCCAGGGCTAGTCTAAACTCTAAAGCCTGTCAGACTTAGGATGATCTACTGCGGAAAGTGGAGGGAACGGCCCAAATATCCCCGAATTCTTGTTACATAGCAACACTATGCGCCTCAAATTCGTGAATATTCGGCCTCGTTCCTCCACTTCCTCGTGACGATCCCCTAAGTCCGACAGACTCCTAGAAATCCTCAAAGATACGGAAATAAACAATCTCGGCTATGTCCCTCGCCATTTTTTCCAGGGCCGCTCGCTTGTTTGCCTCGGTAGTTATGGGGTTGGTATCTATTCTATAACCCTCTTCTTTGACTATATTCTGACCTTCCCACAGTCTCCGGCCGTCCCTGGCAACCACCCGGGCCGCAAGGGTGACGGCGACCCTTCTTTCAATGCCGAGATAACTGCCTGTAAAGGCCACATCGCGAGCGTTTATGGCTGCGATCCGCCCCTCCAAAATGAGATCTGCCTTTTCCATGCTCGCTACCCTCAGTCTTCCCCGGCTGGAGAACTGGGATACTAGCTGGGTCGTGATGAGACTCTCAAAACCGGTCTCAGCTGTCTGGTTCTCAAATATGGGGATGGCTATGGTCTTGAGCTCACTCGCGAAGGGACTACCTTGGCCGGCAAAATGATAACCACAGCCCGTCAGGACCAAAACCACCAAGAGAATAAGACACAGCGCGGCAGGGCCGCAACCAAAAGAAGTTCCGGGTTCCGGGTCATGGCTCCAGGGCCTGGAACGCGAAAGTCCCCTCTTGAGAGGGGTGGCCGAAGGCCGGGGTGTGTAGCGGCCTTGCAGAGACATCAGACGCTGCAAGACGGTGCGACAAACAGAACGGATTATCACCATGCTCCGATAAGACTTTAATGAACTTTCAACAAAAATAACGTGCTCGTAATCGATGTTCAGTGCGCATTCTGAGTTTTTTTGAACCCGCAACTCGTAACACGAAACTGGATTACGAGCGCACGCACGAAGTGCAAAGCAGGATTCTTGTAAGGGATCCGGAAAATGCTAATATACCGTGCATAGGTCAATTCCCAATATCGAATGTCCAATACTCAATGTTCAAGGGTGCCTCTCCTCATTGGAAATTGGTTATTGAGCATTGGACATTGGACATTAATCCTAAAATGGTATGTTGGAAACTTCTAAGTCCCTAAGAAGCTTTAATTATACCACTATATTGACCAGCTTGTTACCGACCACTATGACCTTCCTGACTTCCTTCCCACGTGTCCATTCCTGAATCCGCGGGTCTTTGAAAGCAGATTCCCTAAGCTCTTCCTCATTCGTGCCGGCAGGGATCTCAATTCGGCTGCGCACCTTTCCATTCACCTGGATTACCAGCTCCACAACCTGTGCCTGCGCCAGTTTCTCATCATAGGACGGCCATTTCTCCGAGGAAATCAGGTTCTTGCATCCCATCATACTCCACAGCTCTTCTGCCAGGTGGGGAACAAAAGGCGAAAGCAGTATCACCGAGGTTTTGATACCTGTCCTGACAGAGGCGGCAACTTTTGCGTCCTGCCCGGCGAAAGCGATGTTCTCGTGAATCTCATTCACCAGTTCCATAACCGCGCTTATGGCCGTATTAAAATGGAGTCTGTCTTCGATATCCCTGGTTACCCTTCTAATCGTGTGATGAATCTTTGAATAGAGGGACTCTGCTCTTCCTTCCATGGATGAGTTCGAAGGGGACTTCCGGCCGGAGTCATCCCAGTTTTCGTTTACAAGGCGCCACAAGCGGGTCAAAAAACGGAAAGCTCCTTCAACACCCTGATCGCTCCATTCCAGATCCCGGTCGGGGGGGGCGGCAAAAAGACAGAAAAGCCTCACTGTATCAGCCCCATACTTCCCTATCAGGTCGTCGGGATCGACGACATTGCCTTTGGACTTGGACATCTTGGCCCCATCTTTGATCACCATGCCCTGTGTAAGAAGGTTTACAAAAGGCTCGTCTATAGGCAACCATCCGAGATCCCGCAAAACCTTGGTAAAAAAACGGGAATACAGCAGATGAAGTATGGCATGTTCGACCCCTCCGATATACTGGTCAACGGGCAGCCAGTATGCAGCCTTAACCTTATCGAAGGGCGCCTCAGCATTATGAGGCGACGTATATCTGGCAAAATACCATGACGACTCCACAAAGGTGTCCATGGTATCCGTTTCTCTTCGCGCAGGACCTTTGCAGCGAGGGCATGCGGTGTTTACGAAGGATTCCAGTTTTCGGAGCGGTGACCGGCCTGTCTTGTCAATATCGGCATCAAGAGGGAGTACGACCGGCAAATCCTCCTTGGGCACTGGAACCACACCGCATTGTGCACAGTACACAATCGGTATCGGTGCGCCCCAGTAGCGCTGTCTTGAAATACCCCAGTCACGCAGCCTGTATGTGACGGCCCTCTTCCCCAGACCGGACTCTTCCAGATGAGCAATTATGGCCCCTTTGGCTTCGGCGCTCCTCATTCCATTAAAAGGTCCGGAGTTCACCATAATGCCCTGTTCTTCGTAGGCCCCGGTCATACTCTCCGGCGACAAACCGCCTTCGGGCGGCTCGATGACCATGGAAAGAGGCAGTGCGTACTTGCGGGCGAATTCAAAATCACGCTGGTCATGTGCCGGGACGGCCATGACGGCGCCGGTGCCGTATCCCATCAAGACGAAATTAGCAATAAAGACAGGAATGCGTTTACCCGTAAGGGGGTTGACACAATACCGGCCGGTGAAGACCCCTTCTTTCTCTATTTCTTCTGCCTCACCTGCAGTGGTAGTACTCCGTCGCTCCTGCGACTGTTTGAGAACAAATACCCTTACCGCTTCTTCCTGCGGCGTTCCCGCCGCCAGTTCAGATGCCAGCGGATGGTCCGGCGCCACGCTCATGAAGGTTACGCCGAAAACCGTATCCGGCCGCGTGGTAAAAACATCGATGCTCTTCTCCGAGCCCTCCACCGGGAAACGGATTTCAGCTCCTTCGCTCCTGCCGATCCAGTTCTTTTGCATGGTGATGACCTTTTCCGGCCATCCTTTCAGACGATCCGTCCCGGAGAGAAGCTCTTCCGCATAGGCAGTGATCCGGAAAAACCATTGCTCCAGGCGCCGAACCGTAACCGGCGTGTCGCACCGCCAGCACACACCGGTTCCCACGACCTGTTCGTTGGCCAGAACGGTCGAGCATTTTTCACACCAGTTGACAGGTGATTCCTTGCGATAAACCAGTCCTCTCTCATACATCTCTATAAAAAACAACTGCTCCCATTTATAGTATTCCGGGTCGCATGTCGCAATCTCACGCTCCCAGTCATAACTGAAGCCCATTTTTTTTAACTGGGTTCTCATATAGGCAATATTCTCGCAGGTCCACCGGGCAGGATGAATCCTGTGTTTGATGGCTGCATTCTCTGCCGGCAGACCAAACGCATCCCAGCCCATCGGGTGAATGACATTGAACCCCCTCATCCGTTTGTAGCGGGCCAGGACATCGCCGATAGTGTAATTCCGGACATGTCCCATGTGAATCCTCCCCGATGGGTAGGGAAACATCTCCAGAAGATAATACTCGTCCCGGGCGGGCTCCTCTACTGCCCTGAAGACTTTATTCTCTTCCCAATAAGCCTGCCAATACGCTTCTATGCCCTTGAAATCATATCGATCTCTTGCCATTTTCTTCACGCCTGTTCCTTGGTTTCCATCCAATAAGCTGATGGCAGTCTTCTTGTCTTGCTGATCGCCTGAGGCGGAATGGTGAAAGCTTGAATCCGGAGGCGGCAGTTTCCGGATGAAAACTAGTTCATGTTTGGCAGGTTATCGCTTTCCGATTTGCCGGATTTTTTGCCGTTTTTTTGCGTCTTGCTAAAATTGACAAAAACGGCGTCAAGTATCCCGTTTATGAATGCGCCGGATTCATCGGTCCCAAAACGTTTGCCGAGATCCACCGCCTCATTGATTGAAACCTTCGGAGGGATGTCTTCGCAGTATAAGAGTTCGAAAACCGCCAGACGCAGAATATTCCTGTCCACACGGGACATACGATCCAAACGCCAATTCTCGGAGTGCTCTTTGATCAGAGCATCTATTTCAGCACAATGCTCTTGCACCCCCCGTACCAGCGCCAGACAAAAACCAAACGCGCTTTCCGGAACATTGAATGATGACCGGAAAGAATTCACCGCTTCATCTGCGTGCGTTCCGGTCAGATCCATTTCATATAAAATTTGAATGGCACATTCCCGTGCCTTTCGCCTGCTACCCATAACCTACTCTCAAATCCAGGAGTCTGTCGGACCTACGAGCTGATACTCTTCAGAAGATTGACCATTTCTATGGCGGCCAGTGCGGCGTCCCAGCCCTTATTACCCGCTTTTGTACCGGCCCTTTCAATGGCCTGTTCTAGTGTATCTGTGGTAAGGATACCGAAGGCATGCGGAATACCACTATCGAGACTAACCTGGGCGATTCCTTTGGATACTTCGGCAGCCACATATTCAAAATGAGGAGTCGCGCCCCGGATTACCGCCCCCAGGCAGATCACAGCATCATACTTGCCGCTTTGGGCCACTTTCTTGGCGACAAGCGGTATTTCAAATGCTCCGGGCACTTTGTATATCTCCAGATTATTCTCGTCCGCTCCATGCCGGACTAAACAGTCAATCGCGGCCCCCACCAGGCGGTCCCCGATAAACTCATTAAAACGACTGATGATTATGGCTGCCTTCAGCCCATCCGCCCTCATTACCCCTTCAAAGACCCTTGCCATGCTTTTTCCTTTCCAAGTCCTTGTTCCACAATCCGTACTTATCACTACTCTATATTGGCACTGGTTCCAGGTTCACGGTTCAGAGTTCACGGTTAAATTTCGAACTGTGAACTGCGAACCTTGAACTTGGAACCATGAAGCACCGAGTATGGCGCCCGCTGTTCGGCCAGTGCTGCGTGCGAAATATCTTTTCCGGTGAACGGTGAACCCTGAACGGTTACTCTATGCTCAATATATGTCCCATTTTTTTTTGCTTCGTCTTCAGATAATGGATGTTCTCCTTGCCGGGCGGTATCTCGATAGAGACTCTTTCTGTTACCGTTAGCCCGTAACCTTCGAGCCCGACGATCTTCTTGGGATTATTGGTCATCAATCGCATTCTTCGCACACCCAGATCGCGGAGGATCTGAGCCCCGATTCCATAGTCTCGAAGATCGGCCTTAAATCCCAGTTCGAGGTTTGCTTCCACCGTATCCCGGCCCTGGTCCTGCAGGGCATAAGCTCTCAGTTTATTCAAAAGCCCGATTCCGCGACCTTCCTGGGCCATGTAAAGCAGCACTCCCCGGCCTTCCATCTCGATCATCTTCATGGCAGCTTGAAGTTGTTTGCCGCAATCGCAGCGAAGCGACCCAAAAACGTCTCCGGTGAGGCATTCAGAATGCACTCGAACCAGAATCTCCTCATCGCCTTTGATTTCACCTTTGACCAGGGCAAGGTGTTCGCTTCGATCAATGTCATTGGTGTAGGCCACAGCGGTGAATATTCCTCCGTACGTAGTGGGAATGATGGTCGTTGCCGCACGGTGCACGAAACTCTCGGTCTTTATCCTATGTTCAATCAGGTCACGCACCGTGACTATCTTCAGGTCGTGTTCCGCCGCAAAAGCCTCCAGGTCGAAAAGCCGCGCCATTGTTCCATCATCTTTCATGATCTCACAGATCACCCCTGCCGGCTTCAGACCCGAGAGCCTTGCGAGATCCACTGAGCCTTCGGTTTGTCCGGACCGTACCAGAACGCCCCCCTTCCGCGCCCTCAGGGGGAATATGTGGCCGGGCATCACGAGATCATCCGGTTTGGCGTCATCGGCAATCGCCGTCAAAACCGTTGTCGCACGATCGGCGGCAGATATACCTGTCGTTACACCGCGTTTCGCCTCTATGGAGACCGTAAAGGCAGTCCGAAAAGGGGAAGTGTTCTGACTCACCATCATCGGGATTTGCAGTTTTTCAATCTGATCCGGAATAAGGGATAGACAGATCAGTCCCCTGCCGTACCTCGCCATAAAATTTATGGCCTCAGGTGTAACCTTCTCCGCGGCCATGGCCAAATCACCCTCGTTTTCCCTATCCTCATCATCAACGAGAATGACCATTTTACCTTCCTTAAAGTCCTGCAAAGCTTCCTCAATCGCGGCAATGGGCATCGATCGAATCTCCTATTCTAAAAACAGCCTCCTAGATTCACGCAAAACCGTGTTTCGCCAAAAAATCCGTGGTTATGCGTTCCTTCTGCGATCCCTTTTCATGACTCCCGGCAACCAACTTTTGCACGTACTTTCCTATGATGTCGAATTCGAGGTTTACGGGATCGCCTTCATTTCTCAAGCCAATGGTGGTATGTTTTGCGGTAAAGGGGATTATGGAGACGGAAAAAGACGAATCCGAGCATCCGTTCACGGTCAGGCTGATCCCGTCAAGCGCAATAGATCCCTTTTCTATGATTAGACCTGAAAACCCCTCGGGCACGGCAACCTCAAAAAGCGTAAACTCGGCCTGTTCCCTGCGGCCGACTATCGTTCCGCATGAATCGACATGTCCGGTTACAATATGCCCTCCCAGACGGTCCGTCGGTCTTAGTGCGCGCTCAAGATTCACTCTTGTTCCGATGTCCGCATGAACAAACGTTGTACGGCTCACGGTCTCAGGCGAAACATCTACGGTGAATACCGAAGCGGAGAAGGAGACGACTGTCAGACAGACCCCGCTGACCGCGATGCTTTCACCAAGTCGCAGATCCGTCCATTTCACGTCCGCCTCCACGGCCAGACCTATACCCTGCCGGGATGGGGTACGCTTTTTAATGGTTCCAAGGCTCTCTATTATTCCGGTAAACATATGTTCTTTCAGGAGTCAGAGGTCAGGAGACAGGAGTCAGAATCCGGAGAATCGCCTCTTTTACAACATAGCGTATCGTGTATAACAAACTGGTTTTCTCGTCCACCTTCTGCCTTCTGTCTTTTCACTTCCGTCTTCTGACCTCTATCCTCTCAATAATCCGGATAGGCTTCGATCAGAAGGTCGTTCCCGATTCTACGGGTTCTTAAATCCCTCAGTCTCAAACCATCCGCAATTCTCTCTATCCCGTCTCCCTCCACCATGCCCTTGGCATCACGGCCCCCGATTAAGATCGGCGCATAGAAAAAATAGAATTTATCAACCAGTCGGGCCTTTATGAAGGAATCAATCACTGTTCCCCCGCCTTCGACAAGCACGGTCAATATACCACGTTTGGCCAATCTGGTTAAGAGTTCCAAAAGGTTAAGTCCAGTGTCGCCGCGTGATACGGAAATTATCTCCACGTTTGCCTTTGTGAATGCTTCTTTCCTATCCTGTGAGACTTCGGGACCAGTAATCAGCAGGGTCGATGAAAAGGAATCGAGATTAAGTATTCTTGAATCGGGCGGGGTCCTCAGTCGTGAATCCAAAACCACTCTTGCCGGATCCCTTGGCCTTTTCAGTCCAAGGCGTGCCGTCAGCATGGGATTATCCCTTACGACCGTATCCACTCCAACCAGTATCGCATCGACCTGATTCCTGATCGAATGCACAAAGCGGCGCGCCCTTTCCCCCGTTATCCATTTAGAGTCGCCTGTCCGCGTAGCAATTCTGCCGTCCAGGCTTGCCGCCGTCTTTACGATCACGAACGGCCTTTTCTTCTCCACGTATGTGATAAAAGCTTCATTGAGCCTTCGACATTCCTCCTCCAAAACCCGGCGCCCCACGGCTATGCCACGCGACTCAAGAAATTTCAGTCCGCCCCCGATCACGTTCGGGTTGGGGTCAGACATTCCGGCTACTACCCTCCGTATCCCCGCACCGATTACCGCTTCGGTACAGGGCGGGGTCTTTCCGTGGTGGTTGCACGGTTCCAGAGTTACATACAGGGTGCTGCCACGGGCATCCCTTCCTGCCGCAGCTATCGCGTTAACCTCTGCATGGGCCTCGCCCGCCTTCTTGTGGTACCCCCGGCCTACTATGCGGGAGCCCTTCACCAGGAGAGCCCCGACCATGGGGTTCGGCGATGTGCAACCGGCGCCCTTACGTGCAAGTTTCAATGCCTGGCGCATGTATTCTTCATCAGATCTTTCTGCCAACTATTCGGCCTCGTTATCCTTTCGATTGGCCAGCAGGGCCTTCAACTCAGCCATGAACTCGTCAAGATCCTTGAATTGCTTGTATACGGAGGCAAAACGCACGTAGGCCACCTCGTCCCATTCGCGCAGTTTCTCCATCACTTTTTCCCCGATAAGAGAACTGGAGACCTCTCTGTCTCCGATTTCCTGCAAGACCTTCTCCAGGTCATTCACAAATTCTTCAATGGAATCAATGCTGATGGGTCTTTTTTCACAGGCCTTCTTCAACCCTTCCACAATCTTCAGACGGTTAAACGGTTCACGCCGTCCGTCCTTTTTCACCACGGAGGGCATGAACTCCTCAACGCGTTCATAGGTCGTGAATCTGCTCTGGCACTTGAAGCATTCTCTCCGTCTCCTGATAACAAGGCTGTCCTTGCTGACGCGAGAGTCTATTACCTTGTTCTCCACGTGGCCACAGAACGGGCATTTCATACAGTTTGCTCCAATATCAAACCTGGACTAGCGTTACTCCCGCCTCGCCAAGCATGTCGCGAGACAGAGAATCCGAATAGCCCTCGTGAAAATAGATCTTCTTGATCCCGGCGTTGATTATCATCTTTGTACAGATAACGCAGGGCTGATTGGTACAGTAAAGTGTGGAATTGGCAATTGAAATTCCGTGAAACGCGGCTTGAATGATTACGTTTTGTTCAGCGTGAAGACCTCGGCAGAGTTCATGGCGCTGTCCTGATGGTACACTTTTTTCCTCACGCAGACATCCGATATCGAGACAGTGCCTCAGGTTTGAAGGGGCTCCGTTATAGCCTGTAGCCAGAATGCGTTTGTCTTTGACGAGAACAGCCCCAACTTTGCGCCTCAAACAGGTTGACCGTTCGGCCACGAGGCACGTGATTTTCATGAAATAGTCTTCCCATGCCGGTCTTTCCACTCTAAATCTGCTCTCTCTCCCGCCACAGGCCGCGGTACAAAGGAAAGTGCTCACACAACTCACGCGTCTCCGTCCTTACCTGTTCGCGTACATCCTCTCGGCCGATATTCTCGAGCACACGCCTGATAAGATGCCCGACAACTACCATCTCCTCTTCTTTCATACCGCGAGTGGTCAGAGCCGGTGTACCGATACGTATGCCGCTCGTGACCTGAGGCTTCCTTGCATCAAATGGTATCGCATTCTTATTGACCGTTATTCCAGCGGCATCCAGCGCGATTTCAGCATCTCGCCCGGTTATGTCATGGCCGGACAAGTCAACAAGGATAAGGTGATTATCAGTGCCTCCCGACACCAGACGATATCCGCTCTCCTGCATCACCGACGACAGTGCCTTCGCGTTCCTGACCACCTGTTCCTGATACGACTTGAATGAAGGGCTCAATGCCTCCTTCAAAGCCACTGCTTTTGCTGCGATGACATGCATGAGCGGCCCGCCCTGGATCCCCGGAAAAATCTGCCCGTTCAGCCTCTTTTCGTATTCCTTTCTGGCCAGAATAAGACCGCCGCGCGGACCGCGTAAAGTCTTATGAGTAGTTGAAGTTACGAAATCGGCATACCCAACGGGAGACGGGTGTACACCTGCGGCCACAAGTCCGGCGATGTGCGCCATATCTACCATGAGGTAGGCATTGACACTCACTGCAATCTCGCGAAACTCTGCAAAATCAATGATTCGGGGGTATGCACTCGCACCTGCTATGATCAGCCTCGGGCGGTGTTCAAGGGCAAGTCCTCTCACCTCTTCATAGTCAATGGTTTCCGTGTCGCGTCTTACACCATAAGAAACTATATTATAAAACCGGCCGGAAAAGCTTATCGGACTGCCGTGCGAGAGATGTCCGCCATGCGCGAGACTCATCCCCAGCACCGTATCCCCGGGATTCAAGAAGCCGAAATAGATCGCCATGTTGGCCTGGCTTCCGGAATGCGCCTGAACATTGGCATAATCCGATCCAAACAACTCTCTGGCCCGCTCTATGGCCAGCGTTTCCACTTGGTCGGCATATTCACATCCGCCATAGTATCGCCTGCCGGGGTAACCTTCCGCATACTTGTTGGTGAGAATACTTCCCTGAGCCTCAAGGACTGCTTCACTCGCAAAGTTCTCTGAGGCTATCATCTGGAGCTTAAAAGTCTCTCTCTCCAGTTCTTGCCCCAGAAGTTCATAGATATCAGGGTCAGCCTCCCTCAAGCTGGATCTCATTTCAAAACCTCGCAACAATTCCACCCTTCCAGAATGCACTAAGGATGCCTTACGAAATAACTGTGACATCTTGCCAGTCTTTTGGGCCGTATTCTGCGTTGCTTGAGGGGTCACATACTTCAGTATGCTCGCCCCTTAAGCAGCCTTGAATACAGCCCAAAATCGGGCGCAATCTTGTAACACTTATTTCGTAACGCATCCTAAAGTACAGATCCACATAAGAAGGTATCCATTATGCTGCAATTCCTCCGTCGGAGCGGCGGTCCTTTCCAGGGCCGCTCAGCGACCGAGGCGTCGATAGGCGGGGTTAGAAAACTCCGCCTATCCGGGTATTGTTTTTGGGTACACATGTAAGTGGAGCTGCACTAAAATGATCCTATCCGTGTAATCTCGTCTATTTGATCAATGCGGATTTTATGCCTTCCGCCTTCAAACCCCGTTTCGAGCCAGGTCTTGACTATTTCCACGGCCAGGCCTTGGCCGATTATCCTGGCCCCAAGGACCAGGATATTAGAATCGTTATGCTGCCGGCTGAGCCGGGCAGTGTACGTATCGCTGCAAAGGGCCGCGCGAATTCCCGGAAAACGATTGGCCGCTATGGACATGCCGATTCCACTGCCACAGACGAGAATTCCTCTGTCACATTCGCCGCCGGCGATCAATTGTGCAACTTTCATCCCGTAAAGTGGATAATCCACCGGACTGGCACTGTCGGTCCCGACATCAAGACAGGCTATCTTCATATCAATAAGAAGGCTTTTGATCGACTCCTTCAGAACATAACCCGCGTGATCACACCCAAGAGCCACCTGCATTTGCTCTCTCCTTCGGTACGTCAAAGACCGCCAAGTGGAAGTCGTTTGATCCCCAAACAGCCCGGATTGACTACCCCTCGCCCCCGTCCGCGGGGGAGAGGGCAGGGTGAGGGGTCTTAAGGCGGCCATTCCCCCCTCACCTCGATCCTCTCCCCCAAGACGGTGGAGAGGAGGTAAAAGCGCTAATTCAACAGCATAGGGCACGAAACAATTTCAGCTATTCCTATGCACAACTTATGGGTAAAGGGCAGTCCCAAGAGTCAGTCGGACTTAGGGGATCGTTACGAGGAAGTGGAGGGACGAGACCAAATATTCGCGAATTTGAGGCGCATAGCGTCACTATGCGACGAAACTTCGGGGATATTTGGGCCGTCTAGATCATCCTGAGTCCGACAGGCTCCTGGGCCTCAAATCTCTTAAAAATAAGAACGGCGTTAGTACCCCCGAAACCAAATGAATTGGACATGGCAGTCTTTATCTCCAGTCTGCGTGCTTCATTCGGCACGTAATCCAAATCACACTCGGGGTCAGGCGTAACATAATTAATAGTCGGAGGCGCGATACCATCCACAATTGAGAGGATAGAGAAGATGGCTTCTACCCCGCCTCCACCTCCCAAAAGATGGCCGGTCATTGACTTTGTGGAACTGACTGGAATTACCCTGCTTCGTTCTCTGAATACGGTTTTTATGGCCCGAGTCTCTGAAAGATCGTTGAGCGGGGTCGACGTCCCGTGGGCATTAATGTAATCTATATCCTTGTAGGAAACACCGGCGTCATCAAGGGCCATCTGCATGCATCTCGCTGCCCCTTCCCCGTCGGGTCCGGGGGCGGTCATATGGTAGGCGTCGCTATTGCAGCCGTACCCGGTTATTTCCGCGTAGATCTTGGCTCCCCTATCCAGGGCCGTCTGGAGTTCCTCTATGATCAGGATTCCACTTCCCTCTCCGATGATAAACCCGTCTCTGTCCTTCTCAAAAGGCCTCGATGCCCTTTCGGGGTCTTCATTTCTGGTGGACAGTGCCTTCATCGAGCCAAAGCTGGCAACTGTAAGGGGTGTTACCACGGACTCCACCCCTCCACAGATCATCGCATCCGCAAGGCCGTAGGCAACCTTCCTGAAAGCCTCTCCAATGGCATGAGAGCCCGCGGCACAGGCGGTTGTTGTGGAAATATTCGGCCCCTGAGCGCCGTAGGTAATAGAAATGTGACCGCAGGCCATGTTGGGAATGACCATGGGTATAAAAAATGGTGTAACCCGCCGCGGTCCATGATTAAGGAGCACGGTATGATACTGCTCGATTGTCCCCAGGCCCCCCAGGCCGCTTCCGGTAATTACCCCTACCCGGGTTGCGTTTTTCTCATCTATTATGAGCCGGGCATCCTCCATAGCCATTTTCGCAGCGGCAAGCGCGTAGTGGATAAAAATATCCATTCTCTTGACCTGCTTCTTGGCTATGAAATCCTCGGCATTAAAGCCTTTGACCTCCCCGGCTATTCTAGTGGGGTAATCCGTGGCATCAAAACGAGTTATCTCGCCGATTCCGGACTTGCCTGCACACGCCGCCTGCCACGAAGCCTCGACCCCGATGCCCAGAGGACTAATCATTCCTATACCCGTAACAACAACTCTTCGCCTCAATCTCTCACTCCGTCTCAAATCTAATAAAAATGTACCGGTTCAGCATTGATGGTCTCGTAAAAAGTCGAAAAGTACTGCTTCTTGTCATTCCGGCGGAAGCCGGAAGCCGGTCTATTCAAGTAGTTACGTGGGAGCTGGACTCCGGTTTTCACCGGAGTGACGACTTTTTACGAATTCATCAGCATTGAAGTCGCCGGCTATGCAGATGCAGTCTGATTGGGAAAAAGGAATAATCCGCAAGTTGGCTGATTCGAGCTTCTACACCGGCAAGCCCTTTGAAACGTTTAAAAGAACACATTCTAAGGATGCGTTACGAAATAAGTGGTACAAGATTGCGCCGGATTTTGGGCTGTATTCAAGGCTGCTTAAGGGGCGAGCATACTGAAGTATGTGACCCCTTAAGCAACGCAGAATACGGCCCAAAAGACTAGCAAGATGTAGCAGTTATTTCGTAACGCATCCTAACTACTTCTGCCGCTTTTCGATATAATCCACTGCATCTTGAACGGTCTTCATCTTTTCAGCATCTTCGTCCGCTATTTCGATGCCGAATTTTTCCTCCATGGCCATCACCAGTTCCACGAGATCGAGTGAATCCGCACCCAGATCATCCACGAAAGAGGCTTGAGACACAACTTCTTCCTTAGGAACGCTCAACTGATTGGCAATAATCTCTACAACCTCATCCTGCAAAGACATATTTCGTTTTCCTCCCCAAAGCTAAATTAACGAGTTTACCAATAACCGTTCACCGTTGACCGTTTACCGAGAAGAGTCTTTACGGTCAACAGTCAACGGTTACTTAGGGTCTGTCACGAAATAACTTGAGCATTCTGAGCGCCGAGCCATCCCGTCCGGCGGCGTTGCTCGTCGGTTGCATACTCACGGGTATGCGCCCTCCTCGCGCCTTGCCGGACGGGTGGCTCAGCACTCAGAATTGCACAACTTATTCCGTGACAGACCCTTACCCCATATACATGCCGCCATTCACGTGCAAAACCTGTCCTGTGATGTAACCGGCATTATCCGATACGAGAAACTCCACAACACCGGCCACATCATCCGGAGTTCCCAGCCTGCCCAGAGGTATTTGAGCAAATAAAGCCTTTCGTGCCTCTTCAGAGATTGCTGCAGTCATATCCGTTTCAATATATCCCGGGGCAACGGCATTCACAAAGATGCCACGGGGGGCGAGTTCTCGGGCAATGGAACGCGTCAACCCGATAAGGCCGGCCTTGGATGCGCCATAGTTCGCCTGTCCCGGGTTTCCTATCGCCCCGACAACTGAAGATATGTTGATAATGTGCCCCTCCCGCTGTTTCATCATGGCCCTGGTCACACCACGAATGCAATTGAACGCACCCTTCAAATTCGTATCCAGAACGGAGTCCCAGTCCTCCTCTTTCATTCGCACCAGCAGTCCGTCGCGGTTTATCCCGGCATTGTTAACCAGGATATCGATACGCCCGTACTCCTTCAATGAATCATCAACAAATTTTTGCACAGCATCGAAAGAAGAGACATCGAAACAGTGGATGCTTGCCAGTCCGGCGTTTTCTTCTATTTGGCGCTTTACTTCAAGTGCGGCTTTGTCGTTCGCGGCATAATTCACCAGGACCCGGGCGCCGAGTCGTCCAAGGCGAATGGCTATGGCCCTCCCTATGCCCCTCGATCCGCCGGTGACTAAAGCAACTTTATCTTTAAGATCAGTCATTTCCCGCATAGCTCTCTTAGTCGTTTGGTCAGTGTTGGAATGACTTCAAATAGATCACCCTTGATTCCGAAGGTCGCGACCTCAAAGATCGGTGCTTCCGGATCCGTATTAACGGCTACGATTACATCGGAGGACTGCATGCCGACAATGTGCTGAACCGCTCCGGATACACCGCAGGCCAGGTAGAGTTTCGGACTGACGGTTTTTCCTGTCTGACCAATCTGGCAGGCATACGGTATCCAGCCTTCGTCCACAGTGGCCCGTGTTCCCCCGACAGCACCCTGCAATAACTCCGCAAGCTCCATGAGGATGGCAAAGTTCTCGCCCTTCTTCAGACCTCTCCCCCCGGCTACAATCACGTCGGCATCCGCGATATTCACAAAGCCCGACTTTTCCGGGACCGAATTGACAAGACGGACACGGGTATGCATCTGTTCCGGCCGAACGGGTATCTCAATCATCTCGGCCTTTCTTTCGGGTTGGGGGAGTGCTTTTTTCATCACCTTTGGTCGCACTGTGGCCATTTGGGGTCTTGTCTTTGGAGAGACTATTGTGGCCATCACATTTCCGCCAAAAGCAGGACGAGTCTGAAGCAAAGCGCGGTCTGACGATCTTATGGCGAGCTGGGTGCAATCCGCTGTGAGTCCCGTTCTTAACGCGGTCGCCACCCTGGGAATAAAAGAGCGCCCTATGGCCGTCGCACCCGCCAGGAAAATCTCCGGCCGGTGTTGCCTCACAATCTCCGTTACAATACCGGTGTAAAGATCGTCATCGAACGAGTCCAGAGCCGGATCATTCACAACAAAGACCTTGTCCGCGCCATATGCCCCAAAATCACGGCACAATTCCTTGACATTATGTCCCAGCAAAACGGCCGACAGGTCGACACCGAGCTCATTCGCGAGGCACCTGCCTATTCCGAGGAGTTCGTACGATACGGAGTGTATTTCTCCATTCCGTTGCTCTGCAAAAACCGAAACTCCATGATACTCTCCAATCCCCTCCGAAACACCGTTTTCCCCGCGCTCGACAGAGATAGCCCCGGTTTCGCAGTTATCAACGCATATCCCGCAAAGAACGCAGTTTTCTTTGAATACCGGAATCCCGTTCTCGATCGCCACCGCTTCATAAGGGCAGGAATCAGCGCAGGAACCGCACCCGATGCATTTGTCCCGGTCCAGATTTATGCTCATAAGCCGATGTTTAAGACCCCCAGTCTCTTGAGGTTTGCGATGAGCGCGTCAACCTGCTCCTCAACCGAGCCATCGATCATAATACGCTTCCGGTCCCATTTGGGAGCAAATATCTCGACCACTTCGGTGAGAGATCCCGAAAGGCCGATATTGTTGTGATCAGCATCGAGATCCTTTGCCCCGTATACCGGAATCTTCTGGCTCTTCGCCCGCATTTTTGCCTTAAGCGAAGGGCTTCTG
Source organism: Pseudomonadota bacterium (assembly GCA_043806955.1). Classification (GTDB taxonomy): domain Bacteria; phylum Desulfobacterota; class QYQD01; order QYQD01; family JAZDGK01; genus JAZDGK01. The sequence continues at coordinate 23,911 of JAZDGK010000027.1, read as the reverse complement.
GGATCGTTAATCTCCTTTACTACGGTCAACAAAGCGGGCAGGCTGAGTTCGAGGACGTCATATCCATCATCAGTCAATCGTTCGACGCGGAAAGAGTTGCCTTCTAACGACTCGATTTTCCGAACGTAGGTCACACACGGGATATCGAGACGTTCGGCAAGTCCGGGGCCAACCTGAGCCGTATCGCCATCTATAGCCTGTTTGCCGCAAATAATCAAATCAAAAGAGCCAATCTTCTTCACACCTAACGAGAGAATATAAGTCGTCGCCCAGGTATCGGACCCTGCAAAGGCGCGGTCGGAAAGGAGTACAGCTTCATCGACCCCATACGAGAGCGCTTCTCGCAGGGCGCTTTCAGCCTGTGGCGGGCCCATGGTCAAGGCGGTGACCTTGCCTCCCAGTTTTTCCCTCAGTCTCAGTCCGGCTTCTATCGCATGTAGATCAAAGGGGTTGAGTATGCTTTCCACACCTTCACGAATCAAGGCCTTTGTCACCGGGTCAATCCGCACGTGGGCTGAATCAGGGACCTGCTTAATGCACACGATTGTATTCATCTTGGTATCCAATCCCTTACGAATCTGATAGGACGCAGATCTGCGCAGATCGTAACCGTTTAGCCTTTTGAAAAACCGGCTAAACTTGAACTCAAAATGCAAAATTCAAAGTGCAAATTTCAAAATTTAAAGGATTTGTTTCGAGATCCTGCATTTTTCATTCTGCATTTTTCATTTTGCATTGAGATTTGGCGCGTTTTTGCAAAGCGCTAAATTGTTACCGCAGATTAATGAGTACAAATCCTGAAAATCTGCGTCAATCTGCGTCCCATTTATTTCTTTCGGTTGTATTCCTTGTTTAATGCCTGGCCGATCACATTGCGCTGTATCTGGTTGGTTCCTTCATAGATCTGGAGAATCTTTGCGTCGCGCATCATTTTCTCCACAGGATACTCTTTCATATAGCCATAGCCCCCGAAGATCTGAACGGCGTCCGTTGTCACTTTCATCGCTGTATCACTGGGGAACAACTTGGCCATGGCTGAGACCTTGCTGATATCCTTTGGATTAGTGTCGATGTATCTTGCCACTGAGTAGACCAGTGCGCGGGAGGCCTCAGTCAAAGTGGCCATATCGGCCAGCATGTGCTGCACGGCCTGAAAGGAGATTATGACATGGCCGAATTGCGTCCTCTCTTTGGCGTATTCCACAGCGGCGTCAAGGGCGCCCTGCGCAAGTCCGACAGACAGCGCCCCTATTCCCGGCCTGGCAAGGTCAAGTGTTCTCATGGCAAGAAGAAACCCCATTCCTTCGCGACCGAGCAAACGATCCCTCGGTATGCGGCATTGGTCGAAGACGAGTTCCCGTGTGGATGACGCACGTAATCCCATCTTCCTTTCCTTTTTGCCGAACCCAAAGCCGGGGTCCCCCTTCTCCAGGATAAAGGCACTTGCCCCCCGTGTGCCCCTGCTCCGGTCGGTGAGGGCGATGATGGTGTAAACCTCGGCCTCGCCTCCGTTCGTTATCCACTGTTTTGTTCCATTAAGTATGTATTCGTCGCCCTCCAGAATGGCCGTAGTGCGAATTCCGCCGGCGTCGCTCCCCGCGCCGGCCTCGGTTAAACCAAAAGCGGCGAGTTTACTTCCACTGGCTATATCCGGCAAATATTTCTCTTTCTGTTCTTCCGTCCCATAGTGCAATATAGGAAAAGCGCCGAGACCGCTGGCCGCAAAGCTCGTGGCTACTCCGATGCACGCGTGCCCAAGCTGTTCAATCGCCAGACAGTTCTCGAAGGACCCCACACCGAGGCCGCCATACTTCTCCGGGATATATAGGCCGAACAGATCCGATTGGGCCAGCGCGCTCATCGCTTCCCAGGGGAACTCTTCCTTTTCGTCAAGCTCCGCGCGTACGGGAACAACTTTTTCCCGTGCAATTTTCTGCGCCAGTTCCACAATCATCTTTTGTTCATCAGTGAGAAAATAATCCATAAGACGTTACCTTTCCAGGGGAAATCTGTTCAACACCGTATTCTGCTTTCAAACAGGCAAATCGAAACCCGTAACTCGTTAACACGTGCACCGTTCACAAAACAAGCGATCAGCTATCGGCCTTCAGCTCAAAAGAATTTGAAAATTGAGAATTGCAATTCCTTATTCCCTCAATTCCCCGATCCTTAATTCTGTCATTTCGTGTGGTTCGTGGTTAATCCATTTTTCAATCCGCAACCCGGAATCCGCAACTCGGAACCCGCAAGTCGTCCCTACCATCTGATCAAAGTCGCTCCCCAGGTAAAACCACCCCCGAAGGCATTCAGCAAAATCAGGTCTCGCTCCTTAATCCTTCCTTCGCGGTTTGCTTCGTCCATGGCGATCGGGATTGTCGCGGCGGACGTATTCCCATATTTGTCTATATTAATGACGACTTTCGTCAGGGGGACTTTCAGACGTTCAGCAACTCCCTGGATTATTCGGAGATTTGCCTGGTGGGGAATATACAAATCTATATCTTCCGGGCTCAGATTGTTGGACTCAAGGGCCTCGCGACTTGATTCTTCCATCGCCCTCACCGCCAGCCTGAATACATCCCGGCCCTGCATTTGTATATATTGCAGGCCATTATCGACCATTTGTCTGGATGGAGGAGCCGCGCACCCTCCGCCCGGTATATGCAGCAATTTCCAGAGAGTTCCATCGGCATGCAAGTTGCTGGACAGTACGCCTCTTTTACCATTGCGGCCGGTCATTACAACCGCGCCCGCCCCATCACCAAAAAGTACGCAGGTATTTCGATCTTTCCAGTTTACCCGGCACGAAAGCACTTCAGCCCCTATGACCAGCGCTTTCGTATCCTTTCCGTTTCGAATAAAACTGTCAGCAACTCCCATCCCGTACAGAAACCCTGAACAGGCAGCGGAGAGATCAAAGGCCATAGCCTTTTCCGCGCGAAGGTTCTTCTGCACGAGACAGGCCGTTGATGGCATGAGCATATCCGGTGTCAGGGTGCACACGATGATCATGTCCAGATCCGATGGTCTTACTCCAGCCATCTCCAGGGCTTTTTCAGCAGCTTTTGTCGAGAGAAAGGAGCATGTCTCTTCCTTGCAGGCAACACGACGTTCCTTTATACCCGAACGCGTAGTAATCCATTCGTCGGAGGTGTCGACCATTTTCTCCAGATCGAAATTGGTAAGTACCTTCTTAGGCAGGTGAGAGCCTGTGCCCAGAATTATGCTGTGTACCACTCAAGTCTCCTGAGGGACTTAGAAGTCTTAATCACTGTATTTTAGGAGCAATGTCCAATGTCCAATGCTCAATAACCAATTTCCAATCAGGAGAGGTTCCCTTGGACATTGAACATTGAGTATTGGACATTCAATCTTGGGAATTGACCTACACACGGTATATTAGCATCTTCCGAATCCCTATGCCTTCAGCGACAGACTACGACAAAGAACATATGAAGCTCAGCGCTGACTGCACCATCCGGAGGTCTTCGGGTTTCCGGATGGAAACCAGGCAATCTATTCTGCCTGCCTGTGCACCGAACAAAGGATTTCGCGTTTACCCAAGGCATGAAGATCCTCATTATCCTTGAGATTGGCAATGAGGTGTTCGTTTACTTTCCGCGAGACCAGCTCTGCGGCGACCAGAATGGCATTCTTGATCGCACGCGGGCACGACCGGCCGTGGGCTATTATCCCGATGCCGTTTATCCCGAGAAGCGGAGCCCCGCCATACTCCGCATAATCAACTCTTCTGGCGAATTTCTTGAATGCTTTTCTGGAGAGCATATATCCCGTTTTCGCCAAAAAGGTTTTTTCCATTTCGGCCCTGAGCATTGATCCGACAGCCTCTGCCAGGCCTTCACTAAGCTTTAACGAGATATTGCCCACAAATCCGTCACAGACAATGACGTCTATATCACCTTTGAAAATATCTCGTCCCTCAACATTTCCGACAAAATTCAAGGAACTCAGGGAAAAGAGCTTGTGGGCTTTTTTGACCAACTGGTTACCTTTCCCGCCTTCCTCGCCAATGCTCAATAAGCCCACTTTGGGTTTCAATACCCCGAGTATGCCCTGTGAGAATACGGATCCCATTATCCCGAACTGTAAGAGGTGGTGCGGCTTGCAGTCCACATTGGCGCCGACGTCTATCATAACTGTCGGGCCTTTCAAAGTGGGAAGAATCCCGGCAATAGCCGGTCGTTCCACTCCCTGCAGCCGTCCCAGAACAAAACCCGCAGTGGCCAGCGTCGCCCCGGAATTGCCGGCGCTGATGGCCCCGTCTGCCTTTCCTTTTCGCACCAGTTCGAATGCCACTCGAACTGATGAGTCCTTTTTCTTCTTGAGCGCATCCGAAGGCGACTCATCCATAGCCACGACCTCAGCGGCATTTTCTATTGTAAACCGGCCGGCAGTGCCGCCCAAGCGCTCTATCTCTTGTCTTAAGAGGGCTTCCTGCCCTACCAGGGTTATAGATAAGGCACTTTCCTCCAGGGCCTGCATAGCCCCTTCTATAACAACACCGGGGGCGTGGTCTCCCCCCATGGCATCTACGGCGATTCTCATGGACGTGCACAATGAAAGCATGGCCCGTTTGTAGCGGGGCCAGCGAGAAAGGATGATGGATACCTACCCGTAAACGTTCACCGTTATCCGCAAAAACTCTAAGAGCATTCCTTCGGCGAACGATCGTTACATGCCGGTTCCAGGTTCACGGTTCAGAGTTCACGGTTAAACTTGGAACTGTTCGCCGTGAACTCAAACGGTCCACGGTGAACGGTTGCACCTACCCTGCATATCAGGAGCCTGTCGGACTTAGGGGACTACTTACTCACCTCAACCACGGCCCGGCCATCATAATAGCCGCAATGAGGACAAACTCGATGTGGCATTCTGGATTCCCGGCACTGGGGACAAGCTGAGGGGTTCGGCAAGGTAAGGCCCTGCTGACTCCGCCGTTTTCCTTGCCTTGATTTTGAATGTCTTCTCTTTGGTAAAGGCATTATTGCTTCTCCTTATCATTTTTTTGGGTTTTCACCTCTTTCAACAGGGCGAACGGTGACGAATTGGCTTTCGGCGCGCAAGAGCACGAACCATGGTTCAGATTGATACCACAGCGGGGGCACAGGCCTTTGCAGTCTTCCCGGCAAAGAGGCTTGTAGGGCAACTGCAAAAAAATCTGTTCCGCCGCCACTCGCTCCACATCTACAGTCTCTCCGTCAAAAAACGATACATCCAGTTCTTCAGGTGAGAGTTCCCGATCTGCGTGGTCACCGGTGACAGGAATGATAAGCGCCTGATCGAAATCGCTCTCCAGCGGCCATGTGAACTCCTCACCACATCTGCTGCAACTCAAGACCATGCTTGCCTTGACACCGCCCCTTACGCGGACGTTCCGTCCGGATTTCTCGATTTTTATATCCACCAGAATCGGCCCTTTGACCGACGCCGCGCCGTCCAGAACCTCCCCACTCAATTCCACATGGAGGGCCAAGCCTTCTTCCGGGATATCAATTACGCTAACTTTCACAGTCTCAGAATCCTTAGTCCCAACTTTCGGGGAGTGTAACCTGGTAAGTATATAAAAAAAACCTTCTGTGTCAAGACTTATCCGGCCAATAGCGACAGGCTCCTAGTGTATCGTCATGAGGTACGGCGGCAGGATACAGAGCCTTTTTCTCCCAACGCGCCATGTACTTCAAATCTGGCACTGGAAAACTGCTCCGTAATCCATATGTTGGTGGTAAGGTGTGGGGTTAATTTCGATACCGTGATGCGGCTGCTTCCATTCGCAGCCGCCATATAAGGGACAAGCTGGTCAGCCAGATGCTCATCTACGGGGGCATTGGCGCTCAGGAAAGCAAAGAGTTCATCCGAAGCATCTCCGGCCACATCTTCCGCTCGTTTACCGCGGGCGCCAAGCCTTGAAAATCCTGCAACCCAGTTACTGCCGGCAGCATTCAAGAAGACAAAAGTGCCCTGACCCGTGGAGGGCGCCCGGATTTCGGCACAAGCGCCCTTGATTCCTTCGTTGGTCAGTCTCTTCAACACCTGTCTCTTCTGGCGGTCCAGAATATGCTCGGGAAGATTCGAAACCGCGGATATCGCTTCCAACCTGAGCAATTCACCCCTATCAGCCCTGTTAATCGGACGTAAGGCATCGACCGGTTCTATTGAGAAATGGGCAATCCCCCCTCCTCGCGGATACCAGCCCCACCTCTCAAGCTTCCCTTCAGCGGTCAAGTTCATGTCTCGAAGTGTTGCCAGAAAAACAGCATCAATGTAATGAAACGGGGGGCTCCAAGGCACGTGCGTACCGCCTTTAATAGTCAGGGAGGACCTTTCCCCGGCAAAGAATAACGGGAGCAGTACGGTTTGAAATACTAAAGAAACAGATCCCGCACTGCCCTGCTCCTGTCCCACATCGAAATAGTACTTTCCACCTTTGAGCCCGTTGGGCTTAAACACCAGGCTGGCAGAGCCGATCCGGTCTCCTTCCACCACTGCATCAGAGATCTCTTGGGCTGCCCTTACACCCGCCAGATGCTGTGGACGCAGTCCGGGATTCCTCCGTTTGGCGCGTATATTATCTATCCGAAACGGCGTTTGGAACAGGCAGGAGAGGGCAAGCGCGGTCCGCAGCAACTGCCCGCCTCCTTCCCCATAAGACCCATCAATCTCAATCAAGTCCATAATTCATGCAACTACGAATCACGCGAATATACACGAATATATCAGAATCCATAGAGAAAGGAAGAGGATAATCCACCTTCGGTCCCATGCCGTGAGTGTAAGCCGCGAGACAGCGGGCAGGGTGATTTTGGAATGTCGAATATCGAACAAGGAATGATGAATGTCGAAGGATGGAAGAAAAGTGCCGAGGAGCCTGTCGGGCTTACCTGTCTGCGTGTCCGCTACAGCGTTGCCGTGCGATTTCGAAGAGAATTATCGCGCCTGCGATAGCGGCATTCAGAGATGAGACTTCTCCGTACATGGGGACGGACACGAGGAAATCGCAATGCCTCTTAACCAGGGGCCGGATGCCTTTCGATTCACTGCCGATAACCAGCGCAATATTTGTTCGGAAATCACTCTCGTATATTGTCTGCTTTGCTTCGGGCGCAGCGCCGACAATCCAGTATCCGGCTGCTTTAAGGGCCTCGATCGCACTAACCAGGTTGGTTTCAGTAACGACGGGCACATAGCTGAGTGCCCCGGCAGACGTCTTCTCAACAGTACCGGTAATACGGGCAGCCCTGTGCCGCGGGAGCACAATACCTTGAATACCTGCTGCATGCCCGCTTCTTATCAAAGAGCCGAGGTTCTGCGGATCGACGATTCCGTCCAACGCCAGTACCAGTCCGTACGACGAAGGCGACGGATTAGACAGGATGTCTTCTAATATTCTAGCGCCGGTTTCCTGGAGGAAAGCAACTATTCCTTGGTGCTTCGAATGCCCTGCGGCTTCTGCCAGCATTTTTTCGTCCTGGAAATCAATGGGGATAGCCCTGATGCCCGCCAGTCTCAGAATATTGTCGCGCTCCTTACCCTTCAGGCCGCGCCTGAGAACAATCCTGTCAACCAGATCGGGACTGTTCTTGAGTCTTTCTTCGACGGGATGTATGCCCCAGATCACATACATAGATTCTCCCTACCACGAAAAACAACACTCATCGCCTAATCAATATCGTAGGGTGGGCTTTGCCCACCATCAGCCTCGCGCTTGACGGGCAGGCTTCCGGTGGGCAGAGCCCACCCTACAAGTTTGTCGATTCTGGATATACACTTGCGTGGTGCCGTATTGAGTGCTGGCAGCTACATCACAATGCGAGTCCCAAAACTATCCCTGGAATGACAGCCAGTCCAAAAACGGCAGCATTCGGTGGCGGCGGCAGCGCTCGGCCTGTATAATGGATGTGAATTTCCTTACTGCGTCATCGAGGTCGTCATTAATAATGATGTAATCGTATTCCCTGATGGCCTTGATCTCGTCACGAGCGTTTGCCAGCCGTCTTCTTATGGCTTCTTCCTCATCGCTTTGCCTCCTTCTGAGCCTTTCCTCAAGGATCTCAAAGGACGGAGGCAGAATAAAGACGAGTACGGCATCCGGCATGCTATCTCGGACCTTCCTGGCCCCCTGCACGTCGATATCGAGGAGAATGTCCCTTCCCGAACTGAGGCATTCGTCTATTTGTTTCTTTGAGGTGCCGTAATAATGGGCGTGAACCAGCGCCCATTCGAGGAATTCGCCATGCTCTCGCATCTCGGTGAATTTCTCGTCCGACAGAAATACATAATCGACCCCGTCCTTTTCATTGGACCGGGACCGGCGCGTCGTATAAGAAATGGAATAGGCCAGATCCGGTGTGGCCTCTAAAGTTCTTTGACATACCGTCGTTTTTCCCGATCCGGACGGGGCAGATATGACAAACAGGCTACCTTTTCCAGACGCCATCTTTGCTTTCCTTTACTTCCTCTTCCCTGAATGAGCTGTCGCTCGTGAACCGCTGGGCGATCGTTTCCGCCTGGACGGCGGAAAGAATAACATGGTTCGTATCCGTTATAATGATAGACCGCGTTCTTCGGCCCTGCGTGGCATCCACCAACGTTTTGTTCTCCCGCGCATCTTCTTTCAGCCTCTTCATGGGTGCGGAGCTCGGATTGACTATTGCCACTATTCTCTCAGCAACAACAGAGTTGCCGAATCCTATATGCAGCAGCTTAAATTCATTGGCCTTACTCACGTCTGAAACTCCTCTATCTGCAAAGCGTACAGAATGAACGCCATGCCCTGTTCTACTAACCGTGGCTTTGTTCAAATTCTATTAACATTTTGTTCGGAAATATACTTACAATCATACAGTTGGAATTCAGGACTCTTGGACTTCCGGCAGGCCGCTACACACCCCGTCTTCGCCTTACGGCGAATCCACCCCTCTCAAGAGGGGACTTAAGCCGCCCACCTTCGGTGGGCCGTAGCCCAATTCCCCTCTAAAAAGAGGGGTGGCCGAAGGCCGGGGTGTGTAAGAGAGCAGCCGCAACTACCGGCGCGTGCGTGTTCGTGGCGAGATACTTTTTTGGTTGCGGCTCTGCCGCGCTGTTCTACTAACGTTTAGTTTGTTGAAATTTTGTTGAAGTCTGGTTTAGATCATAGTGATAAAGTGTTCGTTTTGTCGTTTCCATTTCTTGAGCCCCCCACACGCCGGCCTTCGGGAGAACCTGACACTGGATCTATTATTTCTTAACTCTGTGTGCTCTGTGCTCTCTGTGGCAAGATATTCTTTTTTGTTGCGGCTTGGCCGCGCTGTGCTCTCTGCTCTATTCTATGTTTTGAACCTGCTCCCCTATTTTTTCCAATTCACTCTTGATATCCACCACTCTGTGGCTGATAGACGCATCAATCGCCTTGGAACCCATGGTATTGGCCTCTCTATGCATCTCCTGAATCAGAAAATCGAACCTTCGTCCCACCGGGTCCTCGGTGTTCAACAGGCTTTTGAACTGTTCGATATGGCTTTTGAAGCGAACCACTTCTTCCGTAATATCAGAACGCTCCGCTATAATCGCTATTTCCTGATTGAACCGCATCGGGTCCAGTTCGGCCTGTTCCATGAGACTGAGTATACGCTGTTTCAGCCTGATACCGTGTTCTTTTATTGCTGAGGGCATGGAAGTCTCTATATCATTAACGAAAGAGCAAAGAAGGTCAAGACGTTTTACAAGATCCACATAAAGGGCCCTGCCCTCTTCCGTTCTCATGTTTTCAGCGGCGGATATGGCTTCCGCCAGGGTCGGTTCTATAGCTCTCCAGTCTTCTTCGAGATTGGCGTCTTCTTCCTTTGGTTTGACAAGGTCTCCAAAAGAGGCGAGCATTGTCAGGTCTACTTCCCCTGACACGCCCAGTTCTTTCTTCAGGCTATTGAACAGCCCGTAATATATTCTTGCCAGCCCCACATCAAGTGTGAGATTCCGTGCAGCAGCATCGCTCTCATCAACCCGGGCGGACAGCTCCACCCTGCCACGGGAAAAAGATGAGGCGATCTTTTTTTTGATGAATTCTTCAAGGCCGGAAAGGCGTTTGTGCAGCTTTATGCTGGTGTCCAGGTAGCGGTGATTAACACACCTGATTTCAATTGTTACGGACCCGTTCAGGAATTTGCCACCTGCCCGTCCGAAAGACGTCATACTCTTAAGCATCTGTGCATACCTCAAAAAAAATTGGTGAAAAGTGAAATGTTAAAAGTGAAAACCAAGGAAAGCTAAAAGCTTTCACTTTTTACTGCTAACTGCCTACTGTCCTACTGCTTACTATTTAGCTGAAACAGGTACTTCCTGCGAATCTGCGCAAACACCGTTCTAACCCGTTCACTTCCATAGTCCGGGTAGGTCCAGGGCAAAACCTCAAATCTTCCTTTCGTGTAAATGAGGGTCAGGTCGGCATAAATGCCGCCGGCCAGATATATCCGATGGGTATAGTTCTTTCCGGTGGCCAGGACCAGCCTTTCGGCAGTGATGTATCCGGGATCGATATTCACACTTCGGCGGCCTTCGACCTTCAGTTCCTCCTCGACCCGATTGGCGCCATGCTTGACCTCGGGAAGAAGACCGGGGTCCAGCAATTGCTCAAAGGAAACGAATCTCCGAATAAGTGGTGACCCCATTTCGGCATTGTAATAATCGGTCTGGTCGAAATCCATTATCGCGCTCGCAAAATCAATCTCGCCCCACGAACCCGCCATCAGTCCCATAACCTCGTCCAGTGATCCAGCAGAAGCAGCTATTATGCTCGCCACAAGTTTCACCGGCTTTGGAAGTCTTGGTGTACTCACAATTCGTAACTGTTCATCTTTGACGGTTTGCCGATAGTATGCTCACATCATCCTTAGCCTCAGCCTTTGCCTTCACGTTTTTCAATCCGCAATCCGAAATCCGAAATCCGAAATCACAGTCATCCCGCTGCAACAGCCGCTTCCAACTCTTCGGGCCTTACCGTTGCTGTGCCTATTTTCCCGACGACTATCCCTGCGGCAAAATTGGCAAGAATCGCGGCCTGACTTGTTTTGAGGCCGGCGGCAAGTCCCAGTGCCATGGCAGCTATCACAGTGTCACCAGCGCCGGTAACATCGTACACCTCTTTGGCCACGGTCGGAATAGTGAACAACTCGCCATCTTTTTCAAAGAGAGCCATACCCGCATCTCCCCTGGTCACAAGGACCGCCTTGGCATTCAAAAGCCTCAGTATCCTGTCACCCGCCATCCGGAGCGACTCCTCGGACCCTATTCTTATGCCGCTGATAATCTCCGCCTCGTTCTGGTTCGGCGTAAATATCGTGGCCCCTCTGAACATTTTCACATCCCGTGTTTTTGGATCCACTGCCCAGATGACCTTCCGGCGGTTAAAGACCGGCCTGAGCTTATCCATCAAACCGGCACAGACTACTCCTTTTGAATAATCTGAAACGATTACCGCGTCGGTATCGGAAAGGTTCTTCTGCACAAAAGACAAGATCTGATCGGCGGTCTCTTCTTTGATCTCGGCGCGTTGTTCGCGGTCAAAACGCACTACCTGCTGGCCGTGTGCAACGACACGCGTTTTGACCGTAGTCGGTCTGTTCTTTTCGAAGATGATGCCTTCCGCCGTACATCCCCGCCTTTTGAGCTCATGCACTATATCCCTGCCCATCGCGTCATGCCCGACAACACCGCACAGGAGGACGCGGGCCCCTAGTGAAATCAGGTTGCTTGCCACATTTCCCGCCCCACCCAGCATCATCGATTCCTTCTGCACGTCAACCACGGGGATGGGGGCTTCGGGAGAGATTCGGGAGACCTTGCCCCATATGAACTGATCCATCATGATATCGCCGATCACAATGGTCTTGATCGTACCAAACGACTTAACTACTTCTTTCAGCAGTTTTTTGTCCATCTGTCTCAGACTCCATATCCTGCAGTATTCATCGCAGTCCAGACTATGAGGCTGTCCGAGAACTTGGATCGTAGCGAGGGAAGTGGAGGACGGTCCCAAATATTCACGGATTTGAGGGACAATAGTGGACCTATGGCCCGAAAATCCGGGGATATTTGGGCCGTCATCCCACTTTCCGCAGTAGATCGCCAGTTCTCGGACAGCCTCACATAGTGTTGTTCCAGCCATAGTCTCCGGACCGGACCCACCACCTTCCCAAACGGGACTGCATAGACGGCAATATATGCGTACATTACTACATTGGCAATGTCAAAAACATCCCGCTTGGGGCCTCACGAAAAATTCCGTCCGGATTCGTAATGACTAAACGGAATACACCGGAGTTCTTGCCTGCAACAAACAGATCCGGAATCTCAAAACTCCTTGACAGCATTTGAAATTGAGTCTAAATCAGACAATAATTAGCAAGCAGGCGCAACTGATGATGCTGGTAAGAATAGCCAAAGACTGGAGTTCGCCCGACCTGATGCGACAAACGCCCGGCCAGGGCGGAATCTGGGATGGTATCAAGTTCACGACGGAGCCCGTTCAGCAATGTGATCTCTTGCTTGTGCTCAATAATCGGCTCAAGGCGAAAGTTCAGGTAGAATGCCGGAAAGAAAATGTCTGGGCACTGATGCAGGAGCCATACGTAAGAGGATTCAATGACTGGATGGCAGAAGGGCACGATTCTTTGTTTAGAGTGTTTACACATCATTCACCGGTGCCGGGTGGAAAATATGTCACTTCCCACCCCGCTATTCCCTGGCACGTAAACCGAAGTTATGATCAGTTGGTTTTCTGCAATGTCCCACCCAAAACCAGAATGATTTCCTGGATTGTCGGGAACGCAAGCGATCTTGCCGGCCACAGAAAAAGGCTATCCTTCTTGAGATTTATTCAACACAATTTCAGCGGGATAGACCTGCTGGGAAGAGCCGTCAAATATGTCGACGATAAATGGGACGGGTTGGCTTCCTATCGGTATTCACTTGCTGTCGAGAATAGCAGCAGCCCTGACTATTGGACCGAGAAGGTCGCCGATTGTTTTCTCACATGGACAGTTCCCTTCTATTATGGTTGTACTAACCTCGAACAGTATTTTCCCCAAGACTCTTTCATAAGGATCGATATTGACCGGCCTGAAACCAGTCTTGCCTTGATCAAGTCAATGGCCCTGACGGAGGATTGGGAAAGACGCCTTCCAGCTCTAGATGAGGCGAGAAGACTGGTCCTGAATAAATACCAAATGTTTCCTCATATCGCAGGACTGATAAAATCTTATTGGATGGAAGGAACCGGCAGATCGTTGATCACAGTGCCGGCTTATAAGAAAAGCAAGAAAACCTTGTTATATCGAGCTGCCTACAAATTGAACAGACGAGTAAAAGGTTTATTTTGCCCCTATTTGAGATAGCTGCATTCAAAGATGCCAGACTGTCCGGCAAATTAAAATAACGGGGATCGTGAACCATAATGAAAACCAGCATCATCATCTGTTTTTACGAGAGGATCGAGCATCTCAAGTGCGGTCTTGATGCACTCAAGAGATGTGCAAAGAGTTTCCATGAGGTCATAGTGGCGGATGATGGTTCGGGAGTAGATACAGTTCGAAGTATCCAGCGACTGATCCCGAATTATGATTTCTCCATAGTACATGCCTGGCATGAAAGGAAGGGTGCCCGCCGTTCCGCCTCCCGGAATAATGGAATACGACATGCAACCGGGGACTATCTGATCTTCTTTGATGCGGACCATCTGGTTTTGCCCGGAACAATAGACGCTCACCTTAAGGCGGCAAGGCCGGCAAGGTTTGTTGCCGGCAATCATAAGTGTTTGACCGAGGAGCAGACCCGTCAGGTATTTGATGCCAGTCCCTCCACTGCATTAATCGAGGCGCTATATCGTGAATTGCCGGAAGAGCCGATCATAAAGGAGCACCGCCGATTCGTCAGGTATTCTATCTTGAGGAGACTGCGCCTGGTAAGCGCCAGAAAGGTGCAATTTGCCGGTCATTTTTCTATTTACCGGGAGGACATTGAACGGGTAAACGGTTACGATGAGAATTTTGTCGGCTGGGGCGGTGAAGACCTGGACCTCTCGATACGCCTCGTCAAGGCTGGTTTCCACGGGGATTCCGTGATTCGCCAGGCAAGGGTTCTGCATCTGTGGCATCCTAAAGAACTGGGAAACAAGCATTGGAAAGAAGGCGGCAATGTCCAGTATTTCTTCAGAAAGCATATCCCGTATTTCTGTGAGAACGGGCTGGTAAAAGATGCCGGCGCCAATCAACACTGCGCATAAACGCTATGAGTCTGTCGGACCCAGGGGATCACCACCGCGTTCCCCCCCACTTCCGCAGTAGATCATCCCTAAGTCCGACAGGCTCCTATAGACTTCCAGATAAAGCTTTTGGGTGCGTTATCGGTCGGGGATGTACGAACAGGTACTATCCCCTCCCTGCTGCCTTCCCAAAAACATTATCTGAAAGTCTATAGCAATTCAGATCCCCACGATCTCAGGTTCAAAATGGAGAATTCACTCATCATTACCGCGGCGTCGCGTGGCTTCGGACCTTCCCTGCTTGCCCTCTTGGGTTCCTTGAATCTGAATTGGCCAAACCATCCTAGGGTTCGAGTCTACGACATCGGGCTGGATAAAGGTACACTCGACATACTCGCTGCCAATCAGATCGAAGTGAGACAAGTACCCCCCTTTTGCCCACACTGGCGAAAGCATTTTGCCTGGAAGATATGGTGCTGGAACGATGCTCCCGCGCATCGGGTGATATGGATGGATGCCGGTTTGGTCGTACTAAGGCCGATTGAAGAGGCACTCTATTCCATCGATTCTCTTGGCTATTTTGTCGTGCCTACTTATCACCTTCTGACAGAGAACGCATCGGAGTCCGCCTGCCGAGGTTGTGGAGTGGATACGGGTTTCCGCGAAGGGAAGATGACCCTCGCCGCCACCCTCATCGGATTCAAGAAGGAAGGCCAAACGGCCAAAATTCTGGAACAATCGCTCTCTGTCGCCCTTACTGAAGAGCACATCGCCTCTGTTGACAGAATGCACCGCCACGATCAGGCCATTATCTCGCTCCTGCTTTACAAACACCTGGGCGAGCTGGTGATGGCGGACGGAATCGTTTACTGTGGCTGGCTATCCCCAAACCAGACGCCGGGACAGAAAGTCTGGGTGCACCGCCGTGCCATCCTGCCCCGAGACCAAGCCCATCTGGGATCGTATCTTTCCGGGCCGGGAGCACCTTATCTGCCTGGAATTCCGCGAAGAAACGGCCCTTTCAGGACTGCATGGAAAACCGTTTTTGGCATCCCGGAGCGATACATTCGCCGTGCAATACGGGGGCAAATCGGCAAGAATGAACCGCCGTACAACGGCATCCGGGACTAGGAGGCTTGTCCGATAACTGGGATCGTGGCAAGGGAAGCGGAGGATGGCGACTATCCCCTAATTCCTAGCGGGCAAGGGAAAGCCCACTCTTGATCTCTCTCTCCCAATACTCAAAACGCAGTTTGGGTCTGAAAGCCGTAGATATCATTGCCGCATACTGCTCATCAAGGAATTCCTCAGTGAAACTACTCAGTTCCGACCAGTCATTGATGTATAGAACCGGAAATCGGGCCGCATAAAGATTCAGATAGTGATTCCTCTTTACTACCGGTATTGCCTGGAAATACAAGGATTCCCAGAGCCTGTGCGTATCAATGCCGTTACCATCAGGACAGCATACGAATTTGTGCCGGCTCAGGTCGTCCAAGTAATCACAGTAGGACTTCCTTTCTGTTATGCTGACATAATCTATATCTTTTACGGCGTCGTAAGCACTGGCTCTCGATTCCGTGGTGGCGCCCGGACAACCCCAGTAGACCAATTTGGATTTGTGGAATGCGGGGTTGCGCAAAAAAACGTTTAGCTTTTCGGCAAACAGTGTGTGACCTCCAGCTTGGTTTCCCAGTTCCAGCCATATCTTTGAGGGTATTCCCAGCGGAACAGGCTTTAGCTTTGGATGGTCCGCAACTATGTTATAACCATACCACCCGGCCAGAAGGTCATCCTCCAACAGACTACTGAAATCGCCTGCGCCTCCGTAGGGTATAGTATAGTCACTGTGCCCGGTAATTATTCTGAATGTCTGTCTTAGATGGGGCCGCAGATATCCCGCGAAATAGTTCAAAAAATCGGTTTTTACAAAAAAGACAATCTCGTCCCTGGAAGGAAACTGCAGCATCGCTTTGTTATTGCTTGCCTCTACGGAATGACGGAAAAGCCATCGTGAAAAGCGAGACGGGTTTCTCTGTCTTGTGTTTGAGGATGTACTGCTGACACTGGGAATAAGGGCAAGATCAGCTATGGCAATGTAGTTGTCCGCACAAATCAGGTCCTTTTCTGAAAACACCGTCTCAGCCTCCTGAGCAAGGACGGCCTGAACCAGTCAGGCTTAAGAACTCTTATCGGGTACTCCCGATGCTCCAACTGTATGGCATCGATGATAGCAGCTTGTTCCAAAGCTAGTTCGACGGCCAAATAGCGCTCCATAAGGCCGGCCTTGGCTCTCCAATTGTGGATGTGATAATTCTCAATTCTGCCGGATTCCATTATGAAGGCATGGAAATTCATAATTCTCTCAAAAATCTTGGTCGGAAGCAAGAAACAATGGCAGATAGGAAAACAATCCCTTTCAATGAGGTCCCCTATCTTGAATCTGGTATCAAAGAACTGATTGTAGTCTTCCAATACGACCCTGATGCAATTCCATTCTGATTCCGGATCTCCTGTCTCCTTATTCGGGTCATTTGGGTTCATTAAGACACCCTGGCTCCAGAGCTGGTCAAAAGAGAACTTATTAAAAGCAAATATCAAGTCCTTTTCGGTGTGATCCAGCACACTCTGAATCCTGTTTGTAAAGCCCGGGGCAAGTACGTGGTCATATTCGATAAATCCGATATAGTCATAGGGCAAGTGTGCTCCGTTCTTATAAATGTGATATAGGACACTATTCTCGTGATATCCCTTTTTCTGAAGATCGGGATTGAATGTTGTGAAATCATGCTCGAAAAATATGTCATAGCTGTGCTGATCATCAACTTCCAAATCATAATCGTCGTTGACCTTAACGAACGTGAAATTGTCCCAATTCAAAGAAGTATCATTGGTATAGTGATCGGGGTATAGTTTTTTGAAGAACGTAACAAAGATCTTCCACTTCCGCATATTATTCTTGGCCTCCTGAATCCAATCCGGCGCATAAAGAGCAAATACCCAATCTCGCTACTTCAAGTTCAGCAGATCTTGATATACATGGGTGATCTTTTCCGCAACATCATCCCATGTGTTATCAAGTGCTGTTTTGTGTGCCTCTCGTCCCATCCTCATTCTCGTTTCATGATCTGCTAACGATCTCAATGCATCGATGAGCTCATCCTCACAATTCAGGGCATTAACCACAAAGCCGTTCAATCCGTGATCCACCAGGTCACTCGCCCCGACCTGATTGCTGACGATTACCGGTATTGATGCGGCCATCGCTTCGAGGACGGCTATCCCGAAGGTATCGAACCTGGAAATCATGGCAAAAGCATCCGATGCAAGATAGGCCTTGGTCAGGCTTTCCTCAAGCATGACACCGGCGAAGACGAGGCAATCTCCCATTCCCAGTTCATGGGCCATTTTTGCGTATTTTCTCCGGTCGCCTTTCCCTGCTACCAAAATCCTGTAACTCTGGTCGGGATGCCTGGCACGAAAACCGGCAAGCCCGGAGAGCAAGACATCAAGGCCCTTTATGGCGAAGTTCATCGAAACAAAAAGAATCACGAGCTCGGCTGGACCAATTCCGTAATCACGTCGTATTTCACTTCGACAACGCTCTCTGTCATATCTGCCAAACCTCTCCACGTCCACGCCCGGATGCAATACCTGAACCCTTTCCGGTTCGATATTGTATTGCTGAAGGAATTTTTCCCTAGCCAGAGCTGAAACTGACAAAAACATAGAACACTGCCCGGTTTCAACCAGCCTTTTTTCGACCCACTCGGTAGTGCAGTCAAAAAGGCTCATCCTCTTCTTTCTGATCTCATCCACCCAGATTCTATGTGGTATGCCGTGCATCGTGAACACATCGGCGGCGAGAATTCTATCGTGAGTATGAATCAGGTCAAAATTGCCTTGTGTTATCCTTAACTTCGCAAAATAGGCGAAGCTGACGGTTGAAAGGAATCTCGGAAATGAGATTATGGGGACTTTGTGGAATCTGACAGCAGAGGAATATGTTCGCCATTTGTTGGCAAAAACATGGACATCGTATCGGGTATCTCGGGCAATACGTTCGGTCAGGTTGGCAACAAAGCCCTCCGCTCCTCCCACAAGGCCGTATTTCGGAATCACTACTGCTATCTTGTACAAGCGTTACCGCCCTTTCGAGCCGATTGAAAGCTGCTCAATCCTGTTAGTAATCAGGAGGACGGTCTCGCAGGGAACTGGACAGGTCCTGATTCAAACGGTAGAGGATCGATGTCATAGCCAGTATAACGAATAAGATCATTACGGTTACATTCAAAAGGATGTCCGCGAACATTCCCTGAACCAGACAGGAGATGATGGCTGCTACAAGACACAGGGACCAGTTTCTGACAAAAGCGTCCTTTCCATATCTCACGAGTCTAATCCCTAAGACAATAGAGATCAGGATAAGACTGCAGAACAAGCCGAGCCCGACAAACCCTAATCTAACGGCAGTATCGAGAAAAACATTATGCGGCGCGTGAAAACCCTTAATTGCGAATTCCTCCGGTATCATGGAATCATAAGCCTTCAGGAGCTTTTTGTTGTAAGTCTCCATTCCAAAGCCTATCCCCGTAAGCGGATTATCTTTGGCTATTTGAATATACGTGTACCAAACGCCTTTTCTTTCCTCTTCTTCCCACTTCTGGCGAAGATTTGTTGACGTAAAAATCTCACGGCTAGGCAGGAGCGCGAACACAATCGCAGTAAAAACCACAAAGGCCACCAAACCCTTTCTCCTTCTGAAAAACAATAGCAAAGCCGGCAGAATCATACCAAGAAATGTGCCTCTAGTTTGGGTCAGGGCGGTAGCACTCGACGCAATAAAGATATGCAGCAACAAAAGCATCTTATGCGACCACCTGGAACTGGTTAACAGATGGGTCAGCGACAAGAAGATCGGGATCACCGTAATAACACCGATATAGTTCACGCCTATGCCGGCCTCCGGGAGTCCGAATCTGGTGCTGATTGGTTCTCCTTTTATTATGTAAAAATAAATGATTCCACCTGCAATAAAAAGCCCGGACGAGAGTATGATAATCCAGGTCAAGGCAATAAACCGGCGCTTCGACCCAAAGAAATTAGTCACCAACAAAAAGAGTATCGAGTATTTGAGCAGGTAAAAGATAAAGTCATGGAGGCTGTTGGATTTGTCAACGGCAAATGGGATACCCAAAAGAGCCCACAAGACAAACATCCCGAGTGGCCAGGATAGGGGCGTTCTGAGGGAAAAAGAGATTCTCTTAAGACAAGCAAGCAAGCCCGTGAGGAAGACTGAAGAGTAAAAGGAAATCTCTCTTAAGGTCGTTGTATTCGGAAAAGGGATACAAAAGATATGAATCCCGATCATGACAAGAATTATGCGTTCCAGGTACTCTGTTCTACGCTTCTTATGTCCGTTTGCCGAAATCATATCGTCAAATAGATCCGTTTCTTCCGGCGCCGATCAGAAGAAGTGCTCCTGTCATCATGGGCGAGTTAAGCTTCTGGGGAAGCCTGTACCCTGCGTCTTATAACACTCCGGAGTAAACTTGCAAGCAAATTGCTTTTTGATTCCCGAAGATACCGCCCCGGTCATAAAAGATATCGTGTGAGCCTGCAGCAAGAATCCTACCCTCACTTGTGAGCGTGCTCGTAATCGTAATCGATTTCGGAGAAGCTACCGGGCACTCACGTCGGAATCTGCGGTCAATTGCTCAGGCAATGCCTGCTCTTCCTCCTCGTGGAACTGCATATCGTGGAGTTTCTTGTATTCGCCGTCTGCCGCAATAAGAGTGTCGTGAGTTCCTTCCTCCGCCATCCTTCCTTCTTTTATGACAATGATCCGGTCGGCATTCCTTACCGTAGAAAGGCGGTGGGCAATAACGAACGTGGTTCTGCCTTTCATCAGATTGTCGAGCGCCTTCTGCACTTCGAACTCGGACTCGGTATCCAGAGAAGAAGTTGCTTCATCAAGGATCAAGATAGGCGCATTCTTAAGGATGGCGCGGGCGATAGAAATCCGTTGTCTCTCTCCACCCGAGAGTTTTACGCCCTGTTCCCCGATTACCGTGTCCCATTTCTGGGGCAATCTCTCTATAAAATCGAAAGCATACGCTGCTTTGGCCGCGTCCACTATTTCATCCATACCCCGGTTTATGTCACCGTAAGCGATGTTGTTGCGAACCGTATCGTTAAAAAGGATAGTTTGCTGGGTTACAACTGCAATTTGGGAACGTAGAGAGACCAGTGTAACGTCTCGGATATCAAGGCCGTCTATGAGTACTGCCCCCTTCGTAACTTCATAAAACCTCGGAATCAGGTTCACCAGGGTGGTTTTTCCGCCTCCGCTCGTTCCCACAATGGCCAGAACCTCGCCGGCTTTCACCCAGAGTTTTATGTCTTTGAGGACCAGCGTGTCACCATATTGGAAATAGACGCTTCTGAACTCAATGGAACACCGGATCGACATAAGATCGATGGCGCTTTCTCTGTCGGATATCTCGGGAGGAGTGTCCAAGAAACCGAAGACTCTTATTGCCGCAGCCACTCCCTGCTGCAAGGCGCTATTTGTATCATTAAGGTCTTTTATCGGCTCATACAGCATAACCACAGCCGCCAGGAAGGAGAAAAACGTACCCGGAGTGGACGTGCCTTCAATAACTCGCAAACCTCCATAGTATACGATGAAGGCAATGCCCACACCTCCCAACATATCCATCAAAGGACGGGACATCGCCCTTATGCGAATGTCATTCATGGTGACACGGTACAGGTCCCTTATTCTTCCACTGAACCGCTTCATTTCGTGCGCTTCCATGTTGAAGGCTTTGACCACACGGCTTCCGGTAATCGTTTCGTGCAGGAGCACACTTATCTTTCCCCATATTTCCTGGTTTTCTGTATTGATTCGTCTCAGTCGCTTCCCAAACTTCACTATGGGAATTATCGCCGCAGGAAATATCAGCACCGCAATGCATGCCAAACGCCAATCCTGATAAAAAATCACGAGAGTCAACCCCAGGATGGTAAGGATGTTCTTCACTATTCCAACGACTGCATTGGAAACCGCAGCCTGCAGCATGCCTACATCGTTAATGACCCTGGACATAATAATACCGGTGGGCGTGCGATTAAAAAACGATAGTGACATTAGATTCAGGTGCTTGTACAAGGACTCTCTGACATCGGCTACAATCTTCTGTCCCACTGAATTCAGCAGATAGAAATGGCCATAATAGGAAATGCCTTTGCCCAGAAAAAGAAAAATGATGGCCAAGGGAATCAGACAAATCATCACAGCGTCTTTCTTTACAAACACATTATCCACAGTCGGTTTCAATATATAGGCGGTGGCCGAGGTGAGGGATGCCACAATTACGGTGCAAACCATGGCACCGGCCATTCGACCCCAATACGGAGAAACCAGTTTCAAGAGGCGTATATAAACAGATCTTTCGGACATTCTGATGTTTGCTTCTCTTCCGCTAATCCTAGCTGGGACACTCTTCCGGTACACAGCAACCTTCTGTTCTGCTCAATGCAAGTCCCCCTGTATTTCAAAACAAATCGGGCTGATATTTGATTTGATCCGCCGAACGACCCGGAAACGGCCGGAATGATATCAAGCTGCTCCGACATCCCTTTACCAATGCGCCCCTTTGGGGGGTGCCGGGGTCACATCTTATATATCGTTTAAGACCTGGTCAACTCTTTTTCCGGCATCCTCATCTGAATCCATGTACCCATATAGGCTCCTGGTCCACCTGAAATGCCGGTATACCCCACTCCGAATTGACTTGCCTGTCTGTCTCATGGTGTGTAAGAAAGCCGAGGAGACAAAGCACATATATTGCCAGGTCAGGACACGTATGGGGGGGGACAATCCCATATTGATCTGTCAAGAAAGAAGATGAGCCTTGGTCAAATTGATGGTGTTTCAATGTGTGGGTGTGGGTGGGAGGGGGTACGTTGTGCGGAGCTTTCGTAACTACCGCCAGACACGCCCCGTACGGACGTTATGTCCCCCATGTAATTCCAAAAAAGTGTGGGATGGTAGACTCACACTCTCGCCTTTCTGTTTCTTCCCTTATTCTCTGAATAGCAGCCAAAGACGCCCCCCTCGTCTCACCTGCCGTTTCTGTAGGACTATCCCGTATAGGCGCAAGTAATTAATCTCTTGACAGAAGTTATAATAGAATTGGCCAAAAGTAACGTGTTTCTTGGAGTGATGGGCAAAATAGAGCCGTGCCGACCCTGCCTGGCTGAGCGGAGGGTGCTTGGCAACGGGCATTCCTGCCGCAACCCGGGCACCCCCTTATGTTTCCTCAGAAGCACACGGTTATGCCTTCTCTGGTTTCTTAAAATAGAGAATGATTCCTAATGACCCTCCATGGTTTGTATACTCGGCATAGAAGTCGGGAATACCGTTATTCTGGATTACAGATAGGATCCGGTTCAGATCATAGCTATTCATCTGCATTTGCGGTGCAAAGAAACCCTTGCCCTTAAGTAGATTGATAGTGTTCGCCGCAAACGGAATACAACGCGTTACCCATTGAACCCATTCCATTATCTTTCGTGCTTTGGCATAGGTAAAATGGATAACGCAAACACCGCCATCATCCAGGAGACCCAGGAGATTCCTGAAAATGCATTCTCCCCTACGTACCGGAATATGTTGGAATACAATAAAAGAGTGTATGAAATTGTACTTACCGGATAATGGTAAGATGCTGTCATCGGATTTAAGAAAACTTGCATTCTTGATGGCTCTTGCTTCACAGTTCTTTTTTGCCTCATCCAGCATTGCTTGAGACACATCAATGCCTGTGACAGATTCTGCAATTTCTGCAAGCGGAACAAGCAATCTCCCTACTCCACAACCAAAATCAAGAGCTTTCCTGATAATAAAATCCTGCTCGATGTACCTTTCTATCTTCATTAGTATATGATCAAGGTGCCCGTATCCGGAGTCGAAGAACTCTTCCTTGTTCTCTTCCGTCAGATTAACACTCCGATATTTCTCAAGCGTTAAGACGCCATAATAAGGGTCATTCTTGCCGGACTTTTCCCATTGTTTATCCGTGCCGGTATTGAACATGTCTTGTTTGATCCTGACGGTGCAGTCTCGGAAGCATAATACGAAGCTAGGAGCTGTCGGACTTAGGGGTGATCTACTGCGGAAGTGGGGGGAACGGCCCAAATATCCCCGAATTTTCGTTGCATAGCAACACTATGCGCCTCAGATTCGTGAATACTTGGTCTCGTTCCTCCACTTCCTCGCGACGATCTCCTAAGTCCGACAGACTCCTAGCGGACGGCATGAGGGATTCCTGGAAAGCGTTCATGACGCTTAACGATTTTCATCTACCTGGGCCGGCCTGGATGATACCGATCGAGTCACACATGAAATCGTCACGCCGCAATACCTTGCCACTGTTTCCATAATCTTGGCATGTCTTCCTATATCCCACAAACCCGGCGGGGTACTGGTGGGGGGACGCTGGTGGGGGGACATCCGTGCAGGGCGTTCATTGCGCTTCAAGATAGCCATCGACGTGAGGTGGCCGCAATGATACCGATCGAGTAACGCATGAATTCGTCACGCCGAGATACCTCGCCACATCTGCACCCGAGTATCCCAGCTCTCTTACCGCA
>JAZDGK010000026.1:0-4246 GCA_043806955.1 Pseudomonadota bacterium | reverse complement strand
TTCAGAAAGAGGTGAGAGAACTACATAGCTTTTCTGCAGAATCCCTTGCTCATGAAGCCATAGCCGACTGGCTTCTCCGCTGCCCATTGGACTTTCCGGAGGTACGACAGAATGCTTGAAATGAACGAATGCAACATCGAAATCCCGGAACTTAAGACTAAATTCCTCTTCCGACGGCGACCAGTGGCAATCCCAGGAGACCTCCGACCGGCTTGGAGAATTGGGCTTTTGGTCCTCCTGCTTCGTAAATGTTGTCGTAGTGGTCGGACCAGCCTCGCCCGTCTCCACGTGCTGAATTGGGGAATCGGGGCTAAGGAGAATCGACACAATCTGAAAGCGGCAATAGATGGGGGCTTGGCTCCGGACTCTTTGATAATCCGGTTCGATCCTTTTCTAAACCGAGCAGTTGATTTCGCTATTGGCGAGGGGTTGGTTCGTCGCTCCGAAGGCACTAAGGTCGAGCTAACTCCCAGAGGCAGAGAGCTTGCAGAGGAGTTAGCACAGGTCGAGACGGCATATAAGGACGAAAAGCAGTTCATCGATTCGATTCGCCAGGGAGTTACCGAGACACTGGTGATCCAAATGTTCCGTTAAAAGGAGTTCCAATGAGATTCAGACGACTTAAGATACAACTGCAAACCACTGACGGTCCTTACGGTGTGACACTCGATTTCCCGGATGGCCTAGCGTAGTCGTAGTGTGGGCGGACAACTCGATGGGGAAGTCTACATGCGTTAAGTCCATGCTGATCGCTCTGGGAATGGAGGCGATGCTCACTGCAAATCAAGCCGATTTACCGCTGCCGCCGGCTGTCAAGGCGCGCTTGGACTCTGCGAACGGAGAACATGACGTACTTGAGTCAGAGGTATTCCTTGAGATCGAAAACGCTCAGGGTGTGAGAATCGTTCTGCAGAGGACCATCAAGGGGAGTCGCGACAAAAACCTGATCACAGTTCACGAGGGTCCTGCATTGACTTCGCAGGGGTCAGCGGTACGCACCACCGATTTCTTTGTGAGTCGTCAAGGCGCTGCGACTCGGGAGTTCGGATTTCACCATTTCTTATCGAAATTCCTTAACTGGACGCTACCATTGGTTCAGACGTACGATGGGAATGAGTATCCTCTTTATCTCCAGTGCATCGTTCCCTACTTCGTTGTCGAACAAACGAGGGGTTGGTCAACAGTACAGCCCCCTCTGCCGTCTCACTTTCGTATCCGTGATGCTCATAAAAGAGCCGTAGAATTCCTTCTTAACTCAGATGCCCATCGAGTCGCCCTCAAACGTCAGGAGATTCTTTTTGAGAAGAGTCGGGTTGAGTCAGAATGGACGGCCAAAATCGGACGTGCTTCCGATTTGGCAGCCCGTATTGGAGGAACCATCCAGGCATTACCGCAGAAGCCAGTCGCAAGCTGGCCTCCCCAGATCCTGCCTGTTCTTGTAGTTCCAGCTGGAAACGAATGGGTCACAATCAAGCAAAGGGTCACAAGCCGTCAGGCCAAATTGCATCTACTCGTCCAACAGGAGATTCCAAGAGTTCAGGAAATCGCGTCCTCGGCCCAAGCAGAACTCACTGAGGCCGAGCAGAAAGTACGCGATCAACAAACATTCCTCTCCCGTCTTCTGGACTCTCTCGCTATGGAAGAACAAGAAGTTAAGCGGATTGAAGAACGCCTCGAAGCAGTCGACGAGGATATCCAGAAAACTAAAGACGTTCGTACCCTAAAACAACTCGGGTCACGTCAAGATTCGGCGATTGACAGGGGCACCTGCCCCGTATGCCATCAGTCAATTCAGGATTCTCTTGTTCCACTCGTTGCGGAGCAAGCTGTAATGTCCCTTGACGAGAACATTCACTTCCTCACTGAACAGCGACGGACATATGAGGCTGTTCTTACCAACACCCGGAGGGTTGTTGAGTCCAGAACTATCCAGATTCGTGCACTGAGAGAAGATCTGTCTTCGCTTCGGGAGAGAGTGAGAATACTTCGACAGACTCTGGTGTCAGACGGGCGCCTTCCTTCACTTGCAGCTATCCAGGCCAGAATTGAACTTGAGAATGCCGTCAGCAAGGATCAGGAGACCCAAGAGCAATTTGAGAAGATCCTGGAGGGCTTTGTGGGACTCTCCCAGAGGTGGCAGGCAGTGCAAGAAGAGATACAGAAACTGCCTAAGGCCGATGTAACCGAGTCGGACAAGAAGAAAATTCGTGCGTGGACACGGTCTCTGCGGGATCAACTCACACAATACGGCTTCGGGAGTTTCCAAGTCAACCAAGTGCTTATTTCACCAGATACATATCGGCCTGAGCACGAAGGGTTTGACGTTGAGACAAGCTTCTCCCTTCAGACTAGTATATCGGCGAGTGACTTGATACGAACGATCTGGTCGTACCTTCATGGGCTCCTCGAGCTGTCGCGAACCGAAGATACAAACCACCCCGGCTGCATCATCTTCGATGAGCCGAAACAACAAAGCACACGCGACGTGAGCTTCAGCGAATTATTACGGCGGGCAGCTTTAGCTGGACAGTTCGGTCAACAGGTAATCTTTTTCACGAGTGAAAATCAAGAACGACTCAAAACCAATCTTTTGGAGCTTCAGCACACATTCAAGCCAATTGATGGGCGCCTTTTGAAAAAACTGTAACTTCCAAACGAAGAAAAGAGAGAAGGGGGACGTCATTAAATAGGTAATTAATATAGGATCACCGAATAGGAGACGTGTAGTGAAAATTATTCCAGGGTTGAGGTGAAAGATCGGGGCGGGCTGGGGTCGGACCAAACCAACAGTTTGAATGGAGCGGGACGTTGAATGGAGCGGGACGTTGCTCAAAACCTTCAATGTGCAATATTTGGGGACGCCCATTCGTGGGACCCGGGACGTTCATGCAGAACGTGAAATGAATTCTGGAAGCAATTTCTGCACGAACATCCCCTCCCGCGCAGCGCTTGTATGGGAGAACTAACATGCAATATGAATTGACACTCAAGATGGTGATCGAAACGCCACTCGGTAAAGAACGAGTTGCGCATCAGGTTGAATCTCTTTTTGAGTTCGGGACGATCGGTGAATCATTCGTGGATGGCCTCGGACTCGATGAAACCCCACGACTTTCAAGCGTCAGTATTGAACCAGCATCCACCAGTCACCTTCGATGAGCATGAACTACGCACGCTTTGTTCGCCCCGGCGAATTTTTTGGGAACCGGGAGGCTCGTGCAGAACGTGCTCAGATGGCATTTTTGGATTAAAGCACATTTAGAGGCGTAATACCCGTCATGTCCATATAGTTTACATGGACGAAGTAAGGGTCGCGTGGTCAGTCCGGGATATTTTCTCCATTTGGGAAGCCGACAGGCGGTGGAGCTGGCGTTGCAGAGAATATGACGCGATCAATGCTGAGGAAGTGTAATGATCCCTAAGATTATTAAAACGGAAAAAGACTACGAAAGGGCGCTGGTCCGGATTAACGATTTGATGGATGCCGATCTGGGCACGCCCGAGGGAGACGAGCTAGAGCTGCTGGTTACTCTGGTCGAGATGTACGAGAAGGTAAAACACCCGATCGACCCCCCCGGGGTTGAGGGACGGTGTTGACCAGGGTGACTAACTTATTTCCCTTCGCCGTAGGATCTGGGAGATGGCGGAGAAAAAAGATAGGGGTGATGGCATGAAGCCCGGCAATATATTTTCAGAGATTCCCGATTTGGTGAAGGATGAAATTTTTGAGACTCTTTTGAAAACTGATCATTTGGAATTGGAGCGAATCATCTCTGCAGGGCAGGCGACACCTCCCGGGGAATGGTACGAACAGCATACCGATGAATGGGTCATCTTGTTAAAGGGAAGCGCCGGGTTGTTATTCGAAGGCCAAAAGGAGGTGATGGTCCTTCATCCCGGCGATTATGTCCACATTTTAGCCCACCAGCGGCACAGGGTGGAATGGACCGATGGTGAACAAAAATCGGTCTGGTTAGCGTTGCATTACTTGGGTTCCGATAAAATGCCAAGGAGTAGAGAATGAACGAGACTGCCAGAAGTAAAAATGTATGGCTGTGGCTTACTATTCCCATTGCTGCCTCGAGGAGGGATTCGGGGTCAGGTCTTTACTCTTGCTGTGTCGCTCCCCGCGCGGGAGCGTGGGGGCCGGGGATTAAATCTTTATGGAAAGGGGATGCTGCTTAAAGTCTTAAAGATTGTGATTCTGCTTATCTCTGGGCTTAATGGATTCCTACAATGCCAAGTC
>JAZDGK010000025.1:0-30187 GCA_043806955.1 Pseudomonadota bacterium | reverse complement strand
ACGTCCTCTTTTGTCCAATCTCTGCGTCAGGCTCAAATTTCAATCCTCAAAATACGTCCAGTATTCCTCCGGTTGAAATCTTCGCCTTCCTTGACCTTGGCCAAAACTGAACATTTTGCAAGAGGCTCTGAAAGTCTATAGCAATCAGCGGCTGATACCCAGCGAAGACGATATCTGCTTCGACATCTCTTCCACGTACATGTTTACCCGTGCGCTGTCGGAGAGGACCATATCCAACTGGCGGGTATGGATGGATAAATGGCCCAGCACTCGCAATCGCTCTTTCAGATACTCTTGATCCCGGCGTTCCAGCCTGGCAAAGATCAAATCATTCTTGATTTGCACCCAGAAGCCGAATCTCTCCAAAAGGGCTTTTATCAGTTTCGCCCGGCGTCCTTTCCGGACGCTGTCTGCTGCCCCCCCCTTGAAATTGAAACAAACGTAGTTTTCTGCCGTCCTGTCGCTTAGAAAGGACTCCACCGTGGAAAAATGGAATCCGAACCTGGAGCTCAAGTGGCAAAACTTGTCGCTGATGATGAAATAATTTCGTTCCGCAAACCGGGAGTGCATTCCCGGCTCGAGACACGTATCCATGGTGGATTGATACAGGATGGAAAGGAAGCCCTTTGTATCCATGGCCGGGGGGCCTTGCCATGGAAGCGCAGTTATTCCCTCCCATAAAACAAGCATGGGTATGGAAGTAATATCTTCAAGTCTGATTGTATCACCTTGGACCCCTGCCTTGAAACCGCCCCCGAGATCGATTATCCACCAGGCCATCGGGACGTTTACCACCAGTCTCTTGGCTAGTTGTTTTGAAAAAGGGATTTCTTCGTCATATTCAAAGAGCTCGCGCAGGGACATCTCATGAGCGAACCGGGTTATATCATGAATAGTCCGACAGGCATCCGGCGAAAAATTGGGCGCATCCGGATCGGTGAGATTGAGGGGCGCAATATACTTGAGTACATTGGCAAGGGTTGTGTACACGGGGCTGCCCTTCATTATGCTGTCTTTTCCGGATGCCCCGGCCAGTATGGATTCCGATTCTCCAAAATAGACCTTGTGACGGTCGGCATCCACCGTAATGAGATCGCTGTTTCGAATAGCGGAGGTGGCATTTGCAGCCCCCAGAAGGGCCGGAACTTTGAATTCGCGAGCTACGGCAGCAAGATGCCCTGTTGCGCCACCATGGTCGGTCAGGACGGCCGCCGCCATATTGAGGACTGCAGCCCATTGCGGCAGTGGATTTTTGGCCACCAGAACGGCCCCGCGGGGGAACTGAAGGATGTCGACCATGGTCTCGACCAGGAATGCCGGGCCGCATGCAACCCCGGGGCTGCCGGTGACACCGCCGGCCAAGGCGACTTTGAGGCCCGCTTCGTCCTCGGAGCGATCTGTGGAGTCCGCCAATTCCCGGCCAAGGACCATGAGCGGACGGCTCTGCAGGACCCTTATCGAGCCGTCATTCTCAATGGCCCACTCTATATCCTGTGCACATCCAAAATAATCCTCCAGACGAACCGCCATTTCGGCAAGGGAAACGGCCTGTGATTCGCTCAGTGCAGGCTGGTTGCGTTCCTCTCCCAGCAGCTCCGTTCGGCAGACACCTTCTTCAGGGTCGCAGACGAATTTGTGCTCCTTGGGATTGATAACCTTCTTTATGATCTTCAGGTCCTTTT
Source organism: Pseudomonadota bacterium (assembly GCA_043806955.1). Classification (GTDB taxonomy): domain Bacteria; phylum Desulfobacterota; class QYQD01; order QYQD01; family JAZDGK01; genus JAZDGK01. The sequence goes on along the minus strand of JAZDGK010000025.1, from coordinate 28,505 downwards.
TAGAAACGAGGAAAACGTCGGGGGTCAAACTCCCGTCGACAACCGGCTTGCCGAGACCCCATACCGCATTGATGAGCACGGAATGCTGATTTCCAGCCGGGTCGGCTGAATACATTACACCGCCCGACCGGGCCTGGATCATGGCCATACAACCAACGCACATCAGGATATCCTCATCGCGAAAACCCTTGTTCAGGCGATAGGCCATGGCCGGGACGGAATACTTGCTGGCGAGGATCTCTTTATACGACAGAGAGAGATAGTCGGCGCCAACGTTGAGCAGCGAGCGGTACTGCCCGGCAAACGATGCATCCTTACCGTCCTCTCCTATTGCGCTGCTTCGCATGGAGACTCTCGCATTCTCACCGATCCTGCTTTTCAGATCGGCATGGGCGGAAAAAATGGCCGCTTCGATCTCGGGAGGGATGTTCGCGTTTATGATTGCCTTCTGAATTGCAGAACTGGTTTCATGGAGCCTGGCTATGTCATCCGGTTCAAGGGACTGGATTCGCCTGTTTATTTCGTCCTGCAGATTGCTGTGCTCGAAAAACCGCTCGTAGGCAGAGGCTGTGATTGCAAAGCCTTCAGGCACCGGGAGGCCGACTTGATTTCTGACCTCGCCGAGATTTGCCATCTTACTTCCGACCTGATCGGCCATTTGCATGTCTATGGCTCCTATGGGCAGGACCATCTCACCTGTCAGCGCGGCCTTTTTGCTCTTTATTTCCTGATCTATATTTGACCATATGCCTTCGAATACGTGAAACAGCTCCGTATACCTCTGGCTCGTGATTTCGTTAAGACTCTGGACGATCTTGTACATATTAACCGAAATCGCCGTACAGCTTGCCCTCACAAAGGACATGCCGAAGCTGCGGCTGCTCGAAAGGGCCTGTTCCATTTCGGTGATTATTTCCAGGACCTTGTTGTTGGTGCTCAGCAGAGTCCTGAAATTGAGATACCGGTTCGTGAAGGCAATACGGACTGCTTCTGCCTCGTCAGGCCGCGCAGCTCTTTTCGCCTTTCCGCCAAGCAGTTTTGTGAAGAACCGTTTAAGCCCGAACACCATGATTTCCTTCAGGTTTACGTTTAGGGACTATACAGTAGATGCAATCTGATTGTCAATGGAACTGAGTCGCCACCTTGTATTATGATGCAATTTCTACGCCGGGTTGTGCAGGGAAAGAGGAAAGGATGGACGCGGGGACAAGTCAAATGCGGAATGCGGAATGCGGAATGAGGAATGAGGAAAACAGAGACTCGGTGACTTGGATGGCGAAAGGCTGGAAGGTGGGAGGGTGAGAAGGTCAATACTGTTGAATTAGGGAATCCGACATCCTCTCCACCATTTCGGTGGAGAGGATGTCAGGAGTCAGATTCCTTAATTCAACACAACACCATTGAGTCCGACAGGCTCCCCAGATGGATGGAAATGGCTATTCTTTTTTGGCCTTGGATTTGGTCATCGTTAAACCAATGCCGTTGAAGAGTTCGTAGATTGAATAACCAAACCACAGGGTATAGATGACGTAGAACGTCAAGAATCCCACCAGCATACCCACATGGTCTTTAACCTTTTCGGGCTTGATCCCATAAAAATTATAGCCCGGTTCGATAACCTTGATCAATACGTCTCCGAGGAAGAGGGAACCTTCGAAAGCCTCGGCCTTTTCCAGTTCCTTAATCACTCCCTTGAGGGCGCTGTGCCAGATATACATTACTTCTTTTTCGTCGTAGCCGTATTTTGATGAGACCTCCGGGCCCCGGTTGTTGAACATGAGATCGGCATCGCTCTCAGCAGCGAGCATCGTTTTTCCGAAATCACCGCCGCTGAGCGTAACCTTTTCACCTGCCACAACAACATTCGACCCGTTCTGTCTGAAGAGTATCGCGGCCTTTTCAGCCTCTTCGGCATTTTTCATCTTGACGGTCATGTCGAGCGGCCTGCCCATGAACTTGGTTGTCTGTTCCATGTATTTGGACATGAAATTTGTGGAGCCCTTGGCCAGGGAGTTAAACATATCATCAGCGTAAATTATGGTCGTCTTTCCCTCAAGAACCGGAACGAACATAATTACGTAGAATACCGCGAAAAAGGAGATAAATAAAATGATCCCCAGATTGAAAGCCTTACCGTTTTTAACCAACATTTGCATTCCTCCCTTCTGTTTTATTTTCCTGCTGAAGCGCGTTTGGCCTGAGTGGCGGGTATTTCTTCACCTCGCAGCTCGGCCAGATTGCCGAAGAATTTACCGAAGACGAAGATGCCAAAGGTAGTAACTACGAGAAAGAATAGAATAATACCGATAGTGTCAAAGGCACTCGCTGTTGACGATCCTATATCTATCCATCCCAGTTCGCTGAACTTCTTGGGAAGGGCAAACAAACGGTTGATAAAGCCGGCGAGGACGGCCATTGCGTAAAAAGCCCGGATGTATATTCCTCTAACGACTTTTGTGGTCAACGCACCGACTTGTATACCGATAAGAGATCCGAGCAGCATGCCCATGGCGAGAGTATAGAACACGAAACCGTAAATGGCATACTGGGTGATCGAGGCAAAGCCGGCGGTCATGATGATCTGAAGGATATCGGTTCCGACGGTGGTAAACGACGATACGCCAAGCATGTAAACGAATATCGGGAAGGTCAGAAAGCCCCCGCCGACACCCATGATGGCCGCAACAAACCCCACAAATGTTCCGCAAACTCCAACAATCCACCCGGACAGCTTTCTTCCCCCCGGCACCAGATCCTCGTCAAAACTAATCATCGGAGGAAGGTTTATGGACTGAAGTTTCAAGGGGAGACCGGTGAGATCGCCGGCCGACCCGCCGCCATGTGCGCCGCCTGAATCGCTCGATTTCCTCGACTTAAGGAAATCCGCCAAGGCATAGAAACCGAGGAACCCGAGCAAAAGGGCATAAACTAAGCTTATGAAAGTGTCGCTTATTACGGGGTTCATATTGTAAAGCGCCCGGTTGATTACGCCTCCTCCGAGCACGCCGATAATCGAGCCTCCGACAAAGGCTATAGCCAGGCCTACCGAGACATTGCCGAGCTTTTTGTGTACGGCGGTACCCATTATGGCCTTTGCAAAAATATGAAACAAATCAGTGCCGACGGCAGTGATACCTTTGATACCCGCGCTCATAAGAGCAGGAGCTATGACGAATCCGCCACCGGCTCCGATACACCCGGTAATCAGTCCTGCAATCAGACCAATGCCAATTGAAGATAGAAAGATGGTAGTGGTATATGTGGCGGGCGCATAAGCCTTTTTGCCTCCAAGTATATGCGGCAGGTCTGTAGCCGATGCAATGGCCACCGCCAGTATCGGCAGAAGCAGTGCAAGTAAAATGAGCATCTTCTTTCTGCTTTTCAGGATGGAAACGGACGTTTCATAATCCCATCTGGCATGTGCCGCGGACGCCAATGCCAGCGTCTCATAAATTCTCCTTAGTCCTTTCATCTGATTCTCCTCTTCCAGTTAGAGTTTGTAGGGCAAACCTATATAGACCTGTCAAGGGTCGTATCCGTTCACCGTTGTCCGTAAGAACCGGTAAGTATCAAGCCCGCTATTCGGCCAGTATTATTGGCGCGAAACGTCTTTTTCGGTGAACGGTTACCAAGGGGCTATCAGTCTCTCCATCCAGGAGCCCGTCGGACTTAGGATGATCTACTGCGGAAGTGGGGAGAACGGCCCAAATATCCCCGAATTTTCGTTGCATAGCAACACTATGCGCCTCAAATTCGTGAATATTTGGTCTCGTTCCTCCACTTCCTCGTGACGATCCCCTAAGTCCGACAGACTCCTAGCCTGCGCCTTTTTCCGGGAACCTTAATTCGTCCATAGTCAGTACCTCCTCGTTTTTGGAATTTTGTGTAGAATCCTTTTCATTCAGGCGAGCACCTGTATCAAGGTGTCGTCTTATCGCGTTGCGTAAGTCCCTGGCTGTGACCGGCTTCAGTATGTATCCGGCAGCGCCGAGTTTTATGGCCTTTTTTATGATCTCCATTTCCTTCAAGTAACCTAGAACGATTATGGTGGTTTTGGGGCAGGCTTCGTGGAGTGTTTTCAGGGCCGAAAAATTGCGCGGGAATATCATGCGGATGTCGAGAAGAACCAAAGCGAATGATGTCTGTTCAATTTCCCGGAAAAGACCCCTGGCATCCTCACTCGTGTAGCAGGAAAGAGAACCATCCTTTTCCAGAATTCTGGTGAAGAGTTCTCTGACCTCCACCTGAAGATCGGCTATGAGAACCTTGGTAATCAAGACCCGAATCCCTCCAGTTTCCCGGAAGAGTGCGCAATCACAGCCTTGATCTCCAGAATCACATCCCCCGCATGCAGGACACCGATTATTTTTCCATCCTCCAGCACGGGCAACTCCCTGTGATGAGTTCTGAGAAGAAGATCTACGGCCTTTATCACCCGGTCCTCAGGATGAAGCCGAGGCACTGTCCTGTCCACTACGTCCTCCACTCTAAGCCCTGTTGCATTCCGGCAGGATTCCGTCAGGAGACCGTTCCAGGTCACGGTTTCTCCTTCCCTCGAATGTCTCATGAAGGGAGGGCGGACATTTTCGAGGATACACTCCAGGGTAATCAGGCCCCAAAAGACTTGATTCCGGTCGAAGACCACCAGAGTTTTTGGCACACTGTCTTTGCTATTAAGGTCGCAGAGGAGGTTAATGGCTTCGGGCAGTGGACAGGACGTTTCGACACACAGGAAATCCGTTGAAAGGATTTCCCGTATCCGTTTTTCAGACATTTGGCATATTACCCTCGATACGTTCCTGTATACATTCAACTGTTATGCCAGGAACCGAGAAAGTAAGCGGAAAAGTATAACATGCGCAAAGTGCGCAATAAATGGTAGATGGAAACCCTTTCAGCGGGAGGGATTTTGCTCTTTAAGTGAAACTGCTGGGCGACAGGTGAATGGAATAAATGACACGGCTGAGATGAAAAAGGCAAGGAATGGACGCAGGTCCAGGAGCCTGTCCGACAACTGGCGATCTACTGCGGGAAGCGGGATGACGCCCCAAATATCCCCGGAATTTCGGGCTATAGGTCTTGTCGGCTAGAAGCTTGAAGGCCAGGAGGCTGGGAGGCCAGAGCCGTGCTCTCGCGGCAGACAGCACCTTATCCAGCTTCCCAGCTTCCCAGCCTTCTAGCTACCTAGCTGATTTGGGATCGTCCTCCACTTCCCTCGCTACGATCCCAGTTATCGGACAGACTCCTAGCGCAAATGTCAGGTCAATGACATCTCTCAGACCTGCGTCCGGGTGTTCTATTCCTTCTTGGCCTTGGACTTGGTCATGGTCAGTCCTACACCGTTAAACATCTCGTAGATGGAGTATCCAAACCACAGAGTATAAATAACGTAAAAGGTGAGGAAAGTTACAAGGATACCAACGTGATCCTTGACCTTCTCCGGTTTGATCCCGTAGAAATTGTAGCCCGGCTCTACAACCTTGGTCAGCACTTCGCCCAGGAAGATAGAACCTTCGAACCGCTCCGCTTTCTCAAGCTCTTTTATTACGGACTTGAAGGCGGTATGCCAGAAATACATCGCCTCTTTCTCGTCATAGCCGTATTTCTGGGCGACCTCGGTTCCTCTATCATTAAACATGAGATCGGCATCGTTCTCGGCAGCCAGCATGGTGTTTCCGAAATCTGCGCCGCTGATCTTGATTTTTTCCCCTTCCACTACGGCACTGGCCCCGTTTCTTGAAAAGAGAAGGGCGGTTTTCTGCGCCTCGTCCGCATTTTTCATCTTAATCGTCGCTTCAAGAGGCTGCCCAACGTACTTCTGGGTCTTCTCAATATATTTCGGAATGAAATAGGTCGAACCTTTCGCAAGGGAATTAAACATATCGTCTGCATAGACTATTGTGGTTTTCCCGTCGAACAGAGGAACGAACATTATTAGATAAAAGACTATGAAAAAGGAGGCCATCAACAGAAGGCCCAGATTAAAAGCTTTTCTATTTCTTACCAGCATCTTTTCATCCTCCTTGTTTTACTTTTAGGCGACTTTTCTTTTCGCGGTCGCTTCCTCACCGCGTAATTCGCCGATATTGCCGAAGAATTTGCTGAAAACAAATACGCCGAAGGTGGTTACGACTATGAAGAAGAGGACTATTCCGGTCGTATCTATTGCACCGGCAGTTGACTTCGCTATTTCGATCCAGCCCAGTTCACCGAATTTTTTCGGAAGAGCAAACAGCCGGTTGATAAAGCCGGCCAGGACGGCCATTGCATAGAACGCGCGGATATAGACCCCCCGTACAACCTTGGTGGTAAGGGCGCCGACCTGGATACCGATCAGCGAGCCGAGGAGCATGCCCATGGCGAGCGTGTAGAATACGAAGCCATAGATGGCATACTGAGAGATGGAGGCAAAGCCGGCGGTCATGATTATCTGGAGTATATCCGTGCCGACAGTTGTGAACGAGGAAACCCCGAGCATGTAGACAAAGATGGGGAAGGTAAGGAACCCGCCGCCGACACCCATGATGGCTGCCACGAGACCGACGAAGGAACCGCAAACCCCGACTATCCATGCCGACAGCTTCCTGCCGCCAGGCACGAGATCTTCATCGAAGTGAAGCATCGGCGGCAGGTTTATTGATTGGAGTTTCTTCGGCATGCCGGCCAAATCGCCTGTTGGGCCGCCACCGTGCGCCCCGCCGGTATCACTTGACTTTCTTGCCTTGAGAAAATCGGCGAGGGCATAAAAGCCGAGAAAGCCGAGGAGTACGGCATATACGATGCTGATGAACGTATCGCTGATTACGGGGTTCATATTATAGAGGAGTCGATTAAGAAGACCTCCTGCCAGTGCGCCCGGAACGGATCCGAAAACGAACGCGACGGCAAGCGAGGTCGAGACGTTTCCAAGCTTTTTGTGGACCGCTGTTCCCATAATGGCCTTGGCAAAGATGTGGAAGAGGTCCGTTCCAACCGCTGTAATACCCTTAATACCCGCGCTCATAAGCGCCGGGGCGATAACAAACCCCCCGCCGGCCCCGATGCATCCGGTTATGAGGCCCGCTATGAGGCCGATACCAATGGAGGACAAGAATATTGTCGTGGTGTACGTGGCGGGCGCATAAGCTTTTTTGCCGCCAAGAATGTGAGGAAGATCAACTGTGGCCGAGGCAATGGTCACTGCCAGAATAGGCAACAATAAAGCCAAAAGGATCAGCAACTTTTTCCGGTTCTTGAGGATGGACTGTGAAGCCTCCAGCTCCCACCTGGCCTGCGCGCTCGAAGCTACCGCCAGGACTTGATAGATTTTCCGTAATCTTCCCATTAATAAACCTCCCTTTATTGATTTCAACGGCGAATCGATAACGTCAATGTGAGCAGATTTGTGTATGAAATTCAGCTCAGATTTCCGATCCAGCGATTATTCGGCCATAAGACATACCTCCTTTCAGAGCCTCTTGCAAAACGTCCTCTTTTGCCCAATCTCTGCGTCAGGATCAGATTTTAATCCTCACCAGGCTGGGAAGCTAGGAAGCTAGGAAGCTAGGAAGCTAGGAAGCTGGGAGGCCGGAAAGCTGAATCGTTGGGGTTGGCTCGCAGCCTTCCGGCTTCCCATCGTCCCAGCCTTCAAGCCTTCCAGCCTTTGAAGGTTAAAATCTTCGCCTTCCTTGACCTTGGCCAAAATTGAACATTTTGCAAGAGGCTCTTCAATATGGAATTATAGACTTCCAGATAAAGCTTTTGGGTGCGTTATCGGTCGGGGATGTACGAACAGGTACTATCCCCTCCCTGCTGCCCTCCCAAAAACATTATCTGGAAGTCTATATTTCGAGGATTTTGCAGTTGAGGATCGGATAAATCCGGCCTGAAGCTGTGATGCATAAAGTGCCAAGTTATTTCTGAGCATGCCCTAATGCTCTGGGCATGTCGTACTGCCCGCAAAGACCGAAGAGGATGGCCATCGCTTCCGGCAAGGGGCAAGATTCATCAATGGTTAGGAAATGGAGCGACATAATATCCTGAAGTCTCTTTTCAAGCATGCAGCCCTTACCCGTGGGTTATGGAGCGTTATGACTTCAAGTAGTGTGCCATGGTTCACAAGCAGGCATAACCTTATGATAGTGGATGACTAATGAGTATGGAGAGACGCCTCGTTTGTCATGAACAAGGGGGAGTGTAAGTGAAACTGGTTGAGGACAGTCAGCTTTGAGGTGACACCTCGGATGACGGTATTCGACGACAGGTGCAACGGGATGGAGACACTTCAATTGCGGAATGCGGAATGCGGATTGCGGATTTCGAATTTGGGATTTCGGATTGCGGAATGGGAAACGAGTAACGGGTTGCGGGTTCCGCGCGTGTTATCAAGCCGTGGCGGTCCACCTCCTTCGGTGAACGGATGACAGGGAGCGGTGAACATTGTTCATTGCGGAATGCGGATTGCGGATTGCGGATTTGAAAACAGGAATAGCACTGAGGTACAGAAACACGAAGAATCCCTCTATCCTTCAGGATTCCTGCTTTCCTTATTGAAGAAGATCTTTGTGGAGTGCAGATTGCGGAGAAGAATAGGTTAAGGCTGAGGGGAGAGACGCGAGTTGCCGGCAAACGGACGATGGTATACGGGAATGTCGCTGTTTGCGAAATTCCCGATGTTTTTCAATCCGCAATCCGAAATCCGCAATCCGAAATGGGAATGCTCGTTTATTCTTCGCTTACTCTGAAACCGCCGGACTGGATGCCGTAGTCCTTCATCAGGCGATGGAAATACTGGCGCTTCAGACCGGCCTCTTTGGATGCCCTTGAAACATTCCCTGCATGCTGGGCGAGTGCATGGGTGATGTAGCGGCGGTTAAACCCTTCAAAGAGCTTGTCCCGGGCTTCTTTATAGGGAAGAGTAAGCAGCGCCTCCGTAGTCTCGTCCGAGGCAGGCACGGAATCGGCAGGAAACAGATCCTTTGTGTCGATGATCTCATGCGAGCAGAGGATAACGGCACGCTCGACGACATTCTCAAGCTGCCTGATATTGCCGGGCCAGTGATATGATCTGAGGGCGGCAAGCGCCCCGGGCGAGTAGTCCGAGATGGTCTTGTTGTTAATACTGTTGTATTTGGCAAGGAAATGATGAGCGAGGAGGGGGATATCTTCCTTACGCTCCCGAAGCGGCGGGAGATGGATGTGAATAACATTCAGGCGGTAATAAAGATCCTCCCGGAAGTGACCCTGTTTGATCATCTTTGAAAGATCCTGATGAGTGGCGGATATGATCCGCACATCAACTTTGGTAATTCGGCTGTCACCAACCTTTTTGAGCTCTCCCTCCTGGAGAATACGCAGGAGCTTGATCTGAATGAGCGGACTCATGTCACCCACTTCATCCACAAAGAGAGTGCCTTTATGGGCCTCCTCAATGAGTCCCTTATGCTCCCTGATTGCCCCTGTAAAGGCCCCTCTCAAATGGCCGAACAACTCACTTTCGATCAATGATTCGGGAAGGGCGCTGCAGTTAACCGGGATGAAACCATAAGCGCCCCGGAGACTCTGACTGTGAATGGCCCTTGCCACCAGCTCCTTTCCGCTTCCGCTTTCACCGGTAATCATAATGGTAGCGGAGGTCTTTGAAACCTGATTGATTTTTTCATAAAGCTGCTGCATGGCCGGACTCGATCCGATTATGGTCCCATACTGCAAATGTTCTTCGAGCTTTTGTCTTAAGCGCTTATTTTCGGTCCGAAGTCTATGCCATTCAAGGCCTTTTTCAATGGTCGCCAGCATCCGTTCTTTGCGAAAAGGCTTTGATATATAATCAAAAGCTCCTTTCCGCATGGCATCGATTGCTGTTTCGATGGTGCCGAAGGCAGTCATAATTATAACTGCCGTATTGTCGTCCAGCTCTTTGACCTTTTTGAGGACGCCAAGCCCGTCCAGGCCGGGCATTTTGAGATCGGAAATGACGAGTTCACAAGGCGTTTTTGTTAGTAGATCCGTAACCTCCAGCGGATCGGACGAGGTGAGTACCTTGTACGGTGTTCTTTCAGATATCACCCTGCTGAGGAGTTCCAGCATATCGGCTTGGTCATCGACGATCAGGATTGTCTCCGACATCGTTATTCTCCTCTAAAAACGGGCAGTCTGACGGCAAAAACAGCCCCCGGAAACTCCGGGATTCTGCTTTCGCATGATATGCTTCCGCCGTATTTGGTTACAATGCCGTAGCTTACAGAGAGCCCTAACCCGGTCCCTTCTCCGTCCGGTTTAGTAGTAAAAAAAGGATCGAAAATCTTATCCATGTATTTCTTTTCTATTCCGATCCCGGTATCAGTTATGCGCACCAGTACGAAATCGGATGCTTCTTCAAGCCCGGTGGAGATGCCGAGCACCCCGCCGTTCTTCATGGCGTCTATGGCGTTGCTTATTACGCTCAGGAATACCTGCTGGAATTGCTTTGCATCTCCACGGGCGAGGGGAAGAGATGAAGCAAAATCCTTCTCAAGTGTGATGCTGTTTACAAAAAGGGTATGGTTTACCACGCCGAGTACCATTTCCAGGGCATGGTTTATGTCAGTGGAATCCTCGTCTTCCTCCGTGATGCGGGCAAAACTGAGCAGACTTTCTACAACTTTCTTGCAGTATAGTCCATGGCGTTCAATGGTCTTCAGGTCTCTATGGATCAGGCTGTCGGGATCCGTTTTTTCAAGGAGGAGATCGCAGAATCCAAGGATGATTGCCAGGGGATTATTTATCTCGTGGGCTACGCCTGCGGCCAGAGTGCCGAGAGACGCGAGTTTTTCCGTAGAAATGAGCTGCTTCTCGAGATTGCGCGCCTCGGTCATATCGCGGGCGACCCCGAGTACGCCGTAAATGCTTTCCCGCTTATTCTTCAGGGGCATTAGATTGGCGCCAAAAAGGAATATCCTTCCCCCTTTTCGGATGGAAAACTCCGTCTTGATGCTCTTTACGCCGGCAAATATCATCTCGACCGATTTCATCTGTTCCTGGACATCCGGTTGCGGCAGGAAATCTGAGATCGGCTTGCCTATGATTTCAGAGGCCTCTTCTGAGAAAAAGCTCGCCATGGCCGGATTCAGGAAGGTGAAACAGCCCTGACGATCGAGCGCATAAATCAACTCTTCCGCGCTGTCGACGAGCGTGTGGCAGACCGCTGCGGGGTGGCTCAACTTTTTTTGCGGGGACATACGTGTGAATCTTCCTGATATCTGGTCATCCATCTAGCTCCTGTTCACTCCTCTGGCAAAAGGGGTCCGGGTTCACGATTCCAGGTTCACGGGTTAGAAAACTGAAAAAACTGTGAACCGTAAGCCTGGAACTCAAGAAGCCAAAGGTCGCGAACCGGGACAAAGTGGATAACCGGATTCCTGATAGTTCTTGACGACAGACTCCAAAAGACGGAATATAGAAAACGTGCCGGAAAGCTTGAAAACGACCCAATTGCATGGCAATGTGGGTTACAGCCTCGTTGACCAAAGCTTTTACCACATATCCTGTCGCTTTTCAATTTCAGAAAGGCCATTGTGGTAAGATCAAGGCAGTCCGTATTGGAGCGATCCAGGCTATTATTAGCGGAATGGGCGGAAGGACTTGAAGTTTACAGCCCGACAAATACCCTTTTCGCGCCAAACGGGGTAGGTTGATTCTGCAGCATTCTCTCATGGATCTCAAGTGCCTCCCAAAAGCATCGTCCGCAGGCCTAAGAATCGTGTTGGCCTTGTTTGCGGCTGTTGTTCTGTGGACCGCTTTCGACGGCCCGGCCTGTGCCAAATCAATTGCCGAAATCGAGGAGAGTTTAACGCACGGCCCGGAACGGGTACATTTTCTGTACGGCGCCATCATACTGGCGATCCTCATGGTGGGGGTGGGCGCTTTTATTTACGAAAAGCGCTGGGAAGCGAAGCTGGCCGAAGAGGTGATAGAGAAGACGGAAAGTCTGAGAAGCTCGGAAGAACGCTACCGGTCACTAGTTGAGAATGCCAAGGATATGATATATTCACTGGACAAAGAAGGACGCATCATCTCCGCCAACAGTTATGCCGCCAATCGTTTCGCCAATGCTTCCGTGATGAGGTCTAAGGCAGAATCTATCGAGGGCCGGGACTTCTTCCAATTGTGTTTCTGGGATAAGCTTTCGCCGGCCGTGCTTCAAAAGGCGTTTAATACTGCCGAGCTTCAGGCCCTCGAACACACGGGGAAGATCGGTGACAAGGATTGCTGGTTCAGTACGCATCTCATACCTATAAAGGATGGGTCCGGGGCTGTAAAGGCCGTACTGGGCATTTCGCGGGATATAACCGAGCAGAAAGAAATAGTGCACCGCATGGAAAACACTGAAAAGCTTGCGTCTCTGGGTCTGCTTGCCGCGGGAGTGGCTCACGAAATCAACAACCCCATAGCTATTATTATGGGATTCTCGGAAATGGTCCTGGAGAGATACTCGCCGGGCGAGGAGATGCATGATGTGCTCAAGAGGATCATGAACCAGTGCAGAATATGTGAGAAGGTGGTTTCACAACTATTGAGCTTCAGCCGAACATCAGACGGCGCAGAGGATATTACCGATGTGAACAGGGAGATCGAGGACATTATCCACGTAGTCGGGAACACTCTCCTGATGAAGAAAATCAAACTCGTAGTCTCTGTTGAATCCGGCCTGCCCAAGATTAAGGCTGATCCCAAACAGATCCAGCAGGTCTTTGTCAATCTGATCAACAACGCAATCGCGGCGATGAAGGGCGGCGGCCGCCTGACAGTCTCGACAAGGTTCGATGAGGCCGGGAGGCTGGTCCGGATATCGTTCGAAGACACCGGTTGCGGAATACTGAGGGAAAACAGGACGAAAATATTCGATCCGTTCTTCACTACAAAGAAGACAGGGGAGGGTACAGGGTTAGGACTGACCGTTTCATACAATATAATGACCAGCTACGGAGGAACAATTACTTTTTCCAGCAGGACCGAAGAAGAACCCGGTGATCAAAAAGGAACCATATTCACCGTGTCTCTCCCTGCTTTCGACTAAGGGACGCGGCCAAAAGTAATTGTCCCATCTTGCTTGTCTTTTGGTCCGTCTTCCGCGTTGCACCAAAGGTTACATACGACAAGTATGCGCCCTTTGATGCGCCTTGAATACGAACCAAAATCCAGCGCCATCTGGAACAATTATTTTCGGCCGAGTCCCTAATCATTTGGAGGAGCCAGTATGTTTGGACGAATCCTTATTGTCGACGACGAGCCCGATATGCTCAGATTGTTTGAGATGATGATCAAGGCAAAGACGGCCTACCAGGTAAGCACGACAATCAATTCTGCGGAAGTTGCTGAAATGGTTGCTGATGGCGGTTTTGACATGGTGATTACGGACCTGCGAATGCCGGACAAAGACGGGATAGAGATCATCGAAGAATCACGCGAAAAAGGGGTCGATGTCCCTTTTGTAGTCATTACTGCGTACGGGACCATTGAATCGGCAATCGAGGCGATGAAGAAGGGCGCATTTGATTACATAACCAAGCCGTTTCGCAAGGAGCAAATCCTGCTGACAATAGAGAGGGCCATGAAGTTCAGGCGCTTGCAGAGAGAAAACGAATGGCTTCGGAACGAAGTCGAACGTCTGGGAGGAAAAGCCACCCCGGAGTGAACTTTCGCTTCCGGATGGCATCGTCCTTGCAAGTGATCGGGGGTATGAGTTCAGAATAATTTATCGCAGCAGGAGGAGAATGAGATGCCGATATTCGAGTTCAAATGCCGGAAGTGCGGCAAACCTTTCGAAAGGATCGTTTTTCTGGCGTTGGCCGAGCAGGTTGGGTGTCCGGCTTGCGGATCGCTGGAGACTGAGAGGGTTCCATCCGGTTTTTCTTCGATTCGCAGTGTAGATACCGGTGCAGGCGCCACCTGCGGCGCCCGGAAAAGATTTTCCTGACGCTGACAGTGATCGGCGGGCCGCCGATCCTGTCGCGTCCTATGGTGTCCCCAAATCCGCCGCCCTGTGTGCCCGATTTGACTGTATCTGACTGAACCGTTTCGAAAACCAAAGACGAGTAGGCGGTGGATTTGGGTTCTGTTTGGTGTTGACAGACAGTGTGTAGTCTGGTAAATGTAGCGCCAGATATGAGAGCAGAATACTGTATGGACCTTTCCTGGTGGTGGAGTGGGGAACATAATAAAGGGTGAGGTGCACCCACTCCGGTTGATCACATAGAAGCATAACTGACCGTGGGTCATCTCTGAGATGCCCACGGTTTTTTTGTTTCTGTTGTGGTTCGGTTACGAGCACGCGCGAGCACGATGTGAAAGGTAGACTTTTGCAGGAGGCTCTGTGGGCAGTAAGGTATGAGAGGCAAGAATGTATCGACCGACATTTGAAGAGTTCCGGCAACTTGCGGGGCAAGGGAATCTTATTCCGGTATATAGGGAAATGCTGGCGGATATGGAGACCCCACTCTCCATTTATCGCAAAATCGACCGGGGGAGGTACTCTTTCCTCCTTGAAAGTATGGAGGGCGGCGAGAAATGGGGACGGTACAGTTTTATGGGTCTGAACCCCGCAGTCATAGTCCGGTCAAGAGGCGACAAACTGGAGCGGATCGATGCTGATGGAAGTATTCACGCTGAAACGGGAGATCCTGTTGCGCTCCTCAGAAAGACACTGTCAGCGTATAAACCGGTTACGGTGGCCGGCCTTCCCCGTTTTTTCGGCGGAGCTGTGGGATATCTCGGGTACGATATCGTTCGGTTTATTGAGGACCTGCCGGAAACAAATCCGGATGTACTGGGGTTTTACGATATGGTATTGGCGGTATGTAATCAGATCATTATATATGATACTTTCAACCAGTCCGTTAAGATTATTTCCAACGTCTTTCTGCAAGGAAACACTGACCTGAGATCTCAATACGAGCAGGCCACAGGTGAAATAGACCGGCTGGTTCAGGATCTATCGACTCGATTGCCCGACAATCCGATCCCAAATGCGAAAATGAATTCCAACGGGGTTTCCGTTCAGTCAAATATGACGCCGGATGAATTCAAAGCCATAGTAGGCCGTGCCAAAGAATATATCAGGGCAGGCGATATTATCCAGGCAGTCCTGGCGCAGCGCTTCGAGAGCGCGTGGGACGGCGATCCGTTTTTGGTTTATCGTGCACTGAGGAGGATTAATCCGTCTCCATACCTTTTTTACCTCCGGTTTGACGACGAGTTTTTGATCGGGTCATCGCCGGAGGTGCTGGTCCGGCTTGAAAACCGAAAGATCGAGGTGCGGCCGATAGCCGGCACGCGTCCAAGAGGACGGGACGAGATGGAGGACCGGGCTCTTGAGGAAGAGCTTCTTTCGGACCCCAAGGAACGGGCCGAGCACATAATGCTGGTGGATCTCGGCCGGAATGACGTCGGACGGGTAGCCAGGTTCGGCAGCGTGGAAGTGAACGAGCTCATGGTTACAGAGCGCTATTCACACGTGATGCATATTGTTTCAAATGTCCGTGGGGACCTGGAAGAGAATAAGGACGCATTCGACGTTTTCGCGGCGACATTTCCCGCCGGTACGGTCAGCGGGGCGCCAAAGATCCGGGCCATGGAAATCATCGAAGAACTGGAACCTGACCGCCGCGGGCCTTATGCCGGTGCTGTCGGCTACTTCAGTTTTTCGGGGAATATGGACCTCTGTATTGCAATCCGGACGCTGCTGATCAAGAACGGAAAGATAAGCATTCAGGCCGGAGCGGGAATCGTGGCTGATTCCGATCCGGAGAAGGAATACCAGGAGACGCTGAACAAGGCCCGGGGAATGATCCGGGCGATAGAATGGGCGGTCAAAGGATTGGAGTGAAACTCGTACAATTGCGGAATGCGGAATGCGGAATGCGGAATATTTCGGGGTGCGGGTTAGGAGTTGCATGCTTTCGGTCTGGAACGCTACCTTAGCCCCGGCCTATGAAATGGTGAACGGTCAACGGAGAACCCAGCCATGATTTTTATCATCGATAATTACGATTCCTTTACTTACAATCTGGTTCAGGCATTTGGTGCGCTTGGGGAGAAACTGGTTGTAGAGAGAAATGACAAGATCGGTCTCGATGATATTGAAAGAATCCGGCCGTCTCATCTCGTGATTTCTCCGGGGCCATGCACCCCTGAGCAGGCCGGTATCTCTGTTTCCGCTATAACGCACTTTGCGGGACGCATTCCAATACTTGGAGTATGTCTGGGCCATCAGTCGATCGGTACGGCCTTTGGCGGAGAGGTGGTTAGGGCTGAAAGGCTGATGCACGGCAAGACGTCTCTTGTCCGGCATGATGGACAGACTATTTTCAAGGGTGTTCCCGTGCCTTTTGAAGCCACGCGCTATCACTCCCTCATCGTCAAAAGGGAGACCCTGCCGCCGTGTCTTGAAGTGACGGCCTGGACGGATGAAGACGAAATTATGGGTATACGGCATAAAGAATTCCTGGTAGAAGGTGTACAGTTTCATCCCGAATCGATACTGACCGGAGAGGGAACGAAGATCTTGGCGAATTTTGTCAGAGGGTGGTAGAGAACGGGTTACAAGTTGCGAGTTACGGGACTTCACATTTCGGATTTGGGATTTGGGATTGCGGAATATGAAGAGATGGACGCGGACACCATAGCGTAATAGGGTTGCGGATTGCGAATAAACTCCTAAGTGCATCTCCACATAAGAAGGTATCCATTATGCTGAAATCCCCCCGTTGAATAGGCGGTCCTTTCCAGGGCCGCCCAGTGACCGAGGCGTCCATAGGCGGGGTTAGAAAACCCCGCCTATCCGGGTATTGTTTTTGGGTGCACATTTGTGTGGAGATGTACTAATCTCTGTGCGGTTTGCTCCATGCGGCGTGCCGGCGGCCTCCGGACGCAACCAGTAAACCAGACAAACTAAACAAACCAGACAAACTAATGAACATATTAAAGGGGATTTGACGTGATTAAGGAGGCAATTGCCCGGGTTGTGGAGCATCAGGATCTTGGAGAAGAAGAGATGCTCGCTGTAATGAACGAGATTATGGGAGGCGAATGTACACCTGCCCAGATAGCAGCCTTTATTACTGCATTGAGGATGAAGGGTGAGACCGTAGCCGAGATTACGGGGGCTGCACGGGTGATGCGGGAAAAGGCCACCTATGTTAAGGTCGATTCAGAGATAATTGTCGATACCTGTGGAACGGGCGGAGACGCGGCAAACACATTTAACGTCTCGACAACCTCGGCATTTGTAGTGGCCGCCTCGGGATTGAAGGTGGCTAAACATGGAAACCGGGCGGTTTCATCCCGTTGCGGAAGCGCCGACATCCTTGAAGCCCTCGGCGCCAATCTCGACCTCACCCCCGATCTTGTAGCTTCGTGCATAAGCCGGATCGGTTTCGGTTTCCTTTTCGCGCCCAAACTCCATCTCGCCATGAAACATGCCATCGGCCCCAGACGAGAGATCGGTCTTCGGACGATCTTCAACATATTGGGACCGCTTACCAATCCAGCAAGGGCTAATGTTCAGGTCCTCGGCGTTTATGACGGGAATCTCACCGGCACTATGGCCAGGGTGCTAAAGAATCTGGGGAGCCGGGCCGCCATGGTCGTCTTTGGTGAAGGCGGCTATGATGAGCTCAGCATAACCGGACCAACCCTGGTAACTGAACTAAAAGACGGTAATATATCCGAATACACGATCAACCCGGAGGATGTCGGCCTTGAAACTGCTTCTCCCGACGACATCGCCGGGGGGGATACGGAGCGGAATCTGGAGATAATTCGTTCTGTTTTCTCCGGCAAGAAGGGTGCCTGCCGTGATATGGTTGCTCTTAACGCCGGCGCTGCGCTGGCTGCAGGCGGAAAGGCCTCATGCATAGCCGATGGGGTCGGCATGGCAAAGGAGCTCATAGACAGCGGTGCTGCAGCGAAGAAGCTGCGGGAGTTCGTGGAGTTTACAAGAACTGCAAATGCCGGGTACTGAGTACTGATGAGTTCGTAAAAAGTCGAAAAGTACTGCTTCTTGTCATTCCGGCGGAAGCCGGAATCCAGTTTATTCAAGTAGTTACGGGGGAGCTGGACTCCGGTTTTCACCGGAGTGACGACTTTTTACGAGACCATCAGTACTGAGTGCTGAATACTGAGGAATTCCGGGTTGCATGCGGGAGTGAATGAGCAAACGAAACAAACCAAATAAACCAAACAAACCGAATGAACTCTGCCGGTCAACGGTGAACGGTTGCTTATGATACTGGATAAGATAGTCGCGCGTAAAAAGATGGAGGTGGCAAAACGAAAGGAAGAGGAGCCCCTGCCGGATCTCTTGAGGATAATAGAGGGATGTCCGGCTCCCCGTCCATTTGGAGCATCTCTTGTTTCCGGAAATGGAATAAATATCATAGCTGAGATAAAAAGGGCTTCACCCTCGGCTGGAATGATTGCCGGAGATGTAGATCCCAAAACCGTGGCCGCTGAATATGCGGCAGGTGGAGCTGCCGCAGTCTCCGTATTAACGGATAGAGATTTTTTTGCCGGTGATATTTCATATATAAATATGGTAAAGAGAGATATCTCGCTGCCTGTACTGCGTAAGGATTTCATAATTGACTCTTACCAGGTGTATGAGGCGCGTGCCTACGGGGCTGATGCCGTTCTCCTTATTGCGGCAATACTCGCTAAGGACGAAATAAGCGACTTTCTTAACCTGGCAGAGAGTTTTGGAATGGAGGCACTCGTTGAGGTTCACGAAAGGCATGAGCTTTTGACGGTTCTCGACACCGGGGCGAGGATCGTAGGCATAAACAACCGGAACCTGAAGACGTTCGAAGTGTCATTGCAGACAACCATCGACCTCATTGGGCTGGTACCCGGAGACCGTATCGTCGTCAGTGAAAGCGGGATTAAGGAACGTTCGGATATTGTCCGGTTGGAAAATGCCGGCGCCAGAGCAGTTTTGATCGGCGAGACCCTTATGCGTGCTCCGGACAGAATCAAAGCCATTCGAGATCTTCGGGGGGAGTGCTGATTACTCAGCACTAAGGGATCCGGAAGATGCTAATATGCCGTGCATAGGTCAATTCCCAATATCGAATGTCCAATGTTCAATGTCCAAGGAATCTACTCCTAATTGGAAATTGGTTATTGAGCATTGAACATTGGAAATTGGTCCTAGAATGGTACGATTGAAACTTCTAAGTCCCTAAGTGCTGAGCATGTAGTGTCCAGGTAAGTCCTTATCGCTGAGGGCGGAGGTGGATATGGCCAAGATAAAGATCTGCGGTATAACGAACCTGGACGATGCTGTTGCTGCTCAGACATACGGAGCTGATGCCATCGGATTCGTATTCGCGAAGAGTCCGCGCCGGGTGGCCAAAGAAACGGTACGCCGAATCGCGGTCAATCTGCCCCCTTTTATTCAACTGGTGGGCGTCTTCGTAGACGACGAGAAGGAGACGGTAAGAGAGATAGCTCGATACTGCCGGCTTAACCTCCTCCAGTTCCACGGAAACGAATCGCCGGAGTACTGTATGGGCTTTCACCGTAAAATTATCAAGGCGTTCCGCATTAAGGATGCGAGAGATATCGAACAGATGATGCCATATCAAGGTATAGCAAGTGCGTTTCTTCTTGATTCATATAATCCCAAGCTGGCCGGCGGAACGGGGCAGGTATTTGACTGGACTATTGCCCGGAAGGCTTTGAAGATCGGCCCCATAATTCTTGCCGGCGGGTTGAACCCGGACAATGTTCAGGAGGCCATAAAGGCGGTTCAGCCTTACGCAATTGACGCAGGGAGCGGGGTGGAAGGATCGCCTGGGAAAAAAGACCACTCAAAGATGAAGTTACTTATCGAACGGGCCAAAAGTGCCTGATCGGGACGCAGATGAACGCAGATTTTCAGGCGCCTCTTGCAAAATTCCTATATTCTTTCGTGCTCGTAATCGATGTTCGGGTTGCGGGTTACGAGTTGCGCGTTACGAGTTAAGATGATGAAAAACCCTGCGTTTTTTGGATTCCGCATTTTGAGTCCTCTTAGCCCGAAACACGGAACACGGAACTCGGAACACGAAACAGAGTTTTGCAAGAGCTTCTTATGACCTGACCTTTACCCACACGTAACCCCGTGGGGTACCACAAGGGGGTTGAAAATTAGATGCGCACCATCAGCTTCTTAGTCGTGCTCGTGCTCAGCGAAGCGGTGCTCGTAATCGTAATCGAAGCGGGGATTAATCCTCGAGAAGCGGTGCAAAGAAATCGATTGCGATTACGCGCACGAGCACGAGAGTAAGCCATTGAAACTCTGTGCTATGGCATCTCAAATCACTTTGGCCTCCATACCCACGGGGTCAAGTGTGTCCCAATGTCAGCTTATGACAGGGAGTATGCACAGGAATTCGAGAACAGGAGACGAATATGCTTCCGGATAAAAGAGGCCATTTTGGGATTTTCGGCGGGCGGTTTGTTCCGGAGACGCTGATGCCGGCCCTGCTGGAACTCGAGCAGGGCTATCGCCATTACATGAAAGACAAGTCTTTCCGGGAAGAGCTTCAATTCTATCTGCTGGAATATGCGGGAAGGCCGACACCGCTCTATTTATGCCGGCGATTGACGGAGAGACTGGGTGGGGCAAGGGTTTATCTAAAGAGAGAGGATCTTACACATACGGGCGCGCATAAGATTAACAATACTCTGGGTCAGGTATTGCTCGCCAGGAAGATGGGAAAGGCCCGGGTCATTGCGGAGACCGGGGCGGGGCAGCACGGGGTGGCAACCGCCACGGCAGCCGCCCTCATGGGACTGGAATGCGAAGTCTATATGGGACTTGAGGACATGAAACGGCAGGCGATGAATGTTTTTCGCATGAAACTCCTCGGCGCGAAGGTCATACCTGTGGAGCAGGGCAGCCAGACACTTAAGGACGCAATCAACGAGGGGATACGGGATTGGGTGACAAATGTCCGAAATACGTTCTATGTATTCGGTACGGTCGCGGGACCCCACCCATACCCCATGATGGTGCGGGAGTTTCAATCGGTTATCGGACAGGAGACGAAGAGGCAGATTCTGAAGAAGGAGGGGAGACTGCCTGACACTATTTTTGCGTGTGTGGGTGGCGGAAGCAACGCCATGGGCATATTCTATCCTTTCCGCAATGATCCGGTTAAGTTCATCGGAGTGGAGGCTGCCGGGCAGGGGATTTCAACCGGGATGCATGCGGCCACCCTGGGATCCGGCACTGTCGGCGTGCTCCATGGGGCAATGAGTTATTTGCTCCAGAGTGATGACGGCCAGATCCTAGACACACACTCCATTGCCGCCGGCCTTGACTACCCGGGAATCGGTCCGGAGCATTCGTATTTCAAGGACAGCGGTCGCGCGGAATATGTCTCCGTCACCGATGATGAGGCTTTGGAAGGATTCAAGCTGCTTTCCGAGACGGAGGGTATTCTTCCTGCACTGGAGAGCTCCCACGCAGTGGCCTATGCCTCAAAAGCCGTTCCAAAGATGTCCCCGGATGACCTAGTCGTTATCAATCTCTCGGGCAGAGGGGATAAAGACGTACAGACGGTGGCGGGTATTTTGGAGGCAAAAGAAAAGGCTAAAGGCTAGGTCCTTGGTTGCCGTCACAAGTAACTGCACTAAAGATCATATGCGGTGCAATTCGTGTTAATTCGTGGCTGAATGAAAAAATCAGTTGGGTTTCGCTCCACTCAACCCAACCTACGATCAAAGAATTATGCTGCGGCCCTCGATTGTGCCGTCTTTGTAGGTTGGGTTGAGGTCACGAAACCCAACAAACATGGCCCGTAGGCTTCGTGACGTTTTCAAAACGCTAAACTGCTACAGAATCAGGAGATTGGAAATGAGCCGAATCGCAGGTGCCTTTGATGCTGCCGGGAGGCGGAAAAGGGCTGCTTTTATCCCGTTTATTACGGCCGGAGATCCTTCACTGGAGCAAACCAAAGAGCTTGTGCTGGAGATGGAACAACAGGGAGCAGACATAATCGAGCTGGGCATTCCGTTTTCCGATCCTTTGGCCGACGGGCCTACCATACAGGCAGCGAGCCGGCGGGCTCTGAAAAACGGGGTGCGTTTTAAAGACGTTTTAAAACTGGTTTCCGGACTTCGCTCCAAGACACAGGTTCCTATCATACTGATGGGCTACTATAACCCGATTTATAAATACGGCCTGAATCGTTCCGCAAGGGAAGCGGCTTCCGCCGGTGTGGATGGGTTTATCATACCCGATCTGCCGCCGGAGGAGGCTGGCGAGTGGAAAAAGGAGGCGGACGGGGCAGGTCTGGACACCATCTTTCTGCTTGCACCCACCAGTGATATGACCAGAATCAAAAAAGTCGTCAAACTGAGCAGCGGCTTTGTCTATTATGTTTCGGTCACCGGGATTACGGGGGCAAGAAATGAGTTGCCCAGCGATCTTCTCTCCAAGCTCACGATTATAAAAGAGTATTCGCCGATTCCCGTTGGAGTGGGCTTTGGGATTTCGACCCCGGAACAGGTGGCGATGATTTCGCCCCATGTCGATGGGATCATCGTGGGCAGCGCTATAGTAAAGCTCATTGGCGAGTATGCAGAGGACGTGCAGATGGTGTCAATTGTGGGCCGGTTTGTCGCTCTTCTGAAAGCCGGAATGAGGTAGGGTAAACGCTGCCATAGTGATGGACCTTGATGGTTTAAGAGATAAAATCAGAAATAATAACCGCCTTGGATTCGAAGATGGATTGGCGATTCTGCGGACTGCCGCTACCGGCGGGATTGATCAAATATGCAGGGTTGCTGAAGAAATTCAATCGTCATTTTACCGCACCATTGAATTCTGCGCGATAGTCAATGCCAAATCCGGTTCATGTCCCAATGACTGCTCTTTTTGTGCGCAGTCGATCCACAACCGGTCTTCTGTCCCTGAATACCCTTTAAGAACCCCCGAAGATCTGCTGGCTGCTGCCGTTAAAGCGGAACGGGCCGGCGCTCACCGTTTCTCCCTCGTTACGAGCGGGGCAAAGCTCTCCGGGGAAGAATTGAGCTCAGCCTGTGAAACGGTCCGGATGATAAGAGAGAGAACAAATCTCCTCCCCTGTGCATCTCTTGGGAGCATATCTGCCCGGGAGGCACTGGAGCTTAGGAAAGCCGGATTGGTCCGATACCATCACAATCTGGAGACGAGCCGGAGGTTCTATCCCCGGATCTGCACCACTCAGGGCTATGATGACCGTGTGGCCACGGTCAGCGTGGCCAGAGATGCCGGGTTGGAGGTGTGCGTCGGAGGAATACTTGGCCTTGGGGAAGAAGAGGAGGACTGGCTCTATTTCATAGGCGATCTGGACCGCTTAAGACCTGATGCCATCCCTTTGAATTTCTTGGATCCGCGTCCTGGTACGAGGCTCGAAGGACGGCCTGTGTTGTCCCCGGAAAAGGCCCTGGAGGCCGTTGCGCTTTTTCGCATAATGCTGCCCAAGGCGATTATCAGACTTGCCGGTGGAAGGCGGAAGACCCTGAAGCATCTTCAATCCCGGGCAGTGCGGACGGGGGTAGATGCTGTTATGATTGGGAACTATCTTACGACCAAAGGACCGGATATTGAAGCCGACAGGCGTATGATCGAGGGTCTTAATCTCTCACCCGGTATGATCCGGACAAACCGAAATGCATGATGACCTGCGGAAAGAGCTGAACGACCTTAGAACAGCCTCCCTCTATCGTGAACTGGCGCCGGTTAGACTGATGACCCCGACCAGGGGTTATGTGCGGGGCAAAGAGGCAGTGCTCTTTTGCACCAACAATTACCTCGGTCTAACCCATCACCCCGAAGTTATAGAGGCATCGATAAAGGCGACCGAGACCTTCGGTACCGGGTCCGGGTCCTCGCGCCTCATAAGCGGCCACTCAGAGTTGTATGAGGATCTCGAGGCCGGGCTCGCAAAATTCAAGAATACGGAAAAGGCGCTTGTATTCTCTTCAGGATACCTGGCCAACCTCGGGGCTGTTACGGCGCTCGCGGGCAGAAGCGACACCATCTATTCCGACCGCTTTGCCCATGCCAGTCTTGTCGATGCCTGCGTCCTGAGCCGGGCGGCGTTCAAGCGATTTGGTCATAACGATCCTCAATCACTCAGGGGGTTAGTAAGCTCCGGCAAAGAGTCCGGAAAGCGACTGATCGTGACGGAAGGCATCTTTTCCATGGACGGCGACATCGCCCCTCTTGGGGAATACGCAGATATCGCATCCCGGCACGAGTGCCTGTTGATCGTGGATGATGCCCACGGGACAGGGGTTATTGGAAGGAACGGGAAGGGAACGGCGGATCATCTTGACGTAAGCAGTGCGGTAGACATTCATATCGGCACCCTGAGCAAGGCAATCGGCTCTGTTGGTGGATTCGTTGCCGGTTCCGGCGGTATTATAGAGTATCTGGTGAACAAGGCACGGCCATTCATATTCACTACCGGATTACCCCCTGGGGCCATAGCCGCTGCCGGGTCCGCGATTCGAGTTATCGAAAGGGATAGTACACTCTTGAAGAAACTGTGGGCCAATGCAGAGCTTGCCCGCTCCCTGCTTGGTACGGCGGGACTTGATCTTTTCAAAAGCGAAACTCCGATCATTCCCATTCTTATAGGGGATTCAGAAAGAGCTCTAAATATTAGTCGTAAGTTGTTGGCAGAAGTGAACATTTATATCCCGGCCATCAGGCCTCCGGCAGTACCGGAGGGTGCGGCAAGGTTGAGGCTGACGGTGTGCGCCCTTCATTCCCAGGCGGAGCTGGAAGAGGCTGCTTTTCATATAATAAGGCTCTGCAGGGAGGATGGGATAATTGACTAAGGGACTTAGAAGTTTCGATCATACCATTTTAGGATCAATTTCCAATGTTCAATGCTCAATAACCAATTTCCAATCAGGAGCAAATTCCTTGGACATTGAACATTGAGTATTGGACATTCGATACTGGAAATTGACCTATACACGGTATATTAGCATGTTACGAATCCCTAACCTTCCGTCTCTTTTTATCACCGGGACGGACACCGCTGTGGGCAAGACCGTAGTTACCGGGATTTTGGCTTGGCTTTATGATCAAACCGGCATTAAAGTGGGCATTGAAAAGCCTGTAGTAACCGGCGTGAGTCTTTCGACCCCCGGTTTTTCCTCACCCGATCTGGATTTCTTTAAAGATATTATCCCGAACATCCGGGGGCCGGTCACTTCCTACCGGTTCGAGCCGGCGGTTTCGCCGCATCTTGCAGCGGCCATGGCCGGTGTCTCGATAGACCCCGCTCGCATAGAGTCCGATCATCATGAACTCCTTCAGGCTTGCGATGCTGTTCTTGTAGAGGGTGCCGGGGGAATTCTCGTCCCGCTGAATGAGACCTGTTTTATGAGCGACCTGGCTCTCAGGTTGAGGCTTCCAATTATAATAGTGAGCCGGCCTTCTCTGGGGACCATCAACCATACCCTTCTCACGGTGGAATGCGCCCGCAATAAAGGGCTTCAGATAGCCGGTATCATCATTGACGATTATCCACCTGAACCGAACCCGGCCGAGCTGGACAATCCAGGAATAATCGAGAGGCTGTCCGGCTTTCCTGTTCTGGCTGTCGTCCCCCATATCGAGGATTTTTCCATAGAAGACAGGAGGACAAGTCGGCTGGCCGGTATTGCGGCGAAAGTGGATAAGCAGTATCATCTGCTGGCCAAATTAGAAAGTATGTAGAGGCTCTTGGAAAACTCTGTTACGAGTTCCGGGTTTCGGGTTTCGAGTTAAGAAAACCCGGAACGCTCAACCCGAAAAATGAAAGGGTTTCTATGATGTTAACTCGTAACTCGTAACCCGCAACCCGAACATCGATTACGCGCACGAGCACGAAAAAATAAAGGAATTCTGCTTGAGGCTCTTCAGTTAAGAGAGGGATACAATGTCTTCAAATTCTCTGCACGACGATGACCTGAAATACCTGTGGCACCCCTTTACCCAAGCCAAAGAATACGACAGTGAAAATGCCCCTGTTATCGCAGCGGGTGAAGGTGTCTATCTTATCGATACCTCTGGAAAGCGCTACCTGGACGGCGTTTCTTCATTATGGGTCAATGTGCACGGGCACCGCTGCCCCGAAATAGACAGGGCAATAGTCGACCAGTTACAGCGTATTGCTCATTCGACGCTCCTTGGATTGGGGAGCGTGCCCTCCATCCGCCTGGGGAAGGAGCTTATTAAGAGATCTCCTGACGGGCTGAGCCGGGTTTTTTATTCCGACAACGGCTCAACTGCCGTGGAAATTGCCCTCAAGATCGCTTTCCAGTATGCGCAGCAGACAGCGAGAAAGGAAAGGACCCGGTTTTTGTCATTCTTCAATGCCTATCATGGCGACACCCTCGGAGCCGTCGGGGTCGGGGGCATCGATCTTTTTCACAGGATTTACGGCCCCCTGGCAGTGAAATCGATCCGGGCGCCGGCTGCATACTGTTACCGGTGCCATAAGAATTTGCAGCACCCGGAATGCAGTATGGCCTGTTTTGAAGAAGTTGAAAGAACCGTAACCGCTCACGCCCATGAACTTGCTGCGATTATTATTGAGCCCCGGGTGCAGGGTGCGGCCGGTATGCTGCTTTGGCCGGACGGATATCTGAGGCGGATTAGAAAACTGGCGGACCGGTTTGAGATTCTTTTGATTGCCGACGAGGTTGCCACCGGCTTCGGACGGACCGGGACGCTTTTTGCCTGTAACCATGAAGGAATATCTCCGGATTTGATGGCCCTGGCCAAGGGGATTACCGGAGGATATCTTCCCCTTGCCGCTACACTGAGCACTGAAAGGATCTATCAGGCATTCTACGGTGATTATGAGGAAGAGAAAACATTTTTCCACGGGCATACATATACCGGCAATGCCCTTGCGTGTGCGGCGGCCCTGGCCAACCTGGAGCTTTTTGACAGCCGGAGGACTCTGGAACTATTGAGGCCAAAAATCAATCATATGGGGGGAATGCTTAATGAGCTTCGTGAACTGCCTCACGTCGGCGACATACGACAGTGTGGATTCATGGCAGGAATAGAGCTTGTTGAGGACAAATCGACGAAGATGCCTTATCCGACAGGGATTCGCATGGGCCGGCGCGTTATCCTGGAGGCGAGGAAGCGTGGTCTGATTATCAGGCCTCTGGGCGATGTGGTGGTCCTTATGCCGCCTCTATCCGTGAGCATGGAAGAATTGGAGACCATCATCTCGATTACGAGGGAATCGATAATTGAAGCAACGAAATAGAATACTGAGTGCTGAGTACTGAGTGCGGCCTCATACAGAATGGTGTCCATAATAACCGGCGTAACGCCCAGGATAGTGAAGAGAATGACACTTGCCGTTTGTCTGCTTGGGTATTGTCTGTGTCGCGCTGTACTGACTGGTTTTGAATGATGGACACGAAGCGACAGGTGGAAGTAGTGATTAGTGAGTGAGACGCACCGTTCACCGTTAACCGTCAAACCAGAAACGATCAGCTTTCGGCAACATGGCTATTTCGTTTGATCCATTTACTCAGTACTCAGTACTCAGCACTCGTCACTCAGTACTTTCTCTCAAATTATGAGCCTGATAGATATTCAATACATAACGGACGGTCCGTATGCCGGGATAAAAATCGATCCTTTGAAGCCCGCGAGCGGAAGATTCTTGGTTCTGCACGGCTACGGCGGATGCAAGGAAGAAATGCTGGCCCTGTCTGTTCATATGGCTGCCGGGGGCTTTCCGATCCTGTGCCCGGATCTTCCCGGACACGGGGAGAGCGGAACCCTTCTTTTTGACCATGGCGAGGTGAAAACCTGTATTTCATACTGGCAGGAACGTATGGGATATGGTTTTATGGGTGCCTTGGGCCATAGCATAGGCGGCCGTTTGGCGCTTTCCCTGGGATGCGCTTTGGCGGTAGCCATTTCCGCTCCCTTTTCGGCGACGTTTGGAGAAGGCAAGAAGGAAATGGTTCGCATCCTGAGGCCAAGACGGGTAAAAGAATACCGTCCTTTTTCCGGTCTTCTTGATATTATGGGTACCCTTGGTGAAGACCTGCCCGACATCCCCGGCAGAAAACTGCTGCTTGTGGGAGAGAATGATATCGCGGCCGCTAAACTGGCATTCGAAATGGTGCAGTCGGATTCATGTGAGATTAAGAAAATAAGCGGGGCGAACCATTACGACATTTTGACCTCCGGCACCGCCATCGACTGCATTACGTCCTGGCTTTCAAACCATACCGCAAATGGAACGGACACCCCGTAAGCGTTCACCGTTGACCGTTCACCGTTCACCGAAAAGATGTTTCTCGCATGAGGTGGTGGCCGAATAACGGGCTCGATATTTGATGGTTCTAAGTTCACGGCTCACAGTTCCAAATTTAACCGTGAACTCTGAACCGTGAACCTGGAACCAGCATCCATAATCTAATGATAGGTCACCGAAAAAGCTCTTACGGACAACGGTGAACGGATAACGGTGAACGTTTACGAC